>JBAWHK010000252.1:0-7043 GCA_049593795.1 Solirubrobacterales bacterium
GCAGGACGTAGTTGGCGAGCCCGGCGAAGACCGGGATGATGAACAGGAAGATCATCACCACGGCGTGCGTGGAGAAGAGTCCGTTAAAGGTGTTCGCAGCGACGATCTGCGTTCCTGGCTGGGCCAGCTCGGCCCGCATCAGAAGGGCGAGCATGCCGCCGATCAGGAAGAAGATCATGGTGGTCACGACGTACTGGGTGCCGATGACCTTGTGGTCGGTGTTGAACTTGAAGTAGTCCTGCCACTTGGTGGCACCGTG
Source organism: Solirubrobacterales bacterium (assembly GCA_049593795.1). Lineage (GTDB taxonomy): Bacteria > Actinomycetota > Thermoleophilia > Solirubrobacterales > 70-9 > 67-14. The sequence continues at coordinate 260 of JBAWHK010000252.1, forward strand.
GCCGGAGTGGTCTTCCGGGATGGTCGGTTTGCCTGCCGCCCAGCGGAACCAGTAATCGAAAGCACCGAGGCCAATGAGGAAGCCGAAAGGAGCGACGATCAGCGGCACGATTACGTGTGGGTAACCGGTCTGTTCAGTCTGGAAAAGGTCGAGGCCCATCAAGGCCCGCAGTCCGATGACCAGGAAGAAGCCGAAGGCGGCCCCGATCAGTGTGCCAAGGGCAGCGCGGTACCAGCCCGGCTGCTTAAGTGCGACTGCCATTTAACTGACCTCCATCATGACTGATCGACATTGTACTTGGCGGTTTCATCTACACCGCTGCCGTCGATTCCGTCGTCTCTAGCCTGTGCTTCGCGCTCGATTTCGAGCTGCTGGTCAGCCGTCAGGTAAAGACCCTCGGGTACCGTTGTTTCCAGGCTCTTCATGTACTTCTGAAAGTTTTCTTCCGATTCGACCACGACTTTGGCCCGCATGGTCGTGTGACCGAATCCGCAGAGTTCCGTACAGATCAACTGGTAAGTACCGATCTTGTCCGGGGTGATGATCGCGTTGGTAGTGATGCCGGGGACGTTGTCCTTCTTGATCCGCCATTCCGGGACCCAGAATGAGTGGAGTACGTCCTGCGCGTGAAGTTTGAATTCGACCTGACGGTCAACCGGCACGTGGAGTTCACCTTCGGACCACTTGTTGCCCTGTTCGGGATAGCCGAAGGTCCAGGCGAACTGCTGGGAGTACACGTTGACGATCTGGACGTCTTTGTCCTTGGCTTCGATGTCATCGAGGACGATCCAGCTGTAGGCACCGAGGACGGTCACGATGATCGCCGGGATTACCGTCCAGATGATTTCGAGCTTCGTATTGCCGTGGATCGGCAGGCCGTCGCTTTCGTCACCGGGCTTGACCCTCCACTTGATCAGCGCGTAGCCGAGGGCCACGCAAACGCCGGCAAAGATGTATGAGGACAGGACGATGGTTACGTCCATCAGCCGGTCGATCGGGAATGCCGCCGTGGATGCTGCTTCGCCGAACCAGTCCGGGATGAGCATCACTACGGAGAGGATCGTGCCGAAGGCAAGGGTGGCCAGCACAAGTTTGAGGTACGGAAGTCGAGGAGGAGTCATGAGACGTCCTTGATTCTATTGATGATTCGGTCGGAAGGTTTCGTCAGCTGAGCTCATGGCTCCAGAACCGGCCGGACTTGGCCTGCTGATGCGGAAATCACGTCTCCCGCAACTCCCTGCCAACTCCAATTCCGATCAGCACACTCGGCTATATCGCTGCCGATCACCGCCCTCTCGGCGGGTTCGAGCCCGAGCCAACGGTTGAGGTTCGCCGCCAGATCGTTAATCGCACCTGGTCCGAGGTCGAAGCTGATCATCCCCGCGGTTGCCGGAACTTCGTCACTCAATGTCTTGGTGACCTCGGCCAGCCCGGAGTGGCCGGCGCAGACCGGAAGCACTCCGCTGGCCGCTCCTTCGGCCGCAACCATGCCGAATGCTTCGGGAAATGTGGACGGAACCACCATCGCGTCGGAAGCTGGCAGGACGCCCGCAACTTCATCATGTTCAAAGCGGCCCCCGAAGGAGATCGATCCGGCCGAAGCCAATGCCGCTGCCCGATAGCCCTCGGGCAGGCCCTCTACGAAAGCCGACAGGTATTCGAGCGGCTTGTCCTCCCCGCCCTCGAGTCCGCGGCCGGCTTCGGCGATGTGGGCCATCGCCTCGATGTCTCCGTCACCGATCGCGGTGACCAGCGCCCTCAGGCCGATGTCATAAGCACCGAAACCGACCAGGAGCAACCTGGCACCCGGATTCATGCGGTGAACGAGTGGCCACGAAGCAACGAGCAGGTCCACACCCTTGGAGACGATCAGTTTGCCGACGAACATCACCCTCGGCCCTTCTGCGGCAGCGTAATGCCGCAGAGCCTCGACCGCCTGTTCTTCGTCGCGGCCGAAGACGTCGGATGTCGGCGACTCCTCTATCCGCTCGGCAAGCTCGAGGACGCTCGCGGCGCGCTGCGACGCTGAATCGATCTGGCTGAACTCGTCTGTATCGACCCCGGGCGGCCCCATGCCCGTCTTCGACTTAAGTTCCAGATCAGGAATCGCCCGCCACAGGCTGTCGGCCGTGTGGAAGGAACCAACCAGAATCGACGCTGCGGGCTCCAGCCCTTCCATCGCATAAGGCACGAACCGTGGATTCGGTTTGACCGTGTATTCCAGGTCCGAGCCGTGGTTCTTGACGGCGTAGGGACGCACCCCGGCCCGGGCGAAAACGACGGGGCCCATCAGCAGGTGATTAGCCAGCGCGGCATCCTGACCGCCGATCCGTTCGACCACATCCTGAACCGCCGAGACATTGACGCTTATGTAGTGCTCGATCTCTTCGTCGCTCAGGCGGGGGAAAGCCCTGGCTTCGAAGCCTTCATACGGATCCTCTACATATACGGGCAGCAGCTGGCCGATTGGCGGGCGGTAGACAGTGATCGACCCCGAGTGATCGGTGGCCCTCAGGTCTTCCACGTCAAGGCCAACCGCAGTCCAGGTTCCGATGCGATCGACCCAGTCAAGCTTCTCCGCATCACGGTCCTGGCAGAGCAGGTGGACATCGTGGCCCATACCGGCCAGTGCCTGGGCGAGATTGGCGTTGTAAATGTTGCTGCCGGTACCGCGCAGTAGATAGCCGTGAAATATGAGGATCTTCATTAACGGATATTCTCCACCAATGAGCACGACCAACGAGCAGACCTACCGCCTGCGAGCCATCGTTTCCGGACGAGAAGGCTTCGCCCCCGCTGAAGAAGGTGTCGTTTACCGCGACGCCGAGACCGGTGAAGAGATGGTCCCCGTGGCCCAGGTTCTGCCACTGGCCCCGTCAGCTTCAGGCCTGCCGCGCACCCCGGTGAATCTTCGCCTGTGCCGCCGCTGCGAACAGCTCACTGCCCGCGATCTCGCCAAGTGCGAGTTCTGCGGCCTGCCCGCCTAGACAGCGACCAGACCGCTAAACCCCGGGTCGGCTAGGGGCCGACCACGTTGGCTGTGTAAAGCAGCACGTTGCCACCGTAGTAGCAGCCGTACTTCTTGATTGAGTCGACCTTCTGCTGAGGATGGCTGTTGGCGATGTTCTCCGCGATCTGCTCCTGGGAATCAACTGCCGGGTTGCCGAGCGAGCACTTGCCCGAGGCCCTGCTGCCGCGCCAGGTGTTGTTCTGCGCAGACCGGGCACAGGCGGCTTCGTCAATAACGGTGCCGTTGGAGAGATCGCACGCCCTCGGCTTCCAGAAAGCAGGAGCCCAGGTCGGAATGGTCAGCGCAACGATCTGATTCTTGATTACGTTCAGCGGCTTGGTCAGCGCGAAAGTGACCTTGGTTCCGAAATACGGGTTGAGAACCTGAATCGGGCTCTGACGCACCATCTTGTAGCGCGGATCACCCTTCTTGTTCTTCTGTACCCGCTTCAGGACGGAAATCCGGGCCTGGGCCGGTGAGCCGAAGTAGTTGTTGTAAGCAGGCAACTGGGCCGGACCGGCTTCATCGGTGTCCTTGGTTGTCGGGTTGGACAGCGAGATGCTCCACGAAACAACCTTGCCTGCCCATGGCACGACGAATCCGCGGTCACGGGACGAACCGGTTGCCTTCACCTGATAGCCGGTGATCCGGCCTTCGGCGGTGCAGGTACGGTCAGTCGCGGCCATGCCGCAGTTGGGTTTCAGGTTCTTGGTGGATTCACCGAGGGTGATGAACCTTTTCGAAGCGGCTTTGGAGTCGCCAGGGGCCGACATTACGACCAGCAGAGCGACCGCAATCAAAGCTACCGTGCCGAAAATGGCACCGAGAATCTTGCGGTCAGAATGTTCAGAAAGTGTTAGCTTGAGGTTAGGCATCTGAATCAAGAACACGTGGACAGCCGAATGGTTGCGCCGTGACCCGAAGGACCTACTTGTATCGGTAGGTGATGCGACCGCGAGTGAGGTCGTATGGGGAAAGCTCGATCTTCACCCGATCCCCGGGCAGGATGCGGATGTAGTGCCGGCGCATCTTGCCAGAGATGTGCCCGAGCACCTCGTGGTCGTTGTCGAGCTTGACACGAAACATCGTATTCGGGAGGGCTTCAGTGATTTCGCCCTCCATCTCAATCTTTTCTTCTTTAGCCATTGCGACGACGGAGGGTACTACTCAGGCAGTATCGAGGAAGCGTCGTGCATATTCCACAGCTTCGCTTGCAGAAGCGATTTCGCCCGCATATCGGGCTTCGGCCAGTTCCTCCATGACTTTGCCCAGTTCCGGACCCGGTTCGATGCCGAGCCGCTCCGCGAGTTCGTTACCGGGCAGGAATTGGGCCGGAGGGCCGGTCCGTCGCCACTCAAGCCCGTCAACCACCATCTCCGATGCCAGTTCGAGATGACCCGCAACCATCTCTTCCGACGCAATGCCGGCTTTGCCCCTGGCGCCCAGCCGGTCAGCAACGGTCAGCAGGGTCACGTCAACAGTCACCGGATCGGTGTTTTTCAGATAGGCATAGATCTGACGTTTCGAAAGGGGGCGCTGGGTCACCATGAACCCGAGGATCAGGTGGTGTCGGGCCAGGTCGGACACATAGCTCGAAAGCCGGTTGCTCGAACGGAGCCGTTTGAAGATCGCTTCAATCGAGTCCGCCCCGGCCCGGTCGTGACCGCGAAAGCTCACGAAACCGTCTTCGTCCTTGCGGGTCTGGGGTTTGGCGCAGTCATGGAGCAGCGCCCCGAGGCGCAGGCCGGTCGAACGGGTCACTCCGTCAGCGAGATCGGCATCGAGCAGGGCACGGACCTCCCCGGCGCTGTCGCCGACGAAAGCTTCGAGGTCGGATTCGATTCGCAGGACCCCCTCAAGCACCTCGATCGTGTGGCCGTACACGTCACGGTGGTGATTCGGGCCCTGGACAACACCTTTCAGGTGGGCCACTTCAGGCAGAACGGAGTCGTAAAGGCCGAGATCATCCATCGCCTCCAGGCCGAGCACCGGATTCGCACCAGCCATCAATTGACACAGCTCCGAGAGGGTGCGTTCACCGGCCGGTTCCCCCGCCTGCGGCGCCGACTTCCGGCCAAGGAGGATCGTGTCCGGATCAATCTTCCAGCCGAAGCGCGATACCAGGCGGGCCGCGCGCATCAACCGGAGCGGATCGGTCGCGAACGATTCCGGGCCGACTGCCCTGATCACCCCCGCCTGAAGGTCCGCCAGACCGCCGCTCGGGTCGAGCGCATCCCCTGAGCCGAGATCCACGGCAATCGCACCCAGGGTGAAATCCCGCAAGCCGAGATCCGCCTCGATGCTGCCACCGCGCATTTCGGCGATGTCGATCTGCCAGGAACCGTCCCGCGCCGCCGCCCTCCAGGTCGGGAATTCCGACGAAAGCTCGAAAGCGAACCCGTCGAGTTGCCCGGCGACCGCCCGGGCGCTCTGTCGCGGTGATTCGGCGACCGCGATGTCCAGGTCGTTCACCGGACGGCCAAGGGCTACATCCCTGACTGCGCCACCAACAACCCAGGCCGGGGTATCACCAATCGCCTGATGCACCTCTCGCACCAGGTCCACCGCCAAGAGGCGGTCAGCGATCGCGTCGAGGTTCACGGATCCCCGGTACCCAGCCGTGGAACCCGCGGCGAAAGGCCGCAGGTGATTTCGTAATTGATCGTGTCGAGATCGAGGGCCATGTCTTCGGCCGTGATCCGGCTGTCGCCCTGCTGCCCGATCAGGGTGACTTCATCGCCGATCCTGACCTCATCTTCAAGACCGATGTCAACCGTCAGGTTGTCCATCGAAATCGTGCCAACCATGGGGTAGGAAACCCCGTTGATCAGGACCCGGCCGCGGTTCGAGAGGCCGCGCCGCACCCCATCGCCGTAACCAACCGGGATCGTCACGATCCGGGTCGGGCCGTCAGCGATCCAGGTCCGGCCGTAACCCGCACTCATCCCCGGCCCGAAACTCTTGACCGAAGCAACGTAAGAATGAACTGACATCACCGGTTTCAGATCATGCGCATCCGGGTCCTCTCCGAACGGATCCATGCCGTAGATCGCGACACCGGGACGGACCATGTCGAAGTGGGAAGCCGGGTCGGCGACCAGGGCGGCGCTGTTGGCGGCATGGATCAGCACCCCGGGGTATTCAGCCCGCACGGATTCGGCCAGATCAGCCATGCGGCCCCGCTGCACCCCCAGAAACTCGCTGTCCGGGTCATCAGCCGTTGCGTAATGCGTCCAGACCGCTTTGAGTTCCAGGTTGGGATGGGTGTCAACCGCCCGGGCCATTTCCATCACCTGCGCCGGGTCGGCCACACCAAGGCGTCCCATCCCGGTGTCGTACTTCACGTGCACCCCGACTGTCTGGTTCGCGGCAGCCGCTCTCGAGCCGGCATCGGAAATGAATCCCGGGTCCCAGGCTGAAACTTCCGCGCCTGCGGAAATCGCCATGTCGAGTTCGGCCGGGGCCAGAGCCCCGAGTATCAGCAGCGGTGTCTGAATGCCAACGCTACGGATCCGCATCGCCTCCCTCGCGGTAGCGAACGCGATCCGATCGGCGCCGGCTTCGACCACAGCGCCAGCCACGTGGGCGACACCATGCCCGTAACCGTCAGCTTTCAGTACCGGGCAGAGCTGCACCCCGGGGTCCAGCCGACCACGAAGGGTCCGGCAGTTGTGCCGCAGGGCATCAAGGTCGATCCGGGCCTCGGCCCGCTGGTACATCAGCCCGCGGTGAGGGCAGCCAGGACGTCGACCCGTGTAACCACGCCGTCCATCC
>JBAWHK010000253.1:0-13375 GCA_049593795.1 Solirubrobacterales bacterium
CCGAAGGCCGCCAGAAGAAGGTGCTTCGCAAGGAACTCGGCATCGCCGAAGACGACAATCGCGACAGCTACGTACCTTCCGAGTTCGAGAAGAACGTCAAGGCAATCGATGCCGCTGACCACCGCGGTGTGATCCAGGGCAAGGACCACGGTTTCGATGGCAACCTCGGGCTCGTGATCGGCGCTGGCGGCGGTTCGCTGACCCTGACCGACGCGGTCCGCAACCAGGGCGGCAAACCCGCCAACTACTCCGAGATCGGCGGCAACCCGTCGGTAGCCAAGGCCTGCGGCCTTGCCAAGGAGGTCCTGAAGAAGGACGGCGTCGAAAAGATCGCCGTCATGATGTCGATCGTTTCCAACACCCGGGTCGACATCGTCGCCCGCGGCGTGATCAAGGCCTGTCTCGAACTGGACAAGGATCCGGCCGAGACGATCGCGATCTTCCGCATTCCCGGTGCCTGGGAGGACGAAGGCAACAAGATCCTCGACTACTACGGCGTCGAATATTGCGACCGCACGGTTTCCCTCTGGGATGCTGCCGGTCGAGCAGTCGCCAAGATCCAGGGAGCAGCATGAGCATCCTTCTGAACAAAGACACGACTTTCATCGTCCAGGGCATCACCGGGCGCGAAGCAGTCAACCTGACCAAGGAATGCCTCGATTACGGTTCCAGGATCGTCGGCGGCGTGACTCCCGGCCGTCTCGGCCGTGAGGTCCATGGCGTGCCGGTCTTCGACACGGTTGCCCAGGCCGTCGAGAATCACGGCAGCGCGATCGACGGTTCGATCGTCACCGTACCCCCCGGTTTCACCAAGGACGCGGTAATCGAAGCGATTGCCAACGGCATCAGGCTGCTGGTGATCGTGACTGAACGCATTCCGCGTGGCGACGTGGCCGAGATGGTCGAGTTCGCCGACATGCATGACGCCAGGATCATCGGGCCGAACTGTCTCGGACTGATCGTTCCCGAGGTCTGCAAGATGGGTGGAATCGGCGGTCCGGCGAAGGACGCAGCCAAGTCCTACAAGCCGGGAGTCGTCGGCGTGATGTCACGTTCGGGCGGCATGACCACCGAGATTTCCTCGTCGCTCACTGCGGCCGGGCTCGGTGTTTCCACAGCCGTTTCCATCGGTGGCGATGCGATCATCGGATCGACCTACGCCGAACTGATGCCTTACTTCGAGGCCGACGAACAGACCAAGGCCATCGTCATTTACACGGAGCCGGGCGGTCGGATGGAAGCCCAGCTTTCAGAATGGAAGCAGGAAAACAACTCGCGCCTGCCAATTGTCGCTTTCATGGCCGGCAAGTTCATGGACGACGACGAGATGCAGGGAATGAGCTTCGGCCATGCCGGCACGATCGTCGAAGGCAAGGAAGATTCGGCCAGCGAAAAGATCATCCGACTCGAAGAGGCCGGCATCAAGGTCGTTGAGCGGATTGACGAAATTCCTGAAGCAGTCAAGGAAAGGATCGAAGCATGAGCCAGACCATGGACAGTGTCTTCATCGACATCGAACTCGACGAACCCGCCGCCTCGGACCCCGCCCTCGCCAAGAAACTGGAAGAGGTCTGCACCGTGGGGATTTTCAAGGCATCCGATGCCGGAACCGAGATCGTCAAGGGTCAGCTTGACGAATGCGTGCTGTGTTACCTCTGCGTCGACGCCTGCCCCGCCGGCGCGATGCGCATCGTCAAGAAGTACGAAAACTGAAGTTTGCGGCCGAGGCCGCAAGCTGAACCGCCGAAGGCACCCTGACCGGGTGCCTTCGGTCTTTAAGGGTTGACCGGCATCGCCACCCGGACCGGCGGGTAGCTGCCTGATCGGTCGGCATAGGATTGGCGCCAGTGAACTTCATCGACGACGTCATCCAGCAGTTCCCCTTCTCCCAGGAGGCCGTGATCGCGATCGACGCTGACGGAAACCGGAAGGTCCACTACTTCAGCCACCTTTTTGCCCGCAGTATGGGCCTTTCCGGGGCGATGCTGGCCAAAGGCGTACGCCGCGGCGATGTGGTGATGATCCTGGTTGGCAGCCGGATCGAATGGGTTATCTCAATGCTCGCCTGCTTTCGCATGGGCGCGATCGCCCTGCCTCTGAACCCGCAGCTCACGGCCAAAGACCTCGCGTTCCGGGCCAATAGCACCAACCCGGCCCTTGTCATCGGTGAAGAGCGATACCTCACGGCCCTGGGCGACGGTATCCCCTACCTGGACATGGCCGACCTCGAACGTGTATTCGACGAAGACCGGGACCAGGCGACCCCGGCGAAAGCAGCCGACCTCGACCCTTCCGACCCCGCCCTGATCGTGTTCACGTCCGGCTCCACCGGTGAACCGAAAGGAGTGGTCCACAGCCAGAGTTACCTGCTCGGCCAAAAGACCCAGGCAGAAAATTGGCTCGCCGCCGACAAAGGTGACCTTGTCTGGTGCACCGCCGCTCCCGGATGGTCAAAATCCTCACGCAACGCGTTCATCGCCCCTTGGCTGCGCGGCGCCAGGTCCCTGTTGGTGGACGCCCGTTTCGATCCGGACTCCCGACTCGACATCGCCCGCCGCGAAGGCGTGAACGTGCTCTGTCAGGCACCCACCGAATACCGGATCCTTGCCAAACGCACGACGGTCACACCTGTCCCCGGACTCAAACGCATGGTTTCTGCCGGCGAAGCCCTGAACGCTGAAGTGATCGACGTGTTCCGCGAAGCGACGGGCCTGGAGATCGCCGATGGTTACGGCCAGACCGAAACCGGACAGGTCACCGGGATGCGGCCAGGAGATTCCCTGATCGGCCGTGAAGGATCAATGGGCCGTCCACTGCCCGGCATCGAAACGCGGATCATTGATGACGAACTCCAGGTGAGGGCCTCGACCTCGCCCACCTTCTTCTCCCGATACATCGACGGCAGCAGCTTCGAGGGCGACTGGTGGCCGACTGGTGACCTGGTCAAAGAAGACGAGGACGGCTATCTCTTCCATCAGGGACGAAACGATGACCTGATTTCTTCTGCCGGATACCGCATCGGGCCGGTCGAGGTTGAATCGGCCCTGCTGACCCATCCAGCCGTGGCTGAAGCCGCCGCGATCGCAGCACCCGATCAGGAACGGGGATCGGTCGTCAAAGCGGTTGTCGTTCTACGCGATGGCAGCCCGAGCGAAGCCTTGAAGAAAGAACTCCAGCAGCACTGCCGTGAAGCTACCGCCCCTTACAAATATCCACGCATCGTGGAGTTCGTAGACGAACTCCCGAAGACTGCCAGCGGCAAGATCAAACGGGCTGAACTCAGGGCCCGTCAGGTATAGGCTGACCAAAACTGGACCCAACCATCGGAGGAACAATGACTGTTGATGCCACGACGGGTGATTCCGGCCCGTTTGACCCGAAACTCGTCGCGTCGCTCACCGAGCACCAGCAGGAGATATTCCGGAACCGGACCGGAGCATCCGCCGAGACCTATCAGCGAGCGGAAAAGGTAATGCCCAACGGCGTTCCATCTTCGTTCCAGGTGAATGAACCATGGCCGGTGTACCTCGAGCGCGGCCAGGGATCGCAGGTGTGGGATGTCGATGGCAACGAATACACCGATTTCCACAACGGTTTCGGGGTAATGGCAATCGGTCACGCCAACCCGACGGTTGGCGACGCCGTCAAGAAACGCATCGACAACGGCACCCACTTCGCCGCCCCGACCGACGGGTCGATCGCAGTTGCTGAAGAACTGGTGCGCCGCTTCGGGCTGCCGCAGTGGCGGTTCACCAACTCGGGAACCGAGTCGACCATGGATGCCGTCCACCTTGCCCGCGGCGCAACCGGACGCGACATCCTGCTGAAGATCGAAGGTTCCTACCACGGACACCACGATTCGGTGATGGTCTCGGTCTACCCGCCCCTTGAAGCACTCGGGGACCGTGACGATCCGGTCAGCGTGCCCGAAGGTGCCGGAACTCCGGTGGCCCTGACCGAACTGACCCGCGCCGTTCCTTTCAACGACGCCGTGGCCCTCGAAAGCGTCTTCGAAAAGATGGGTGACCAGATCGCCGGACTGATCATGGAGCCGATGATGATGAACATCAACATCATCCCGCCGAAGGAGGGCTACCTCGAGAAAGTACGGGAGCTGACCTCGAAATACGGCATCAAGCTGATCTTCGACGAAGTCAAGACAGGTGCGACGATTTCGGCTGGTGGAGCGACCGCCCGATTCGGTGTGGTGCCCGACATGATCACGCTGGCCAAAGCGACCTGTGGTGGTTACCCGGGCGGCGCGATCGGCATGTCGGCCGAAATGGCGGAACTGGTCGAAAAGGATGTGGTTAAGCAGTACGGCACGTTCAACGGCAACCCGCTGGTGATGGCCGCGGCCGAGGCAACCCTGTTTGACGTGCTGACCGATGAGGCTTACGCCGAACTCGAACGCAAGAACCAGTATCTGCTCAAAGCCTGCCAGGACGTGATCGACCGATACGGGCTGCCTGCGTATACGCAGGGCATGGGCGCCAAAGGCTGTGTTGTTTTCTCATCCGAGCCGCTCTATGAATACCGCGACTACCTGACCAAGGTCAACGAGGAACTCTCAACCCTGGCGTGGCTCTACCACATGAACCACGGCATCTTCATGACGCCCGGAGTCGAAGAAGAATGGACACTTTCGATCGCCCATTCGGATGAAGACCTCGACGCTTACGTCCATGCTTTCGAGGAGTTCGCGAAAGCGGTCAGTGCTAGCTGATCCCGCCGCCGACGATGTCGCGGAATTTCTCTTTGAATCGTTCAGTCCTTCGATCGGGACGGAATCTCTCTTCGGCCAGTTTCTGCTTGCCGGGATTTCGTGCGCCGTAACGCCGTTTGGCCCAGGGCGATCCCGGCTTGCCGATGCGCGAGGCGCCGTAAATTCCGACCGGGAAGAAGAAAATGCCGATTACTCCGTGGAGCAGCCGTTCTTTGAGAAAGCAGATCCCGGCAAGTGCGAAAACCATCACGGTAACCAGGATGCTGGCAATAATCGCCCCGGTTGAGGCATCGTCGATCTCAAACGGGCGACCGCCGAACAGGATCAGGGCGATGCAGACAACGGCGATCACCGTGGCGTCAATCGAACGTCTGCCTTCTTCAGCCCAGTAGACATCATCGAGGTGCACCCAGAGGGCGAATTCATCGATCGTCAGGCCGACCCCAATCCCGAAGATGAACGCGAACAGCTCGAACCATGGGCTGCTGCCAAGCGTCGCGAAGGCTGCCGTTCCGGCGGCCATCATCGTGACGATGCCGAAGACGAGGTGATGAACATGTACCCCGCTTTCGCTGACCACGCTCCCCGGCCACCAGGACACCTTGTCGCTGCGCATGATCCGGGTGCTGATCCGGATGAATATGAATGAGCCCAGGAAACCGACCAGCATCAGGAACACCGCCTGCTGGTCGTTCTCAACCAGCTGGTCCTGCCAGAAACGTTCGAATATCGATGCGGCGATCAGGTCGGTCATTTACGGGGATTCTGGCACCGTGACGGGGGCAGTGCCACCCCGGTCACGCTTCGCGACATAAAGGTCCCGGTCGGCGCGCTCAAGAGCGTCCAGGATCGTTTCGTCCTCGTCCAGTTCCACCATGCCATAGGACCAGCTGACCTCGCTGATTTCCTTCAGCCGCTCGACCAGAACGGCCCCCTGCTCCATCGAAGTCGCCGGCATCACGAGCACGAACTCATCCCCGCCGATGCGGGCCATCAGGTCGGCTTCGCGTTTGATTCCGGCCCATCCGGCGGTCAATTGAGAAAGGATGCGATCGCCGGCGGCATGTCCCTTCAAGTCGTTGATTGCCTTGAAGTCATCGAGGTCGATCGCGACGACGGTCATCGGGCGCCCCATCCGGTCACTCATCCCGGAAACGGGTCCGATCGCTTCCTGCAGTCCCCGCCGGTTGAGCAGGCCCGTCAATGGGTCTTCCCGCGCAAGGACCCTCAGGGCGTTACTGGTCGTGAGCAGGGATTCGGAGGTGATCACGACTGTTGCTGAAAAGATCACCCAGAGCGGGATTGACGTCGCTACTTCGGAAACTGACAGCGCGATGCCGAACGAGAAGCAGAGGAACACGATCAATATCCGTGCGGCCCGCGGTTGGAGGTAAACCCCGAAATAGACGGAGAACCACAGATATGGCATGGCGGCGACTGCCGTGCCGATTTCGGTTTTGGCGATCCCGATCAGATACGACAGACCCAGGATTCCGCCGATTGCGTAGACGTCGATGACCGCGTCGGAAAGAGGGCGTTTCAGCAGAACCATTACCGCGCCAGCCACGATCGAAACTATTCCGATAGCGGCGGGTTCCGTCGTCGGGGCGCCACTGCTCACCGGGGCCAAAGCGGCGAAACACGCCAGCGTTCCGGCCACGATGAACAAGGTGCCCATCACAAATTCCCGGGAAGGACCCCCTCCCCTTCCCTGTCCCTCTCTCACCCAGGCTTCAGATAGCTGCCGCACTACTGACAAGATAGGCCAATGAGCAACCGACTGGCAAACGAGACCAGCCCGTACCTACTCCAGCACAAGGACAATCCGGTTCATTGGCAACCGTGGGGTCCGGAAGCGCTGGCTCAGGCCAAGACCGAAGACAAGCCGATTCTGCTTTCCGTCGGATATGCCGCCTGCCACTGGTGCCACGTGATGGAACGGGAGTCATTCGAGGATCAGACGACCGCGGATTACATGAACGAACATTTCATCCCGGTCAAGGTGGACCGCGAAGAACGTCCCGACATCGACGCGATCTACATGGAGGCAGTCCAGTCGATCACCGGGCATGGCGGTTGGCCGCTGACCGCTTTCCTCGATCCGGACGGGGTTCCGTTTCACGGCGGCACCTATTTCCCGCCCGATACCTCCAGGGGCATGCCGAGTTTCATGATGGTCATGGAGGCGGTTGTCAAAGCGTTCGACGAGCAGCGTGGGGAAATCAACGCGCAGGCAAATGATGTGCGTACGCGCCTGGCCGCGGTTTCACTGATCAACGCCCGTGAGGGTGACATCGACCCCGGCCTGATTGCCGAGAGGACCGCCACCCTGGTCGAGAATGCCGACACCGACCTTGGGGGGTTCGGGCCGGCGCCCAAGTTCCCGCCGGCTTCCACCCTCGACTATCTGCTGGGCCGGGGCGAAACCGAAGCCGCTGAAGTAACCCTGGACCGGATGGGAGCCGGAGGGATCTACGATCAGATCGGTGGCGGTTTTGCCCGCTATTCGGTCGATGACGTCTGGCTGGTGCCGCACTTCGAAAAGATGCTTTACGACAACGCTCTCCTGGCCAGAACCTACCTTCATGCCTGGCAGGAACTGGGCCATCAGCGGTACCGCCGGATCGCCGAAGAAACCCTCGACTGGATGCTGCGCGAGATGCGTGATGAATCCGGAGGTTTTTACGCTTCACTCGACGCCGATTCCGAAGGCGAAGAAGGACTTTTCTATACCTGGACCATCGATGAATTGCGAGAGATCCTTGGCGACCGGGCTGACCTTGCGATCGAAACTTTCGGGGTGACCGCCGAAGGCAGCTTCGAGGGACGGAACATCCTTCATTTTCCCGTGGAGCATCCCCCCGCGGAGTTCGGCCCGGACCTTGATTCGATCCGCAGTGACCTGCTCGCAGCGCGGGTCAAACGGGTATGGCCCGGACTTGATGACAAGGTGGTGCTTTCGTGGAATGCGCTGGCGATTTCGGCTTTCGCCGAAGCCGGAGCCGTCCTCGGGCGGGCTGATTACATCGAGGCAGCGGAGGATTGCGCCGAGTTCATCTGGAGCCGGATGCGTGACCCCCAGGGTTCATTGCTGCGTTCATGGCGTCAGGGTGATGCGCGGCTCAACGCCTACCTGGAAGATCACGCTTTCCTGCTCGAAGCTCTGCTGCAGCTGTACGGGGCAAATTTCTCCGAGGTGATCTTCAAACGGGCGCAGGGTCTTGCGGAAACGATGATCGATCGTTTCGCCGATCCGGACAGGGGCGGGTTCTTCACGACGTCCCATGACCACGAAACCCTGATCGCGCGACGCAAGGACGTCGGCGACCACCCGATTCCGTCGGGAAGCTCATCGGCAGCGCTCGGTCTTCTGAAACTGTCCAGGCTTACCGGCGAGCGCACTTATCTTCGTCACGCTGAGGGTGTCCTGAAGCTGCTCGCGCCTGCGACCGCCCGGCAGCCTGACGCATTCGGGCACCTGCTCCAGGCACTTGACCTCTACCTGTCGCCGGGCGGTGAGCTGGCTGTAGTCGTTCCTGAGGGCGATGACGACATGGCAGGCGCCGGTCCCTTAATCGATGTCTTCCACGCCCGCTACCGACCGCGCATCGTCGTTGCCGGCGGCCATGAAGGTTCAACCTCGCCAGCCCTGATGCGTGACCGCAAGGCAGTCGACGGAAAGGCATCAGGCTACGTCTGCGAGAACTTCACATGTCAAGCACCGGTGACTGACCCGGCTGAACTCAGCGATGCGCTGGGCGCTCTCGACGGCTGAAGCCAGGTAGCAGACCAAACCCCCGGTGTGATGCTCCTCATTTCCTGGCGATTTCCGATTACAGGACGGGCAGGAAGCTTTCGATCTCGTAGGGAGTGACCTGTACCCGATAGGTGTCCCACTCCTGACGTTTCAGTTCGATGAAGCGGCGGAAGGTGTGCTCACCGAGCGTTCTCAGCATCAGTTCCGAATCGGCGGCGAGTTCAACCGCTTCACCAAGGGTGGCTGGTAGCACTTCGATGCCACGCTGGGCCATTTCATCCGGACCGAGGTGGTAGAGGTTCTCTTCCATCGGCTCGGGAAGCTCATAGCCCTTCTCGATGCCTTCGAGACCGGCCTGGAGCATGCCGGCGAGGCTGAGATACGGATTGCAGGCGGGATCCGGGCAGCGCAACTCGGCCCGGGCCCGGTCCGGCTCGCCACTGGCGTTCTGCGGGACGCGGATCAGCGAAGAACGGTTACGCCGGGACCAGGACAGGTAGACCGGAGCTTCGTATCCCGGCACCAGGCGCTTGTACGAGTTGACCCACTGCGCGTAAAGCGGCGCGATCTCACGGGCGTGCCGCAACTGACCGGCGATGAAGGCCTTTCCGGTCGCGGACAGCTGATTGGGTCGGCCGGGATCGAAGAACGCATTCTCGCCATCTTTGGTCATTGACTGGTGAAGGTGCAGCCCGGAACCGTTCGCCCCATCGAGAGGCTTTGGCATGAAGGTCGCGTGCCAGCCTTCCTGCACGGCGTACTCCTTGACCACGATCTTGGAGGTCATGATGTTGTCTGCCGTGGAGAGGGCATCGCTGGCCTTCAGGTCAAGTTCGTGCTGTGAAGGGCCGGCTTCGTGATGGGTCGACGAGATATGAACGCCCATGCGCTCCAGGGCGAGCACCGTTTCGCGACGAACGTCAGAGCCCGCGTCGAGCGTGGTCAGGTCGAAATATCCACCTTCGTCGAGGACCTCCGGAACGCCGTTTTCGGGACGCGCTGATTTGAAATAGAAGAACTCGAGTTCCGGCGCGACCACGAAGTCGTCGAAACCCATGTCCTGGGCACGCTGCAGCGCCCGTTTGAGCACCCAGCGGGGATCGCCCTCGTAAGGGAGCCCGCCGGGAACTTCGACGTCGCAGAACATCCGGGCGACAGCGTCGATTCCTTCCGGTCTCCACGGAATCAGCGAGAAGGTGTTCGGGTCGGGCTTGGCCACCATGTCGGACTCTTCAACCGAGTTGAACCCGGTCATCGACGCCCCGTCGAAGCCGATGCCATGCTCGAAAGCCCATTCGAGTTCAGTCGAGTTGATCGAAAAACTCTTCAGATGACCCAGGACGTCCGTGAACCAAAGGCGAATGAAACGCACGTTGTGTTTCTCAACGAGGGCGAAAACGTCGCTTGGGGTCTGGGTTTGGCTGGCCATTTGGCTCCTTCGAAGCACGGGGGGTTTCGGAGTTGGAGAAGCGGGAACCCGAAACGATACGCGACCCGGCTTGCAAGACGCCGACGTAAGGGGTATAACTTACTTGAGGTAAGTACCTAGCTAAAAGTAAAGTAATGGCCCGTTAAACCAAAGGTAAAGCTCTTACGTACTACCTGAGGCCAAGAGTCACCAAAAGAATGGGAAACGAACCATCGTGACCGTAAAAACCGAAGTCTCCCGATTCCACATCCACGACGAACTGACTGCGCCCGACGAAAGCGCTCCGATTCTCAAGAGCATTCAGGTGGGCGGCCGATCAGTGAACAAACTGGTTGGCGTTCTGGCTGGCTCCCCCGCCGTGCTGAGGGCTTACACGCGTATGCGTGCCGAACTTCAGCAGGGTGAGCTCCCCCAGTCGACCCGCCACCGCATCGCTCTTGCCGTAGCGGAGCATCGCGGCGACAAGTACAGCGTCGCTCAATACGCCAAAACGGCCCGTCAGAGCGGCCTGGGGCTCGACGAGGTTTCCCGCGCCCGGAGTTTCACTTCTTCGGATCCGCGTGAGGCATCTCTCCTCGTGTACCTCAAGGCAGCGCTCGAAGCTGACGGCGACCCGCCGATCTACCTCCACGAAGAAGCACGTGAGGCCGGTTGGAACGACGAAGAGATCCTCGAAGCCCTGGCCCACGTGGCCCTGGGTGAATTCCAAAGCGTGATGGCTGCTGCTGCAGCCCTCCCTAAGGACCAGGCGACACCAAGGGTTCTTCCCGACGCCGCCTGATCCCTCTCCCGGCGAGGTTCGAACTCCCTGCGAACCTCGCCCACTCCCAACGAAAAGGACGGCCATCTGGCCGTCCTTTTCGTTGCATCTTCAGAGCCGGCTGGCCGGCAGCGTTTTTAGCTGGTGATCTTCACCCGGTAGAGCAGCTGGGCTGACGAGAACTTGCATCCGTAATAGACCTTGGACTTCAGCTTCGTCTGGGGCTGGGAGTTCTTCATGTTCGGGGTCTTGCCGCAGACCGTGCGGTCACGGCTCGCGCGCCAGTTGTACCCGGTGTCCGGAAGCGGACGATTGGGGTTAGCCGGGTTCGGCAGCGTCTTGGACGCCAGAGCGGGTGCCCAGGTCGGCACGGTCAGCACTACGTAATCGCCCTTCTTTACCCGGACCGATTTCTCGAGTTTGATCGGCGCTACTTTGCCGAGGTACCGGTTGAGTCCGATCACCGGGGAACGCTTCACGAGCTTGTACTGCTTCCTGCCAGCCACCGTTACCGGTCGAACGACGCCGATTCCCGCTTTGGGCTTGACGCCGAATCGCTGCTCGAAAAAATTACGCTGCGACGAGGTCGGCTTGCCGAGGCTGATCATCCATTTGACGATCTTGCCGTTGAACGGCACCCGGTACGGATTGGGCGCACCATCGATACCAGCCTGGAAGCCACTGACAATCGCGAGGGCTGAGCAGTTCTCGGGGCAAAGAGCGCCTCGCAATGATGCGTCCGCACCCAGGACCTCGGTCCGTTTGGCCTTGACTGCACCATCCGCGGCATCAGCGCGATCGGATGTGCTGACGACCAGCGCACCAGCGAGCAACATGGTGCCGAGTACGGCAGCAATCATGATCCTCGTGATCCGCGAAAGTCCGGAAGAATTTACTGACATTGATCCACTGCTCCTTGTATTTACTTTCAAGCTGTTCCCACGTGCGGCCGCAAGGCCGGGGTTCGGGCCGTGACACAACCGGCCACGGTATAAACCACGCCCGATCGACGAAGGATCGGTTTTAAGGTGAATGAAAACATCCGCGATCCTGCCTGCCGGTCAATCGCGGCGGCGAAACACGGGTGTCGGGAAGGCTACTTGCCTCGTTTGACGACGGCGTATCGCACGTTGGCGACACCGGCATCAATGAAGCCGAGCGATTCGGCTGCAGCGTAAGTCAGGTCAAGCGAGCGCCCCGCAATGTAGGGACCTCGATCGATGACTTTGGCAGTCAGGTAACGACCTCGGTACCCGACCATCAGCTTGGAGCCGCAAGGAAGTGTTTTGTGGGCAACGCCGATGGTTCCGGGACGCAGTGTTCCGCCGCAGGCGACACCGTTTCCGTAAAGACCCGGGCCGTACCAGGAAGCCTCTGTCCTTTTCATCGTGCGCACCATCGACTTGGAGGTCGTCTTGTTTACGACTCCGTTGGTCGAGATGTCAGCGCTGTTCTGGAAGTTCTTGACTGCGTTGGTGGTCCGCTGGTCAAATTTGGCGGTGAGGGCGCCGGAAAGCAGTGACTTCGACCGGGCGATTCCCTTGAGGATGCGGACGTCTTTGCCGCGCATGCCCTGACGCAGGGTTCGGTAGCCGAAGCGTGGCGCGAGCTTGGACGAGTTGCCGTTCGCCTTGCTGGCGTTGCTGTTCTTCGAGTTGGTGGTCAATCCACCGCCACCGATCACAGCGGCCGAGCTGCCTCCGGGATTGATGGCCGCGATCGCGATGAAAGCGGCCAGCAGAGTTGCTGCGAGCAGAGACGTATTAAGTTTTCCCAGCGTGAAGCCGTGGAGCATTCCTTCTTCTTTCTCTTTCCATTGCTTACGGGGTTAGCTGTCGGACTCGCGCTGAAAGAGCAGCGCTACCTGGCAGAGGCCAGAGATTCGCCCCAAGGACTTTCGTCCCAAGTGGGTCCCCCGATCTCCGTGATCTTGTGACGGAGATTCAGCAGAAGGTTCGGGAAGATTAGCAAACGCTCAAGGAACAGGTTGTTTGTGTTCGAACATCACATAGTGGGTTTTTCCAAGGCTCTGCTTTACAATGTTTTTTCGTGAGTTGGACGGCTGCGGGGGGAGAGAAATCCCTTCGAGGAAAGTCCGGACACCGAATGGCAGGACGGTGGGTAACGCCCACCCGGGGAAACCCGCGGGAAAGTGCCACAGAAATACACAGCCGATGGCGCGGCCACACGTGAGCCGCGAACAGGCAATGGTGAAAAGGTGCGGTAAGAGCGCACCGGCGTCGTGGTGACACGGCGGCCAGGTAAACCCCGTCCGGTGCAAGACCAAACAGAATCGTTGACCCAGCCAGGCGAGATTCAGGTAGGTCGCAGGTGCCGAAAGGCCCCTCCGGTTTGATCGACCGGCGAGATAGATTGTCGTTCAAGACAAAATCCGGCTTACAGACTCACTAAGGAAAGGACCCGAAAGGGTCCTTTCTATTTAAGCAACCAGCCCGCCTCCACATCCAAGGTTCTGCGCCTCGCATTCACGACATAGAGGGCAAAAGTGACACAGAAGCGAACGGACCGGCCATCCCTAGCCAGTTCACGCGCAAAGCGCGGAGCGAAGCAACCAGCCCCCATCCCAAACCAGTTCACGCGCGAAGCGCGGAGCGAAGCGACCAGCAACATCCCTCGGCCGTAAACGCTGGTTAAAGAAGGCGTTCCCAGCAATCACAAGCCACCGCGACTCGGCCGTACCCC
>JBAWHK010000254.1:0-4505 GCA_049593795.1 Solirubrobacterales bacterium
CCGATCTTCTGGCCCAGGATGCTTCCGCCATCGTCCGATTCCAGGGCGGCAACAATGCCGGCCACACGATCGTGCGCGATGGTGAGGAATTCAAGTTCCACCTGATCCCTTCCGGGATCCTTCACGAAGACAAGTACTGCGTCATCGGCAACGGTGTCGTGGTCGACCCGAAGGTCCTGCTGGATGAAATCGACGGGCTGCGCCGGGCCGGCATTTCGATCTCCAACCTGCGGGTTTCCGCGAACGCGCACCTGATCATGCCGTACCACATCCTGCTCGACACAGCCGGCGAATTGAAGCTCGGGAAACTCTCGATCGGGACCACCCGTCGCGGCATCGGCCCCGCTTACGCCGACAAAGCACTGCGTCTCGGGATCAGGGTCCAGGACCTGCTCGACGAGAAGATCCTGCGCAAGAAGATAATGGCCGCCCTCGACGACAAGCAGCACGTGCTTCGCGAACTTGCTGTGCGCCGACGCAAGCTTCAGAAAGAAGCGGAAGTCGATGAAGAGATCCAGATCGACGACCGGCTTGACCTCCACTCGATAGTCGAGCAGTACCTGAGTTACGGCCATCGCCTCGAGCCGCACATCACCGACACTTCCCGCCTCTGCTGGAACGAACTCGATGCCGGCAACAAGGTGATCTTCGAAGGTGCGCAGGCAGCCCTGCTCGACCTCGACCATGGCACTTATCCTTTCGTCACTTCGTCCAACCCGATCGCCGGTGCGGCCTGCACCGGCGCCGGTGTCGGCCCGACCGACATCACCGAGGTCGTCGGCATCGTCAAGGCTTACACGACCAGGGTTGGCTCGGGACCGTTCCCGACCGAACTGTTCGATGACGTCGGCAAGCACATGTCGGAAAAGGGACATGAGTTCGGTACGACAACCGGTCGGCCTCGCCGGTGTGGCTGGCTCGACCTGGTCGCCCTGCGATACGCCGTGCGACTGAACGGCACGACTTCGCTGGCGATGACCAAGCTTGATGTTCTGGCCGGTCTGGAAACACTGAAGGTCGCCGTTCGGTACCGCTCGCGAGAGGGCGCCGTACTCAATGAGTTTCCGTATCACCAGTCGATCCTGCATAACGCTTCACCCGAATATGTCGACCTGCCCGGCTTCGGTGAAGAAATCACTGAATGCCGCTCGGAAGACGATCTTCCGGCCACAGCGCGCGATTACATCGCTTTCATCAGCGACTTCGTCAACGTCCCGATCGACCTGGTTGGAGTCGGTCCGGGGCGTGAGCAAGTCGTCTGGATGAGCACTCGCACATAAAACACCGTTTATGGTGTACACTCCCGTCTTAGCAAGTTCGCACTGGACGTGAGGACTGCAAATAACATCGTTGACTGGGGTCCCTCCCTACCCTCAGCAGCGCTTCGTCGGCAGTCGGCGAGTCAGCTCACTCTCCCTTGAGCTGGCTCGCCAGCCGACATTTTTTATGTCTATAACTGGGTTTGCGGGGGAATGCAGAGCGTCAGGTCGGCCTGCGCGCGAGCCGATCGAGGCCCCGCGGAGCCACATGGCCATGCCAGAAAGACGTGTTCATGGAGCGGTACTGATCTGTTCCCGAATCGGGAAGCGTTCGCGAAACACGGTCTGAACGCGCACGTTCATGTCTCCCGCGACCATCCGGACAGCGGCATTCGCCGGGCCGTCAGGCAGTTGCGGGAATCTCGCCGGCGGCTACCTTGCGGTCCTCACCACGTCCGAGGATGCGCAGGCTGAGGATCGTGATACCCAGCGTCGCCACCGTCGCCATGCTGATCTGCACGCTGAGCAGCCCTTCCCGGGTCCAGTACACGTCCCGCATGTCGAGCAGCAGGGCCGCCTCGTCAAAGGTAAGTCCCATGCCCGCCCCCATCGAAACGGCGATACGTTTCTCGCCGGTGTTGCCTCGCACCAGCAGGGCCGCCAGCCCGGATCCGAATGCAAGAAGGATGCCGGGAACGAAGTGATGGATGTGACGCCCGCCGACCTTGACGTTGCGAAAAGGCCCCAGCCCGTCGCGGATCATCCAGGTGGTCAGGCGAACCGTTGCGAAGCTGCCGAGGAATCCAGCCAGAAGGTTGAACAGCAGCATCTCGGATCGTGGTGAAGCGCCAAAACCTTCGACGGCCACGCTGACCGTGTCGACCGCGGCCGCCGGGGCCGAGGTGATCAAGGTGTGGTCCGGGTCGGTGTCGTGAGTGCGCCGGGTCAACAGGCGCCCGTACTGCGCGACAACCACGCTGACTGCGATCGCCAGAGTGCCCGCGGCCAGCGCTGCGGTCGCTTTATCGCTCCTGATCTGCTGCCAGTGGGAGTGTCTGGGCGTTCTCCTGAGGCTCGGAAGCTTCATTGCCCGCCTCCCATTCCCTAAAGGCGGGTCACGTGGTCGGCGTCGAGCCCCCGCGTCACCCCGCGCAGGTCAAGGACCAGCTTGCTCTTGTCAACGATCTCCGGAATGTCGAATTCCGGGTGGACCGTGACGATCACAACCAGGTCCGCGGCTTCGAGCGCCGGGCCCAGATCCGAGTTGACCAGTCCGGCCTCAGGCAGTTCCGGCACATGTGGATCGTGATAGCTGAGTTCGCCACCGAGTTCGGAAAGCAGGCGGAGGATTTTGAGGGAAGGAGATTCCCGCACGTCACCAACCCCGCCCTTGTAGCTGACACCCAGCACCAGAATCTTCGTTCCGTTGACCGGCCGTCCGTTGTCGTTCAGCACACGTTCGATCCGTCCCACGCAAAAGAGGGGCTGGGACTGGTTGATCTTCCCGGCCAGTTCGATGAATTCGGGATAGAAGTCGTGTTCACGGGCGGTGAAAGCGAGGTAGAACGGGTCGACCGGCAGGCAATGCCCGCCCATTCCCGGGCCCGGTTCGAATCGCATGAAACCGAAAGGTTTGGTTGAGGCGGCGTCGATCACTTCCCACACATCGACCCCGAGGCGATCGCACAGCTGGGCAAGTTCATTGACCAGGGCGATGTTCACCGAACGGAAGATGTTTTCGAGGAGCTTCGAAAGTTCAGCGGCTTCCGGGCCAGAGAGCGGAACGACTTCGTCGCAGATGCGTTCGTAGATCTCTTTGGCCCGACTCGTGCAGGCGGGGGTCACACCACCAACCAGTTTCGGTGTGGTCCGGACAGTGAAGTCAGTCCGGCCGGGGTCGATCCGTTCCGGGGAGAAAGCCAGATGGAAATCCTCGCCAGCCACCCTGTTGTCCGTTGCCAGCGTGTTCGCAAGCAGGTTTCTGGTGGTTCCCGGATAGGTGGTGGATTCCAGGATCACAACCTGACCGGGAGACAGAACCGCCGCGAGATTCTCGGCCGATGAACGCAGGTAACTCAGGTCGGGCTCCCGGGAGCCGGTGAGCGGGGTCGGCACGCAGACAATCACCGCTTCGCAGCCCGCGAGATCGCCGTAATCGGTGGTGGCACTGATCAGGCCGCTGAGCTCGGCCAGGGATTCGGTGGGGACGTCCTCGATATAGCTGACGTTCCGGTTGATGCTGTCAACTTTGCTCTGGTCGGAATCAAGCCCGACCACCGTTTCGCCGACTTCGGCAAAGGCGATGGCGAGGGGCAGCCCGACATATCCAAGGCCGACGATGCCGATGCTCATGGCTGACGCTTTCTCGCGCTGGGGAAGATCACAACGTGCAGTCTAGGTGGCGGATGGCTGGGCCGAGGGACTGGCTACAGGGCTGCAGGAATAATGCGAGGTACCTTCCGTGTCTCTGGATGGCTACCATGAACACTGACAGTACCGAGTCGAATATCAGCGTTAGGATTAACTGGATGCAGCAGCCACAGGAGGAACTCGACCCCTTCGGAACAGGAAAGCTTCCGAGCGGCAGACATGGGCTTCCCCGGGAAGTCGTCGTACGCTCACAGCGGGAACGCATGGTCGAATCCATGATTTCCGTGGTTGCACTCAAGGGTTACACCGAAACCACCGTCGCCGACATCATCTCCAACGCCGGGGTTTCACGAGCGACCTTCTACGAACAGTTTGCCGACAAGGAAGACTGTTTCATCGCTGCATACGGAACGGTAATGGAGCGCCTGCTGGCTTTCGTCGCCGAAGGGTTCACTGTCGAAACTGACGACTGGATCGTCCAGATCCGCAGTGGAATAAGCAATTTGCTGGTTTACCTCGCCCAGAACCCGGTTGCGGCAAGGGTAGGCATCGTCGAAGGATTCGGTGCCGGGGCCCGCGCCCGCGATCGTTACCAGCAGGCAGTCAGTTCGTTCTTCCCGTTTCTCGATGCCGGACGTGAATTGACCCCGGACCCGGATCGCATCCCGAAACATGCCGCGCGGGTAATCGTCGGTGGCGTTTCCGCCCTGATGTTCAACGAAGCTGCCGCCGGCCACGCCGAGAAACTGCCGACTCTCCTTCCCGAAATGATGTACCTGGTTGTCGCTACCTACCTTGGTCACGACCGGGCGATGCAGGCGATGGCCGAAACGAAGGTCCCGGCGTGACCGAAACCGCCCACTCCCGGCTGCCTTC
>JBAWHK010000255.1:0-5243 GCA_049593795.1 Solirubrobacterales bacterium
CGGAACCTCAGGGGCTGGAGTGACCGGTTCCGGTTCGGGGGCCGGGGCGGTGGTCTCCGGCTCCGTGGTCGCCGGCGGAACGTAAGTCTCGGTTGATGGCGGAGCTACATACGGCTCGACGGTGGTGCCCTCGGAAGGTGAGCTGTCGGCTTCTTCGTCCGCGGCCTTGGCGGCTGCTTCAGCTTCCCGTTCGGCAGCCCGGCCTTCTTCGATCGCCTGCCACGCCTCGACCACGCGGGCCCAGATCAGTGCCGGGAACGTGCCGCCGTCAACCGGGGTTCCGCCGTACTCGGTAAGCATCTGCTGGTAG
Organism: Solirubrobacterales bacterium; assembly: GCA_049593795.1. GTDB lineage: Bacteria > Actinomycetota > Thermoleophilia > Solirubrobacterales > 70-9 > 67-14. The sequence goes on from JBAWHK010000255.1 coordinate 311, forward strand.
CCCTCGGCGTATCCGACCCATACGCAGGCGGTGATTTCGGTGATCGCGCCGCAGAACCAGGCGTTGGTGTTGTCGGTTGTGGTTCCCGTCTTGCCCCACTGGGATTCGTCACCGACGTTGGCGTTCTTGCCGGTGCCCTCGGTGACCACCGTGTGGAGGATGCCTTTGGCTGTTGTCGCAACCTCCGGATCAACCACACTGGTGCTGAGGACCTCGTTGTCGCCACCCTTGATCGTCTTGCCTGAATCATCGGTGACCTTGGTGTAGGCGACCGGCGTGTCTCCCGGATCCGGGGCGAGGGTGCCACTGACCCGGCGACCATCATTGGCGAGCGTGGTGAAGGCGTAAGTCCACTGCAGCGGGGTCACTTCGGACGTGCCGAGAACCATCGCCGGGTTGGTATCGACTTTGTCCGTGACGCCTGCCTTGTGAATGGTCCTGGCGATCGCTTTCGGGCCGCCCTTGATGCCCTCGAGTCCGACCTGGGCGTAGACCGCGTTGTCGGAAAGGGTGGTGGCGTTGGCCAGCGTGATCGGCCCGTTGTAGTAATCGCCGTAGTTCTTGACTTCGAAAAGCTCTTTGTTCTTCTTGCCGAAATAGAAGTTCTGGATCGATGAATCCCAGACTGAATCCGGCGAGATCCCCTGCTGGAGGGCAGTGGTGAGCACGAACGGCTTGACCGTCGAGCCCGGCTGCCTGTAGCCCTGGGTCGCCAGGTTGAACGGGCGGTTCTTGTAATCGAAACCGCCGACCATGGCATCGACCGTCGCGTCGGCGTTATTGATGATCACTACCGAAGCGTCGGGCCCGACACCACCCAGTGTGCTGGTGATCGCGTCCTCGGTTGCGGCCTGGACCTCGAGGTCGAGCGATGTCTTGACTTTGAGCCCGCCGAAAAAGGTCCGTCCCGCGCCGTAACGGTCAACCAGCTGCTGACGGATCCATTCAGTGAAGTAGGGGGCTTTGGAGTCGAGCGACGGCAGTTCGATGTCCGACGGGGCCGGCAGCGCTTCCTTGGAGCCGTCGTCGTACTGCTCCTGGGTGATGTAACCCTGCTCGAGCATCTTCACGAGGACGGTGTTCCGGCGCAGCAACGCGGCCTCCGGGAACTGGGCCGGATCGTAGCCGTATGGATTCTGGATGATGCCGGCCAGCAGCGCGGCTTCCGAGGGGGTCAGGACTTCAGCGCAGGGGGACTCTTCGGTGCCACAGGTGGGATGGGCTTTGCCGAAATAGGTACGGGCGGCGGCTTCGACCCCGTACGCGCCGGATCCGAAGTAGACGGTATTCAGGTATTCGGTGAGGATCTTGTCCTTCGTCCACTCCTGTTCGATGTGGTAGGCGAGGGCGATTTCCTTCATCTTCTGGAGCGGGGAGCGGTCGTTCTGGGCTTCAAGAGCCTGCTTGATCAGCTGCTGCGTGATCGTCGAAGCTCCCTGTTTGGCGCTCCGGGTAATGATGTCCTGAACGATTGCCCGTCCGAGGCCCCGGTAATCGACGCCGCGGTGTTCGTAGAAACGCGCGTCTTCGATCGAGACCACGGCGTTCTTCATGTTCGGGGAGATTTTGTCGGCCGGGATCAGCGTGCGGTTCTCGTTGCTGCTCAGGGTTCCGATGTATTCACCCTGGCTGTCGGTGACAACCGAGTTCTTGGACTCTTTGTACTGGGCGTACTTCTCGATTGCTGGCAGATCCTGGGATACGGCCATGAACATGCCGAAGAAAGCCGAGCAGATGCCCAGCGTTCCGAGTCCGAGCACGATGAACAGGATCCGGAGCTTCTTGACCTTGGGCTTGGGCGGCTTCGAGGGCGGCGGTACCGGCGGCATCGCGACGGGCACCGACCCGTTTCCACCACCGTTGCCGTTGCCGTTCTTGGTTCCGGGAGGTGGGGGAATGTCGCCGAGGGACAGGGTGTCGTTTCCAACCTGACCCGACGTGGCTGCTTTCTTGCGCCCGAAGCGTTCACGCAGACCGCGCTTGTCGCCGGAACCGGCAGCAGCGGCTTTTTCCTGCTTGCGTTCGGCCCGCGTTGTTTTCAGCTTCGGAGCCCTGGTGACGGTGCGGCTACGCTCTGCTTTGGCCGTCTTTCCTCCGGGCGGGCGCAGCACGCTGCCGCCGTCGCCATCGGCCACGGTAGGGGCATCACTTGCGTGCCCGTCTTTCCGGGGCTCACTGCCCGGCGGATGCTTTGTAGTTCGAGTAGCCATCTGATGGCGCTGCAGGACCGGTGTGCAGAACGGGCAGTATTGCCCAGAAAGCGGCGGTTTCCTAAGAAAGAAACACCTGAGAATCACCAAGTCTCGGTTTCCACTCTAGCATTAGCATCGTGTCAGCAAAGGCAGATAACCAAGCAAGTGACGTATCTCCGGAATCGGTCCAGCGGGCCGCCGGACTGAGCGCAAATTCAGTTGAAGCGCTGCCCGAGGGTGGACTAGCCCGGCAGCTGGAGCGCGGCAGACCATTGCGCATCAAGCTGGGGATCGATCCCACCGCACCGGATATCCATCTGGGGCACACGGTCGTGCTGAACAAACTCCGGCAGTTTCAGGATGACGGCCACCAGGTGGTTCTGATCATTGGTGATTACACAGCGAGGGTTGGTGATCCCACCGGACGCTCTGCCCAGAGGCCGATGCTGGCCCCGGAAACCATTGATGCCAACGCCCGCACTTTTCAGGACCAGGCATTCAAGATCCTGGACCCGGACCGCACCGAAGTCCGGTTCAACAGTGAATGGTTGCGAATGGAGCCGGAGGAACTGCTGGGCCTGATGGCCAAAGCCACGGTCAGTCAGCTGCTTGAACGCGACGACTTCCAGAAACGCATGAACGCCGAGGAACCGATCTCGGCCCTCGAGCTGCTCTATCCCTTGCTTCAGGGGTACGACTCGGTCGCGATCAAGTCCGACGTGGAACTCGGTGGCACTGACCAGAAGTTCAACTTGCTCTTCGGCCGGTCGATCCAGTCCGCTTATGAAGTGCCGCTCCAGACGGTTATGACGATGCCGATCCTGCCGGGAGTGGACGGTGTGCGACGGATGTCGAAGTCAACCGGGAACTACATCGGCGTGACTGACCCGCCGGAAGAGATGTTCGGCAAGGTGATGAGCGTGCCGGACGACACGACCCCGGACTACTGGCGTCTCTTGCTCGGAATGGAACCACCGGAGGATCCCCCGAACATCGCCAAGCGCGCCCTGGGGCGGGCGCTGGTGACCCGTTTTCACGATGAACAAGCCGCGAGGGCGGCCGAGGAGCACTTCGACCGGGTCTTCGTTCGCCATGAGGCGCCAGCCGATGTCGAAGTCTTCGAGTTCTCCGACGATCAGGTTCACCTGCCGGCGGCGCTGGCCGAAGCTTTCGGGATCAGCCGGAGCGAAGCCCGACGGGTAATCGCCCAGGGTGGAGTGAAACGTGACGGCGAAGGATTGCCCTCCGATCAGCTCGATTACGACGCGAACGAACTCGACGAACGCATCCTGCAACTCGGGAAGCGACGCTTCAAACGCTTCAAATTGGCTTCGTAAAGCCAAGTCAAAATACGTCACGACACGTTCTCGAAAATCATGTATTGTTCCACGTCCGCTGAGTCGGGCAAGCAGTTCGACTCAAGTGTCCCGTGCGATGAACTCCATCCCACCGGCGCACGCGGTCTTTGAAAACTGAGCAGCGTGCATTTACTCTGGACTTCTGGTCCGGAGATGAATGTTCGAGCCCGATTTATATTGTCTGATCTTTCGAGATCGGACGCATGTTTGGCGCGCCAGCGCGTCAGATATGTAGTTTCAAACCGTCATATCCGTCTCCGTACATGTGTACCGCGGAGACATTTCGATATGACACGCTTTTCGTTCAATTGTTAGAGGAACCTGGACTTCGGTCCGGGAGTTCGGCCTTTCGAGGCCGGCATTGATACCTCGCAACATTTTTTACGGAGAGTTTGATCCTGGCTCAGGACGAACGCTGGCGGTGTGCTTAACACATGCAAGTGGTGCGACGAACCAGAGCTTGCTCTGGGGCAAAGCCGCGAACGGGTGAGTAACACGTGGGTAATCTACCCCGATGACCGGGACAACCCGAGGAAACTCGGGCTAATACCGGATGTGGTACGGAGACATAAGTCTCTTTACTAAAGGTAGCTTCGGCTTCCGCATTGGGAGGGGCCCGCGGCCCATTAGCTTGTTGGTGGGGTCAAGGCCTACCAAGGCAACGATGGGTAGCTGGTCTGAGAGGACGATCAGCCACACTGGGACTGAGACACGGCCCAGACTCCTACGGGAGGCAGCAGTGGGGAATCTTGCGCAATGCGCGAAAGCGTGACGCAGCAACACCGCGTGAGGGAAGACGGCCTTAGGGTTGTAAACCTCTTTCAGATGGGACGAAGGTGATGCGGTGAATAGCCGATGTCATTGACGGTACCGTCAGAAGAAGCTCCGGCTAACTACGTGCCAGCAGCCGCGGTAATACGTAGGGAGCGAGCGTTGTCCGGAATCATTGGGCGTAAAGAGCATGTAGGTGGATCAATTAGTCTGCTGTGAAAGTCAAAGGCTCAACCTTTGAAAGCCGGTGGATACTGTTGATCTAGAGTACGGAAGAGGCGAGTGGAATTCCTGGTGTAGCGGTGGAATGCGCAGATATCAGGAGGAACACCAATAGCGAAGGCAGCTCGCTGGGACGTTACTGACACTGAGATGCGAAAGCGTGGGGAGCAAACAGGATTAGATACCCTGGTAGTCCACGCCGTAAACGATGGGTACTAGATGTGGGAGGTGTCGACTCCTCCCGTATCGTCGCTAACGCAGTAAGTACCCCGCCTGGGGAGTACGGCCGCAAGGCTAAAACTCAAAGGAATTGACGGGGGCCCGCACAAGCAGCGGAGCATGTGGTTTAATTCGACGCAACGCGAAGAACCTTACCTGGGCTTGACATGT
>JBAWHK010000256.1:0-10842 GCA_049593795.1 Solirubrobacterales bacterium
TTCCAGCGGATCACGACCATCGGATCGATTCCGTTCGAGAAGAGTGAAGCAACCGCATCACGCGAGACCCGGTCACCGTCATTCTCGAGACGATGGATTTCGATCCAGTACTTGTCCAGATCCTTGAAGGTCGGCAGATTCTCGAGCCCGGCGGCGAGCTGCTCACAGTAACCGACCAGAATCTTGGTGAGTTCCTGGGCCTGCGACATCGGCGCTTCGATCTTGTAGAGGCCGAGGAAGTCCGCAGCTTCTTCGATGTAGTCGACAACGTCATCGAGCTTGGTTGCCAGGCCGTAAATGTCCTCACGGTCAATTGGCGTCACGAAAGTCGAGTTGAGACGCTTGATGATGTCGTGGGTGATCCGGTCGCCCTCCTGCTCGGTCAGCAGGATCTCCCGGGTGAGCCCGTTGTCGTCAGGCCATGCATTCATCATCTCGTCCAGCATCCTGGACGCACGCAGCGTGTTCTGTCCGGCCTCGCTGAAAAGGTCGAAGAAACTGCTGTCCTTGGGTAGAAGAGAAAAACGCATTACGGCCGCGGCCAACCTACCAGAGCGTTGCTGTTGACCAACGGGTCAACCCGACTGAAGCTGGGCCGCCGCGGAGGCGAGCGCGTGATGACGCTCGCGCAATTCCTCCTGAACGTTCCGACGTTCGCCACCTTCAGGCTGCAGCCGGGACCAGTTGCCGGAGCTGTCCAGCACCCAGGAATTGGTGTTGTCGGCAAAGCATCTTTCGAGCACGTCGAGCACCTGGTCACGGGCGGTTTCGTCATCGATCGGGGTCACCAGTTCGACCCGGCTGTCGAGGTTACGTGGCATCAGGTCGGCCGACCCCATCAGAACCGTGGATTCTTCACCTCGCTGGAAGGCGAATACCCGTGAGTGCTCGAGGAAGGAGCTGACGATCGAGATGACCCTGATGTTGTCCGAGATCCCGGGAACGCCGGGACGCAGGCAGCAGATGCCACGCACGTTGATCTCCACCTTGACGCCAGCCATCGAAGCTTCGTACAGCGCCTCGATGCAGCGCTGGTCGACCAGCGAGTTCATTTTCAGCGAAATCCTGGCTTCGCGGCCTTCGAGATGCGCCTCAATGGTCTTTTCGATTTCGTTCAGGATCGAACTGCGCATCGTGTCCGGCGAAACCAGGACCCGTCGGTACTCAATCGGTTTTGCGTAACCGGTGAGTACGTTGAACATCTCGGCAACGTCCGCGCCAATCTCTTCGTCGGCGGTGAAAAGACCGAAGTCGGTGTACAGACGGGCGGTCTTCGAATGGTAGTTGCCGGTGCCGATATGAACGTAATTCCGGACCTGGTTCCCTTCCCGGCGGACTACCAGAAGGGCTTTGATGTGGGTTTTGAGGCCGGGGATGCCGTAAACGACATGGACGCCGACTTCTTCGAGGCGTTTGGCCCACTCGATGTTGGCCTCTTCGTCAAACCTGGCCTTGAGTTCGAGCATGCACACGACCTGCTTGCCTCGCTCCGAAGCGCGAATCAGGGCCTGGACCAGGGGCGAATCGTCGCTGGTGCGGTACACGGTCTGTTTGATTGCCAGAACATCCGGATCCCGGGTGGCCTGAGCGATGAAACGTTCAACTGAGGTAGTGAACGAGTCGTACGGATGGTGCACCAGCACGTCGCTCTGGCGAATCGCTCCGAAAATGTCGACCGGGTCGCCATCTTCACCCTGCAGGCGCGGCTGGGTCACCGGATTCCACGCTTTGTCGCGCAGTTTGGAATGGCCCGGCAGCTTGACTACATCCCAGAGATCCTTGAGATCGAGCAGCCCGGAGATGTCGAACACTTCGTTCTCCTGGAGCCTGAGGACATCGACCAGGGTTTCTTTGAGGGTCGGATCCATGTGACTGGAAACTTCGAGTCGCACAACTTCACCGAAGCGGCGGCGGCGAACTTCTTCCTGGACGGCCTCGAGCAGGTCGTCGGCTTCGTCGCTCACGTTGAAATCGGCGTCCCGGGTTACCCGGAAGTAGCCGTAGTCAACAACGTCAACACCGGGGAAAAGCAATTCGAGGTTGTCAGCGATGACATCCTCAAGCGGAACCAGCACGTTTCGATCCTCGGTGCCGACTTCGATGAAACGGCCGAGGAGTTCTTTCGGAACTTTGATCCGGGCAAGGACCTGGGTCGCGGTCTCCGGATCCTTCAGGAGTACGGCGAGGCTGAGCGAGAGATTCGAGATGTACGGGAAAGGCCGGCCGAGACCGATGACGAGTGGCGTCAGGGTCGGGAACACCTGCTGCTTGAAGCGCCGGGTGACTTCCTTGTGTTCCTTTTTGGTCAACGAATCAAGGCTGGCTACCTTGATTCCGTGCTCCCGGAGCTGGGGCCGGAGATCACCGTCGAAGCAGTCCCGCAGACGGCGATCGAGTTCGAGTGACCGGCTGCGAATCGCCTGGATCTGCTCACGTGGCGAAAGTCCGTCCGGACCGCGGGCGTCGATTCCCGCATCCACCTGGTCCCAGAGACCGGCAACCCGCACCATGAAGAACTCATCGAGATTCGATGCATAAATCGCGCAGAACTTGACTCGCTCCAGCAGGGGAACTGATTCGTCTTCGGCAAGTTCAAGTACCCGCTGGTTGAAATCCAGCCAGGAGAGTTCACGATTGAAATAGAGAGATTGATCGGTCAGTTCTGGCAAGCAGCCATCGTACCCCCTGGACAAGCGAAGTTGTGAATACCTGTTACTTGAGGGACGACTCCAGCGCGACCCAGACCCCTTGCCGGGACTGTTCCAGCCAAAGCCGCTTGAATCGTTCGTACATCATGCGTCGCCTGGTCAGCAGGTGAACGATAAGCAGTTCATGCCCGCGATAGAAAGTCCGGTTGGGCGCTCCCTGGACCAGGATCGGATCAAGGTCACGGCTGCCTCTCGCCCGGTCGATGAGTGTCGCGACATCCTCTTCTTCGAACAATCGAATCTGCTCACGGACTTCTGGCAGCACCAGGTCGCAGTCCCTGATTTCGCCGAGGATTTCCTGGAGTCCACGGGCAGCGCGACGTGCGGTGTGTGCCTGGGAGCCGAGACCTTCCGCAGTCAGTTCGAGGGCGTAACGCAACCTCTCGGCGGCCACGCGTATCCGGTGTTGTGCCTTCACCGCTTCAGGTTGAAGCGCATCCGGTGCTGATGCCCGCAAACGGGCAAGCCGGATGCCGACCAATTCCCTGGTTCTCTCTGGAACTACCTCCAGCGCATGGTGGTCGGATCGGCCGTCGATCTCCGGGTCGTCGATCGCTACGTCGGACAGATCCTCAATCCGAACTCGGAAGGCCTGCATGCGGCGGCCATGTACCGACTGGGCAAGGGTCCGGTTCGCATCGGACTGCTCACCGCGCAGGCGGTCGGTCAACCGTTGAATTCCCTCCTGCCCGGCCGGGTCCATCTCGACCGCTACTGCTTCGACTATCTCGATTATCCGGTCGAGGTCCCGACGTTTGCCGACGGCGCTGGTCAGGGCCCGTACTTCTTCCCGGCCACCGCGATATTGAGATTTCGAGAAGCAGGGGCGAAAGAGTTCGATTGCCGCACGAAGCCGGCGGGTGGCCAGCCACATGGCTTCGGCCGGTCCGGTGTCAGTTACATCCAGAAGGCCGATACTCAGATTCGATATCTGGTCGACCCGGTGTTCGAGTGCGTATGCCGCAGCAGTCCGAAAGTCCTCATCCGGAGCAATGTCGGATTCGGATTTAGCGGGAACCATCATCGGACGGCAGCCTATATCCCCGACTTGCTCAACTGGTCATCGCGGGATCGCTGATCCCTTTATCCCCGCTGAGCATGTCGAGCACGATTCCTTCGCGGATTCCACCCTTGCCGATCTGCAGGGGCTGGCCCAGCATCTCGGACACCTTTTCGAGGATCAGGACGCCGGTCGGCAGGATCTTTACCCGGACCGGATCAAGCTCGAACTGTTTACCGACATCGGCGGCGGGGTCCCCGCAGAGCACGCGGATCCCGCGTTCCAGGGTTTCGTATTCGAGCATGACCCCGACCAGTCGTTTCAATGAAGTCGCACTGCCGCCGACCGCTACGGCCTGGTCAGGAATCTCCATCTCGAAGTCACTGAATTCATCCTCGATGCGGTCACGGATCTTGCGGATTTCCGATGCGGAAGGAGGATCGCTTTCAACGAGTTCGTCGGCAAGAATGCCTGATCCGACCGACCAGGACTTGACTTCGGTAACCCCGCCCTCGATCGTGCCGAAGGTGATTTCGGTCGAACCACCGCCAACGTCCACTACCGCAATGCTGCCTTCGGCCGGGTGGCCAAGAGCTTTGGTGGCCCCGATGAACGCGAGCCTGCCTTCTTCTTCGCCACTGATGATTTCGACGGGGATGCCGGCTTTCGCCTCGATCGCTTCTACGAACTCCGCACTGTTCTCCGATTCCCGGATCGCGGCTGTGGCTACCGCCCGGAACTCGGACGCACCCAGTTCGCGAGCGAGGTGCACCTGGGTCGCGACCACGTCGGCGACTTCGGCAATTTTGTCCTGCGAGATTCGCCCTTTGCTGTCCCTGGCTTTGCCGATACGGGTATAGGCCCGCTGCTCCATGATCTTCGCCAGTTGGCCGTCCTTGGGTTCAGCCACCAGGATGCGGGTTGTGTTGGAACCTATGTCAATGGCGGCGCGCAGCATGGAGTTGGCTGGGCTGATCTTCGCAGAAAGACCGGATGCGCCCGTGGGTACCGCCGCGGCTTCAACCCGGTTCCGGAACCGGAACTTTCCCTTCTGAACGACAGGCGCTTTCAGGACGGCGTCCGGTCAGACCGGATGGGACGCATCTTCGAACTCACGGAAAAGACCGGTAACGACAAACGCCACCTGCTCCCCGACGTCAACGGCGTTGTCACCCATTCGTTCCAGCGCCCTTGCGGCAAGCAGCATGGTCATCGCCCATTCACGCCGGTCAGGATCGTCACCGATCTCGATCGCGAGGCTGAAGCATTCCTTGTTCAGCCGGTCGACCTTGTCGTCCTGCACAACCAGGTCCATTGCCTGCTTGATGTCCCGCTCGGAAAAAGCATTCTTCGCCTGGGCCATTTCGAGCTTCACATGCTCGCCCATGGTCAGGATCTTTTTGACCATGCGTTCGTCGATCGGCGGTGTGTGTCCGACCAGGGGGATCAGCTTGCAGACGTTCACGCACTGGTCTCCCATGCGCTCAATGTTCTTGATGACGTGGAGCAATGCCGAAATCAGGCGCAGGTCAGTCGCGACGGGTGACTGTGTGGCCAGCAGAGTGATCAGTCCCTGGTGGACTTCCAGGTAACGGCCGTCGATCTGATCGTCGTCGCCCATCACGATCTGGGCCAGTTCGATGTCCTGGTGCTCGACCGCGCTGAGGGTTCGGTCGAGGGATTTGGCGACCATGTCGAAACCGCCCAGTGCCTGCTCTTCAAGCCTGGTCAGTTCTTCCTGGTACTGGACGCGAATCCGGTTGCTCATCTGGAGTTCAGACATTCGGTTAGCCGACCTTTCCGGTGACGTAATCCTCGGTGCGCTGATCGGCCGGGTTGGTGAACACCTTCTCTGTTTCGTTGTATTCGACCAACTGGCCCCAGCGATTGTTTTCGGTTGAGTCGAGCTCGACGATCAGGAAAGCTGTCTTGTCTGAAACCCGGGCCGCCTGCTGCATGTTGTGCGTGACGATCACGATCGAGTACTGCTCTTTCAGTTCGGACATCAAATCTTCAATCTTGCCGGTCGAGATCGGATCGAGGGCGGAACATGGTTCATCCATCAGGATGACTTCGGGGTCAACCGCCATGGTGCGGGCGATACATAGACGCTGCTGCTGCCCGCCGGACATTCCATACGCGTTGTCCTTGAGACGATCCTTGACTTCGTCCCAGAGCGCGGCGCCGCGCAGAGCTTTCTCGACCCGCTCGTCGATGTCCTTCAGTCCCAGTACACGGGGTCCGAATGCGATGTTGTCGTAGATCGACTTGGGAAACGGATTCGGCTTCTGGAAAACCATGCCGATCATCTTGCGCACCTGGACCGGATCAACTTTCGGGCCGTACAGGTCATGGCCGTGGTAGAGAATCTCGCCGTCAACACTTGCGCTTGGCACCAGGTCGTTCATGCGGTTGAGACAACGCAACAGGGTGCTTTTGCCGCAACCGGAAGGACCGATGAGAGCAGTGACTTCGTTGCGGAAGATGTCCATCGAAACTCCCTTGACGGCGGGCTTGCCACCGTAGGAGACGGTCACGTCTCTGACCTCGAAGACCTTTTCCTTGTTCCAGACGTCCCCACTTTCCGGTGCCGGCTCGGCAGTGACAGCAATCTGCTGACTGAGGCCTTTCTCGTGTTCGCGTGACGGTTCGGGGCTCAAAGTCATCTCGTCTTTCGGGTCATTTTCAGTCAGTTGTCCGTTTATACCTGAAGTCATCTTTACTCCTACCACTGTTGCTCGTATCGGTTTCGCAGCCAGACCGCAAAGGAGTTCATTGCCAGGAGCACGATCAGCATCACGATGACGCCGGCCGCCGCCAGCACCTTGAACTCATCCTGCGGACGGGATGCGTATTGGTAGATCAGCACCGGAAGTGCTGAGAAACTCTCCCCGAAGAAGGTGGGGTTGAAGGTCACGAAAGTCGTTGCTCCTACGAGCAGCAGCGGTGCTGTCTCACCAATCGCTCTCGAAATCGCGAGGATCACGCCGGTGGCGATTCCGGGAATTGCGGCTGGAAGCACCTGCTTGCGAATCGTTTGCCATTCAGTGGCGCCGAGGGCGAGCGAACCTTCACGTACCGATGGCGGTACCGCCCGCAACGCCTCCCGGCCAGCGAGGATCACCACTGGCAATACCAGCAACGCCAGGGTCAAGGAACCAGCGGCGAGAATGAAGCCGAGGTCCAGCGGCCCGCGCACGATGAAGGCCAGTCCGAGGATGCCGTAAATGATCGACGGGACGCCCGCCAGGTTCTGGATGTTCAGTTCGATCGCCCGGTTCCACCATCGGCTGCTGTCGGCGTACTCCTCCAGATATATGGCGGAGCCCACTCCCAGCGGCACGATCAGCAGGACAACGCCGAGGATCAGGTAGATGGTGCCGATCAGAGCTGGCCGGAAACCGGCCTCTGCGACGTTCAGGGACGACGGGGGATTGGTGAACAGCGCCATGTTGAAGCGCGGTCCGCCTTCGATGATCGCCTGGACTATCAGTGCGGCGAGTCCGGTGAGCGCGATTACCAGCGCCAGCAGAAGGAAGGCAAGGAAAAGGTTGCCCTTGATCCGATCCTTGGCAGGCTGTTTGGTGAGTGAGGACGTCGTTACGGCCCGGGCTCCGGCTGTGGCGAGTCGGGTCCGTTCGGACCCGGGTGTCTTGAGGCTCATTCGTATACCTCCCTGAAGCGGCGGACCAATCGGATCGCGAAGATGTTCATGAAGAGCGTCATGACGAACAGCAGCGAGCCCACCGCGAAAATGGTGTCGTAGGTGATGGTTCCGGTACCGATGTCGCCCGTGGCAGTGGTGCCGATGAAGGCGGTCATTGTCTGGACCGGACTGGCGAAAGCAAAGCTTGTGGTTGCCTGGCTGCCAGCGGCGAGAAGGACGATCATGGTTTCACCGATCGCCCTCGATCCGGCCAGGACGATTGATGCGACGATGCCACTCATGGCGGCGGGCACCACGACTTTGGTGGCGACCTTCATCCGCGTTGAACCGAGTCCATAGGCGGCTTCCCTCAATCCTCCCGGGACCGATCGCATTGCGTCGTCGGAGATTGAAGCGATGATCGGGGTGATCATCAGGCCGATCGCAACACCGGCTACGCCGGCAGCGAATGGCGTCGATTGAAGAGCGGGGATAAAGCTTTCGAGGAACGGCTTGAGCGCGGTGATCGCGAAAAGTCCGATTGCCACTGTGGGGATCCCGGCCAGAACCTCAATTACCGGCTTCACCATCTTGCGGCCCTTGGGCGATGCGTATTCGCTGAGCCAGATGGCAATTAGCAGGCCGATCGGGACGGCGAAGAGCATGCCCCAGAGGGTTGTGCTCAAGGTGCCGATCACGATCGAGAGGACTCCGAAGGTCGCCGGGGTGAAGGTCGGTGCCCAGTCGGAGTGGAAGAAGAAGTCGGCTGGGCTGACCTCGCCGAAGAAACTGATCGTCGGCAGCAGCAGCGAAATTACGATGCCGGTGGTGGTCAACACCGAGACGATTGCGCACAAGGCAAGCAGTCCCTTGATGATCTTCTCTCCGTATCGCGGAGATGAAGCCTCCAGGCTCCGGGGCGGCGATGCCGCCCCGGAGGTCCCGGAGATTCCGAACGTGCCGGATGCTTCCATTTCAGTCAGTTCCTGATCTCGTTCGGTCTACGAAGCCGACTCGAGTGAGGTCAGGGCGTCATTCGCTTCAGTGAGCTGTGCGTCAGTCAGCGGAATGAATCCGGCCTGCTCGGCGACCTGGTTGACGTTCTCGAGGTAGAACTCGAGGAAGGCCTGGACTTCAGGCTTCTTCGAAGCTTCGTCCGAGGGGTAGATGAACAGTCCACGGGACAGCGGGACGTAGGTGCCGTCCTGAGCTGCTTCAGCCGACGGTCCAACGCAGCCGTTACCGCCATCGATTTCCATGGCCTTCAGGCTGTCAGCGTTCTCCTGGTAGAAGGAGAATCCGAAGTAGCCCATGCCACCCTTGGAACCCGAGACGCCAGTTACTGTCTGGTTGTCGTCTTCGCCGACGTTGTTGTAGTCGGAGCGTGAAGCACCTTCTTCACCATTGATCGCTTCGGTGAAGTAATCGAAGGTACCTGAGTCAGTGCCCGGACCGTAGAGGTCCAGCGATTCGTCGAAGGCAGGCTCGAGACCATCGATCTCGCTCCAGTTGCTCAGCTTGGACTTTGGTGCCCAGACCTGGTTGAGCTGGTCGACTGTCATGCAGGTGACCGGGTTGTCCTGGTTCACGACGACTGTCATCGCGTCGTTGGCGACGGTGAGCTGCGTGGTAGCGATTCCCTCTGACGCGCAGGCTTCCTCTTCGTCGGCCTCGATCGGACGTGATGCGTCGGAGATATCAGTCTCGCCGGCGCAGAACTTTTCGAATCCACCACCGGTACCGGAGGTGCCAACGGTGACCTTCACATCGGGGTTTTCATTCTGGAACAGTTCGGCAATGGGTTCGGACAGAGGGGCAACGGTGCTGGAGCCATCGATCTTGATGGTGCCGCTGAGGTCGCCACTTGAGGAACTGCCATCGCTGCTGCTGTCGTCATCGCCGCCACAGGCTGCGATGCCGAATGCCATTACGCCGGTGAGGGCCAGCGTGGCGAGAAATTTGGGCTTGGAACGAAACACTAAGTCTCCTTTGGTTTTCTTACTGAGCTTTTGCTCTTCATGGCAGCCCCTTTGGCTGCCGGTCATTTGACTGTCCGGAGGAGAATCGCAGCGCAGGTTCAGTGACTTGTTACGGGCTTGTCACGAACTTGTGAAAGAAATGTGAACTTCCGAAAACGAAAGGTGAACGCCCGGAGAGGTGGGCGTTCGAGATGCAAAGAAAGCGGTCTAGGCCGACGCGGAGAGCACTTCTTCAGTGCTCTGAGGGGCGGTTCGGCCGGAGCCTTCTTCTGCGGACAGAGGTGCGTCCGGGATCGACGATTCGGCCGCAAATCTGTAGCCGACGCCGAAGTGGGTGTGGATATAGGAGAAACCCGGTGAACGCTTCTCCAGCTTGTGCCGGAGTTTGCGTATGAAGACGTCGACCGAACGGTCGCCGTGGGCCATCTCGTATCCCCATACATGTTGGTAAATCGCTTCGCGCTCGAGCACGTTGCCTTCACTTTCGGCAAGCAGCTGGAGAAGTTCGAATTCGCGCCTGGTCAGATCGATGCTCTGACCGGACACGAAGGCCTGGAACTGATCGGCACGGACTTCGATCTCGCCGACCACCATCGGGCCGGCATCCTTGTTCGGCTGGTGCCGGCGGCGGCGCCTGCCAACTGCCTCGATCCGGGCGATCACTTCTTCCGGATGACAAGGCTTGCTGATCCAGTCGTCTGCCCCGATACGCAGGCCACGCACCCGCTGCGACACGGTCGCGCCGCTGGCGCAGACAATCACTCCGAGGTCCGGCAGCAGGCCGGTGATGCGCTCCAGGTAGCTCCACCCTTCGTCACCCATCACTCCGAGGTCAACCACGACGGCGTTGACTTTCATCGCGATCAGTTCCTGAGGCGGAACCGCCGACGCCAGAACCCGGTGTTGCCACCCGGCGGAGTCCATTCGGTTGGTGAGTACCCTGATGAAGCCCGAGTCGTTGTCAATTACTGCGACCCGCATTGGTGCGCGTGCTTGGCTCATTTCACTTATGAAGTGTAGGGAACGGATTGACGGATGTCCGTGAGAAAGTCACATTTTTCACATCTTGTTCACAAGCCTTTGCCCGCCTTCCGGCCGCGCATTACGGTAGATTTCCCTGCGTGAACGTAAGTCGTCGTCTCAAAGCGTCTCTGACCGCCATTTTCACCGCATTCCTGATGCTGGTCGTGGCCCCCGTTGCCATGGCTGCCGACGGTGTCGGACTGGCAGGACGGGTCGATGACAAGTTCATAACTTTCTTCTGCTTCGGGATCATCGCTTTCTTCGCGATCCTCGTAACCGTGCTGTCACTGATTTACGACCGGCTCGAAGCGAAGAAGGAACAGCGCCGCCACGACCTGGATCGCTTCAACTCCTAGGTCCCGGCTGGCTGCCTGGCGCTACCAGGCGTCGATGGTGATGTGCATGGCTTTGAGGTACCGGTGGATCTCATCGGACTCAGCGCCGGACCGCATGATTACCTGTAGCCCCAGCAGATAAGTGGTGAAG
>JBAWHK010000257.1:0-14431 GCA_049593795.1 Solirubrobacterales bacterium
GCTGAAGGTGTGGACTGGCTCGATCGCTTCGACTATCGCTTCGACCAGGACCGCCGGATCGTCGTGACGGGACTGGCAACTGAGCCAGCAGAACTCCCGTTCATCGGACCTGTCCCACATGGCCAGGCTGGTCGATTTCGAATAGCCAGGCGGGCCATTCAGCAAAACGAGCGGGGTCGAGCGAGAGGCGAGCAGCCGTTCGATCAGGCGTGGCCGGGCGACGATGCCGCCCGCTTCCTCCCCGGACAGGACGAACGCGGGACCTCCACCTGCCAATGCTGGTTGTCTGGCAGCCGAATGTGAATTTTCCGAATCCGCAGTTTCGACAGAAACACCCATGTGGTGAGGATACGTGGACCCGGGCCGTATCTTGTTGCTGCCTTGATTCAAGTTCATCCAGAACGGATGAAGGATTCGAGCGGCAAATGATCAAACTTTTCCTTGATGGCGACTTTCGCCAGATATCGAGCCGCGAAGCGGCTAACTAAACGGAGGAGTGGGAAATGATCGGAGCGGGACGAGTTGCTTTCGCCGCAGTACTTTTGGTGATCGTCGGAGCCCTGAACGTCATCTACGGAATCGGCGCCCTTGATGGTGCCAACATTTTCGTGAATGACACCAGGTACATCCTGACTGACCTGAACACGATGGGCTGGTTGCTGATCATTGTCGGAGCGATCCAGCTGTTCGGCGGAATCTCCCTGTACGGAGGAAATGCCTTCGGTCGCGTGATCGGCGTTATCGCCGGCAGCTTCGGGGCGATGGTTTCGCTGCTTTCAGTCGGGGGAGCATTTCCCTGGTGGTCGCTGGCTCTTTTCTTCGTGAGCCTCTGGATCGTCTATGGAATCCTGATTTACGGCGAGGACGAAGCCGTTTCCTGACCGAATTTGTGGGGGCCGGTGCGAAAGCCCGGTCCCCGCGATTCGCTGCGATTCATCGTGCAGCGTCCGATCGCACGGGTTGTGCCCATCGGACAAAACTTATGGTGGAAGGCCGCAACCATGGGCTCTGAGCCCGGTTGCGACTAATTGATGCCTTCAATCAGCCACCGATACACCCTCGCTGCCCTTTCTCTGGCCACTTTCGTGGCTTTCTTCAGTTTTGCCTGGAGCAGCACCGCTGAAGCCGGACGCACTTTGATGCCGCCGCCCGGAAAGACTTATTTCGGGGTTACCGACACCGGAGACGGACAGGATTTCCGTGCTTTTGCCCAGACAGTTGGCAAGCACCCGGCGGTGATTCAGACATTTCACCCCTGGGGCAACAGCCTCCACACTGCGCTTCCCCGCTGGAGCGCCGTGCGGGCCCGTCCGATGCTCCACATCACCACCAAATCCGACAGCGGCACCGAACTGATCACCCCGGGACAGATCGCCAGGGGTGCCGGCGACGACTACCTGCTGCGTTTGAACCGGTCACTTGGCCGACGCAAAATGATGACTTACATCAGGCCGCTTGGCGAACCGAACCGCTGCCTCAACCCTTATGCCGCAGTTGACTGCTCCGGAAACATCAGGGGCGGCAATTACGGCTATGGCGCCTACAAATCAGCTTTCCGGAGAATGGCGATAATCCTTCGCGGTGGCGCGAAACGCGGCACCATCAACGCCAGGCTCGCCCGGATCGGACTGCCCAAAGTCCAGAAGAAAAGCAAGAAGACGAAGCTGCCGCGCCGCCTGCTGGCCGCCCCGGTCTCGATGATCTGGAGTCCGCTCCCGGCCGGCTCGCCAACGATCGCCGCGAACGCACCGAAAAAGTTCTGGCCTGGAACCGACTGGGTCGACTGGGTGGCGACAGATGTTTACTCCCGGTACAGCAAATGGAGCCATGTAAAGCGGTTCTACAAGAAATGGGCGATCGGCAAGAAGATGCCGATGGCCCTGACCGAATGGGGTCTCTGGGGCGAAGACAAGCCCGGATTCGTGAAGAAGATCTTCCGTTTCATGCGAACCCGCAAGCAGATGCGCATGCTCGTCTATTACCAGGACTTCGGTACGTCCAACGAGTTCCGGATTCAGAACTTCCCCAAGGGTCGCAAGGTCCTCAAACGAAACGTCATGAAGTCCGTTTTCCCGAAGTTCGCGAAGAACTACCCCCGCTAACGCCGGTCAGGTAAAGGCCGGGATTCCGGTCAGGGCTTTGCCGACCGAGAGGGTGTGGATCTCGTCGGTTCCTTCATAGGTGAATACGGATTCGATGTTGTTGGCGTGCCTGAGGACCGGGTACTCGAGCGTGACACCGTTCGCGCCGAGGATGCCCCGGGCGGTCGCTGCCACCTCACGGGCCATCCTCACGTTCTGGCGTTTGCCCATGCTGACCTGCTCGGTGGTGATCAGGCCTTCGTCCTTCAGCCTTCCCAGGTGGAGGGCCAGCAGATACCCCTGCTGGACACCGGCAGCCATATCGGCCAGCTTGTTCTGGGTCAACTGGAACGACGCGATCGGCTTGCCGAACTGTTCGCGGGTAAGTGAGTACTCAAGGGCTGCTTCGAAGCAGGCCCGGGCCGCACCAACCACACCCCAGACGATTCCGTAACGGGCTTCGTTGAGGCAACTGAGCGGGCCCCGCAGCGACTGCACCCCTGGCATGCGGTTCGAGTCGGGAATTCTGACGTCATCGAAGATCAGTTCGGAGGTAACTGATGCCCGCAGCGACAGCTTGCCGTGCATCTCCGGGGCGGTGAAACCGTCCATGCCGGGCTCAACCAGGAAACCCTGAACTCCTTCTTCGGTCCGGGCCCAGACCACCGCCACATCGGCGATGGTGCCGGAGGTGATCCACATCTTGGCGCCGTTCAGGATCCAGTCATCACCGTCGCGGGTAGCTTTGGTGCGCATGCTGGCCGGATCGGATCCGGAATCAGGTTCGGTCAGGCCGAAACAGCCGATGTTCCGGCCGGCCGCCATTTCGGGCAACCAACGCTGTTTCTGCTCTTCGCTGCCGTACTTCCAGATCGCGAACATCGCCAGGGAACCCTGCACCGAACAGAACGACCGCAGGGCACTGTCGCCCGCTTCGAGTTCCATGCAGGCGATGCCGTAGGCGACAGCGCTGGAACCAGCGCAGCCATAACCCTCAAGGTGCATGCCGAGCACGTTCAGGCTGCCGAGGGCCTCCGGCACCGCACGGTCGAAAGTGCCGTCCTCGAAATGCTGGTTCACGCCCGGCAGGTACTTCTCGCTGACGTAGCGGGCGACGGTCTCTTTGATCAGCCGCTCTTCGTCGGAAAGCAGCCGGTCGATCTCAAGAAAGTCTTTGGGCTTCATCGCTGCCCATTATGACGCCCCGAAGTCAGGGAATGCGTTTTTTCTTTTCGCAGCCAGGTGCCTTCTTACGATCGTTGCCGGAACCGCCGTTGCAGACATCGCCGTTCTTGCTGCCACCGTCGAGCTTGTCAAACCCACCCTGGCCGTAGAGCAAATCCTTGTTGCCGCCGGCTCCCTTGAGCACGTCCGCTCCGTCGCCGCCAAACAACTTGTCGGTGCCATCGCCGCCGTTCAGGGTGTCCTTGTTGTCCTGGCCATAAAGCTTGTCGGCCCCGCCCTGGCCGAAGATCAAGTCGTTGCCGGCCTTGCCCTTGACCACATCGGCTCCGTCACCAGCACAGACGATGTCATTGCCACCCTTGGGGTAGATCTTGTCGGCCCCAGCCCGGGCAACGATGATGTCGCGCTTGTCAGTACCAACCAGGTTCTCGCTGTTATTGGTGCCGACGATCGTCGCTACCTTGCCATCACACTTGTAGACCACGGGATCAGGCTGGTCGGGACAAAGCGACGCGTCTGTTTCACAGGTTGGTTCGGGGCAGAGCGAAGCATCCGTTTCACAGGTCGGATCCGGGGGATCAACCACCGGTGGCCGGTTGATGGTTTCGCAGTCGATGAAAATGGAATCGGCGTCGATCTCAACCGGATCAGCATTGACCGTGTCGTTGCCGGGGCCACAATTGACCTCGTTATCGGCGACACCATTCGCGACAGCAATCGTGTCATCGCCATCACCAGCGAGCACATTGTCACTGCCAACACCCGGCACGATCAAGTCATTGCCGTCATCACCCAGGATCAGGTTGAAGCCAGCATCGCCGACCAGCACGTCGTTGAATGCGGTCCCCACCAGGCTTTCAATCGAGAAAAGAACGTCGGTGCCATCCGGACCGAACGCCAGGTCCTCGTCCAGCACAGCAACGATTCCGCCCGATGAAAGTCTCAGGTCGGCCGTGTCATGACCGGGACCGCCGTCGAGGATGTCGCCACCGGTGTTTCCTCGCAGCGCGTCTTCACCGCCCAGCCCGCAAAGGGTTTGGCCGCCGCCAGATGCGGTCAGGTCGTCCGGCCCGGGCCCACCACTCTGGTCACAGGTCGGGCCTTTGTTCAGGCCGAACTCGGAAGTGCTTCCCGGCACACCTGAACCATCCAGTTTTGTGGCCGTGGCACTCAGGGTCACCCCGGGGGCCAAAGACTGGTCAAGCAATCTGGTGAAAGCTGTCGTGCCGGAGCCATCGGTGCTCAAATCGAAAGCATCGAGAAAGTTCTGGCCCTCGCCATAGCCGGTCGGGTCCCCCGCATCGTTCGCGAAGACCTCAATCCGGAAATCCGTATTCGCAGTCGAGTCGAGATGTCCGGTGATTCCGGTCTGGCCGCCGGTGGTCCACACCGCATCGAAAACCGGAAAGTTCTGGAGTTCGTTGGAACCAATGTCTGTGTCACCAGGATCGTTCATTGTCGGCCCCGTGAACGGGGTCAACTCGATTCCGAGGCTGTCGTTGTCCCGAATCTCGTTACCTAGAATCGAAGCCCTCACTTCATCGCCGTTGAGGTAAATGCCGGCAACGTCATTGCCGGCGATCAGGTTGCAGTCACCCGTACACGGGCCACCCGGTGTGATCCCCGTGGTTCCCCCGATCCGGTTTCCGATCATCGGGTATCCGAATTGAGAATCAACCGAAATTCCGCTGCCGTTGTTGAGAATCGTGCTGCCATCAACTCCGACACCGATCCGGTTCCCGCGAAAGGAGGTGTCGCTCGGCCCGACCGTGTCCCAGACCCAGTCTTCCAGCACGATTCCTGTGTCGCCGTTGCCGGAAATCACGTTGTCATCAACCACCGTGCGCCTGATATCTCCAGTCAGGTCAATTCCGTAAGCCCCATTTCCAAGAGCAGCCAGACCGGAGGAATCGGTTCCGATGGAATTGCCCTGAATTACCAGGTCCTCGACTGGTCCATCACCCGAGATGCTTGAGACGACGGTAATTCCCCGCCCGGAGTTACCGGAGATCACGTTGCGGTCCGCTGGATTCGACCCGCCGATACGGGTTCCGTCCGTTTCGGTGACCTTGATGCCTTCCACATTTCCGATGCCGACGGTGCCGGAGGGGTCGGTGCCGATCCAGTTACCGGTGATCCTCACGTCTGTCGTGTCGTCCCCGTTGATGCGTATTCCATCCTGGCCACTCGCGGCGATGACGTTGTCGGAAATCGCCGTGTTCGTGACACCAGCACGCAGATCGACCCCTGAAACCGTATTGCCGAATCCGGTAGCTCCTGCCGGAGTGGTACCGATGAAATTGTTGCTCACGACCGTGGAGTCAGCAGAATCCGTTATCCAGAGAGCGGTCCACCATCTCGCCAGGGTCAGGTCGTTGACCGTGACATCGTCACCGGTCACGTAAATTCCGACCGGGGCAGGGTCGGTGGAAGTGTCGCCGTCCAGGGCTATCTGATGCGGGTCGGTGCTGCCGTCGATGGTCATCGGCGTGGTCAGGTGCGGGAGGTCCGGGTCGGGAGCGATCACGTGGGGGCCGGAGCCGGGGATCGAAAATCCGATGGCGTCCGGCCCGGACCCCGCCCCGCACTCCCCGCCAGTAACACCACTGGCGACGTCGGAGTTCGCGGCAGTGATCGCTTCGCGCAGCGTGCATTCCCCGTCGGCCCCGTTCGCAACGTCGGAAGTCGAGTTCACCGTGATCGTTGCGGCACCAGCCCAGGATGCGACAAGCAACGGAACCAGCAGCGCGGCAAACGCGATACCGATACGTGGTGCCAAACGAACCATCATTCTGCTCCCCCTCGAACCTGGTTGGGAATCTTGCACGGCGCTTTTTCTGATTACGCCTGTTGGATCCTCACCCACATATACCAGTAGTCGGCTCCGAGTTTCGCTTTCGTGCGGATTCGCATTAGTTGTCTGTGGCTCCGGGTAGGCTCACCGTATGCAGATCGGCGGAACCCTGGTCAACATGGTGGTGCGGCTCGTAATTCTTTTTGCCACCCTGGCTTTGGTCTACCTGTTCATCATCAAACCGATCCTGGAAACGACCGAAAAAGTCAGTTCTGACCAGAAGGTCAACATCCAGAACGCTCTCGAAAACGTGAACAGAGCTTTCGATCAAAGCACCCCGGTGACCAGCGGGCCCGGCGAAGTCCAGATCAGGCGGACGATCACCCGGCTGGACGGCAAACGGCAGAAACGATTGCTGCGCTGCGTACAGAACGCGAACCAGGACATCGACCGGATCCGGCGCTGCGCCGAGCGGTACACGCCTTGAAAACCCCGATCCCCTAAGATGCGCCGCGTTCAGATGTAACTGCCGAATCCGGTCCAGATCGAACCGGAGCGGGGGACCCAATGGAAACTGGCGAAAGCCGGAATCCGGGGGCGAATCGGAAGGTCTTTCTTTCGTAGCGCAGCTTCTTCAGCGCGAGCCCGTCAGCTAACCCCGCAGGCCAAACGAAGAAGGAGGCACCAATGGATCTGAACTCACCAGTAGTAGCCCCCGTAGTCGAAACGACTGGCGCCCGCGCCGTCTTCGCCTATGTGGTGGGTGGAATTGCCGGAACAGCGATAGCGCTGCCGGTACTGATTCGCGTATTCGGCATCTAGCCGTCCCCTCTGGACTGATCCGGCCCGGCATGCTGCCGGGCCGGGCAGTTCAGCCACGGACCTTCACCCGGACCGGCTTTGAAGCCGCGGGTTCGAACGGGAAGTACTGCGAGGGGAGCAGGACCGCCCTGAGCTTGATCCGTGCGATCCCGGTGATGTACCGGAACCGGTAGGAATCCCTGAACCGGCCGAAACGGTTGGTCCTGGTGACCAGGACCGGACGCCAACGGCGGGACGACCGCTCGAAATACTGGACCGCAACAACATTGCCACGGGCGGGAGGCCTCGCCCAGCGCACGTCAACCTGTCCGCGTAGCTTGAGCCTGCGACCGGTCCGCAGACGCTTCGGTTTTGCCCGCAGCGCAATCCGGCCTTTCACCTTCAGGTCGAGCGGTCCGGCCTGTGCCCCGGAAATCCGTTCGGTTCCCGGATAGCTGACCGACACCCGCCGTGATGTTCCCCGGTCGAGCAGGACCGAGTAGAAACCTTCACCGTCCGTGGTTGTCTCCACGGTCCGGCCCGGCAGCTTCGAGCCGAAAGTCGGGGCCTGCTTCACAAGGATCCGCTGGCCGGCCAGGGCATCGCCGCCCGGACTGGTCAAACGTCCTTCAAGTCCGGCCTGCCCGGCAAACGGCACTTTCAGGGCCAGCAGGCTGCTGCCTTGCCACCTCAGTTTTGCGGTCAGCCGGGCCGTGACTTTGGTGGGCGCCCCCATGCTCATCGGCGAACCGTTGCCCCGGCTGCTGGTCACGGTTCCATTTCCGGCCGCGTCCATGACCCGGGCCTCGAACTCATAAATGCCAGGTGGCACCTCGTCCGAAGGAAACCTGGCCTTCAGGAAGCGGCCGTTCCCGTCAGCACCGAACTCAGCCGGCAATGCCTGCCAGTCCGAACCGCCCAGGGTCCGGTACGCGATCGTGCCGCCGACCGGGCCGGAGTGAGCATCGGAAACCGACACCCTCAACTGCTCAGGCCGGGCCGGTTCGGGCTCGACGAAATAGGCCACGGGTGGCACATCGTCGAATCTGAGCACGGCGTCAGCGGTCACCGACGGATTCATGTTGCCGGCCTGATCGATCAACCAGACCGAAACGCGATACTCGCCCGCACCAGGAACCTGAATGTCCTTGATCACCCGGTTTCCGAAAGCCCAGACCGGCCCGGTATCGAAAGCGGGTCCGTTCACCCGGTGGCCGTGGGAAACGATTGGTGCCGCGACGCCCTGGTCAGGCTCAGCCCAGTCAAGACGGAAACCATTGGTGCGTTGCCAGCCTTCACCGCCGGCGACGGTCAGGGCACGGGGAGCGGCCGGTGCGGTGTTGTCGGTAAGGATGGTGCGATCCGCGGTGCATCCCGTACCGGTTGCGAAATCAATCGCGCACTGGCGCAGCTGATGAGGCCCATCGCTGAGGGTGGAAGTCTGGATCGTGTGGGTTCCGGCAGCGTTATTCGCACACGGCTGCATCCGGGTTCCGCGCCAGAGACCGGCAATGAACTCCTTGCTGCATGGATGTTCAGTCTGGGCTCTGACCGCACCATCAACCAGGGTCTGGCTGAACCGCAAACCGGAACCGAAATCGCCGGCCGAAAAATTGACGGGCTGCGGCCCCCGAAGCCAACGGTCATCGGTCAGGCCGCCACCAATCGAAACCGAAGGCTTGATCGAATCGTCCAGCGTGAACGTCAAGCCACGTACCCCGGCCATCGACTTCGACTCAGCCGAACAAACCTTGTCATCAGGCTTCGCACAAAGCAGCCGGGCCTCGACCGCCGATGCGAAAGGCACGAACGACGCCGCGAAATCACGCTTGACCAGATCAGTGTTCTGAAAAGTGTCGGCTGGCGAAAATCCGTTGCCGGTGACCCCGCCAATCCGGTGCTGGAAACCATCCCGCAGGATCTGCCACCGCTGACCGTGAATGGTGACGATGCCCGTCCCGGCAGGAGCCTGCCAGCGCCAACGGGCGAAACGGGTGCCGCCGACCGTGCTGGTCGAACCCCGGGTTTCGCTGGTCATATGAACGTTTTCGAAAGGATCGGCCGCTGCCGGAGCCTGACAATACGAACTGCGGCTGAACTTGTTCGCGCTGGTGTCATCCCAACTGGCGTCCATCCCCACGTGCCAGCCGCATTGGGTGACGGTGTAACGCACCGCGCCCGCATCCGGAACCAGCAGAATCCCGAAGCCCGCAACCATTGCCAGCAGCAGAAACACGACGTTCTTCATCCCCATTTTTGGCTCCTTGAATAGTGGCATCTGCCCCTCCAAAGGCCCGGCCCCGGGAAATTCGCCCCCTCTCTGTCAGAATCGGGGTATGGCCCTTCCCTCAGAAGCACAGGTAACCGAGAAACTCACCGCGGTCATCGACCCCGAACTGCGGCGCAACATTGTCGAACTCGGCATGGTCCGATCGATCGACATCAAGCCCGATGGCAACGTCGATGTGACTGTCTCATTGACCACCCCCGGCTGCCCGGTGCGCTCACATTTTCAGGATGCCGTCGTCACCCAGGTCTCCTCGCTCGAAGGAGTGACCAAGGTCGGCGTCGGTTTCGATGTCCTCTCTGACGAAGAAAAAGGCAACCTCCAGCAGACTCTCGGACGGGGAAAGCTGCCGCAAGGTGCCCTCGCCCAGGTCAACAACGTGATCTGTGTTGCTTCCGGCAAGGGTGGCGTCGGCAAATCGACGATGACCGCCAATCTCGCCGCGGCACTTCATGCCCAGGGCATGAAGACAGGCGCCCTTGATGCCGATGTCTACGGCTACTCGATCCCGCGCATGCTGGGCATTGACGTGAAGCCCGATGTGAACGGCGAACGCAAGATCCTGCCGCCGGAAGCTCCTTCAGGCGTGAAGACAATGTCGATCGGATACTTCGTCGAAGACAATTCGGCCGTCGTCTGGCGTGGTCCGATGCTGCACAAGGCCCTCCAGCAGTTCCTCGAAGACGTTGCCTGGGGCGAGTTGGACTACCTCCTGCTCGACCTTCCGCCCGGAACCGGCGACATCGCGATGACCCTCGCCCAGCTGTTGCCGCAGGCCAAACTGACTGTGGTGACCACACCCCAGCCGGCCGCGCAGTCAGTCGCCCGCCGCTCGGTCGAGATGGCGAACAAAGTTGATCTGGAAGTGATGGGCGTGATCGAAAACATGTCCGGGTTCACCACCCCCAGCGGCGAAACGTTCTCGATATTCGGCGAAGGTGGCGGACAGCTGCTGGCCGACGACATCGGTGTGCCGTTGCTCGGGCAGATCCCGCTTTCGGAAGAACTCCGGATCCACGCCGATGAAGGAAACCCGCTGGTGATCGACCAGCCGGACTCCCCCGCCGGCAAAGCGATCATCGACATGGCCAAGCGCATAATCAGCATGTCGCCACGCGAACTGCCGATGCTGCAGACAGAAATGCAGGCAGCCACGCCGCCCGCGGAAACGAAGCTCGGAGCGAAAGCTCGGGAACTGCCCGTCCTGCAATAGAAAACGCCCCTTCCGGGGCGCTTTCGAAGTTCTTGTCTGAGGCGTCTAGTTCTTGAAGTATTCGGCGTTCTTCGCGGCGAATGCAGACCATTCGGCGGGCAGCTGATCCTCGGCGAAGCAGGCGTCAACCGGGCAGGCTTCAACGCAGGCGTCACAGTCGATGCACTCATCCGGATCGATGTAGAGCATCTCGACCTTTTCGTAATCGGGTTCGTCCGGGGTCGGGTGGATGCAGTCCACCGGGCAGACCTCGACGCAGGAATTATCCTTGGTTCCAATGCAGGGTTCGGCGATTACGTAGCTCATGACTCGGCATCTTAGAGCCTGCCCGCGAACAACGGCAGCTTCACCAAGCCGATGATTGCAGCCCACTAGACTGCGGGCACATGCTGGTCCAACCACCGAGACACACTTGATTCTCCTCACCGGCGCCACCGGATCGATCGGTTCCCGCCTGCTTCCGCGCCTGCTCGAATCAGGCGAGGACGTACGGTGCCTGGTTCGTGAGCCCCGGCGGCTCGGTGATCAGCGGGTAAATGTGCAGATCACCATGGGCGACCTGCGGCAGCTGAACGACCCCTACCTGCTGCGCCAGTCAATGCGCGGCGTTGACACGGTGATCCACCTGGCCGCATCCATCCGTGACCAGCCACCATTCCGGGTGGAGGAACTGAACGGACTTGCCACCGTGCGTCTGCTCGAAGCAGCAGAAAGGGCTGGCGTGAAGCGCTTCATCTTCTTCAGTGCGCTCAACGCGACTTCGGTTCAACGCACCCGGTTTTTCCGCGCGAAATGGGTCGCTGAACAGGCTGTTATGGCTTCACCACTCGAAACCACGATCTTTCGGCCGTCGATTGTGTTCGACCAGTCTGACCCGTGGATCACCCTGCTCCGCCGTTTCACGTTCCTGCCGGTGATTCCGGTTTCCGGGGATGGCCGTTCGCTTTACCAGCCGATCTGGGCGGATGACGTCGCCGCCGCCGTGATCAATGCGATCAACAAACCGGAGATCGAAGAGGTTGACCTGGTCGGGCCGCAAACCCTCAGCTACTCACAGATGTCAACCCTGGTTGGCCAGCTTTCCGGGCGTCCCAGACGCCTCTGGCACGTACCTTTGCCAGTGGTTCATCTGGGGCTCAGCACCTTGCACAAGATCTTCAAAGAAGCTGTTTTCGCCACCTGGCAGGAAGCCGAACTGATGCAGGTACCGATGACTTCGGATCGTGGAACCGCCGACGTGGAAGCGCTGGGGGTCACCCCAAGCTCAATGTCGGAAGTTCTTTCCCAGCCTGGCTGACTCTGGTCAGACCGCATCGGCGGCAGCTCTACCCTGTTCCAACCCGTAATGAATTCGAAGCTGAATCCAGTCCGGTTCACCCCGGTCCTCCTCTTCCTGCTGCTCTTTCTCCTGCCGGCACAACCGGCAAAAGCCGTGATTCTTGGCCCTTCAGCCGGGAAGATCATGACCGGCGTAAGCGACAACGGCACGCTGGAGGGTTTCCAGAACTTCGCGGACGCTGTCGGGGCCCATCCGGCAGTTCTCCAGACATTCCACCCCTGGGGAAACGGTCTCAACCTCGCCTACAAACGCTGGCAGAACGCCGAAGTCCGGCCGATGCTCCATATCTCCACGGCTGATGACGAAACCCGGGCCGAGCTGATCACTCCCAAGGCAATTGCGAGGGGCGACGGTGACACTTACCTGCTCGAGATCAACCAGTTCTTCGCCGAGAAGGATCTGCGTGCCTACATCCGCCCGCTCGGCGAACCGAATCGTTGCCTCAACCCATACTCGTCCGTCACCTGCTCCGGCAAGAAGAAGGGCGGCGAGCACAAGACTTACTGGTACCGCAAGGCTTTCCGGAGGATCTCGGTGATTGTCCGTGGTGGCATGGCAACCAACCGGATCGACAAAAAGCTGAAGAACCTGGGCATGGCGCCAGTGAATTACGGCACCGCTGTGCGTCCTTCAGGCCTGCCGGCACCACCAGTGGCGATCGTCTGGAGTCCGTTGCCGGCCGGCTCGCCGAGGGTCAAAGGCAACTGGCCGGGCAACTACTGGCCGGGATCGAACTTCGTCGACTGGGCAGGGGTCGACTTTTACTCGAACTACCCGCACTGGAAGGACCTGAACAAGTTCTTCGAAAGCAAACGCTGGCGGAAGAAGCCGGTTGCGTTGACCGAGTGGGGTGTGGCCGGATCCGACGACGTCAAGTTCACCCGTCAGCTATTCCACTGGATGAAGAAACGTTCCCGGGTTCGCATGTTCAACTACTACCGCGGTTTCGGCGGTGCGGAAGACACTTTCAATCCGTTCAACTACCCGGGTTCACTCAAGGTATTGAAGAACCAGTTGAAGGATCCGAAGTTCGTGCAGTACGCGTACGGCCACGCCCGCCGCTGAAACCCCGGGCATCGCTCCTTGTTCGCTGCCCCTGGGGCAGGCAAGGAGGAGCGATGCCCGTTGGATCGCTCAGTCCTTCGGGTTGAGGTAGGCCTCCGCGTTCTCCACTTCACGCTCGATTGCCGTTGAAGCCTTTTTGTCCAGGGACTGGAACGGGTTGAGTTCAACCTTGCCGGCCGGCATCGTCCAGGTTCCCGCCACCTGACCTTCGACGGGGATGGCCGGACGGAAGATGCCGTTGATCGTGACTACAGCCCGGTCCTCCGCTGAAGGGATCAGACAGTCTCGTTTCGTCCATTCGTGGAGGACCGGGTCGAAAGCCCCAAGCAGGCGGGTCGGCAGCTTTCTGACGGCCGATTCGGGGCAATCGACGAGCTCGAGCAGACCGTCCTCACCTTCAACTATCTCGCCCCCCGATTGATTTCAGTCTTTGCGCGCCTGCCCGAGGGTCACCCCGAACGTCCATCGCTCCTTTTTGACTGCGCGGAACGCAGTCAAAAAGGAGCGATGGACAGAAGGATGCTCAGCGGGTTGACGCAGACGCCACGATGCAAAAGAAAGGCCCGGGATTTCTCCCGGGCCTTTCCTGCCGGACCCGAAGGCCCCGCGAAGTCTCAATGGAGACTTCTTACATCATGCCGCCCATTCCACCCATGTCGGGCATGGCCGGCATTGCCGCTCCGCCTTCTTCGGCGGGCTCGGCGATGATTGCTTCGGTCACGAGGATGTTCTTCGCGATCGACGCGGCGTTCTGCAGGGCAGAGCGCGTGACGACGGTCGGGTCGAGAACTCCGGCCTTGACCATGTCGCCGTACTCACCGTTGGAAGCGTTCAGACCTTCACCGGTCTTCATGCCACGAACAGCGTTGACCACGACTGAACCTTCGAGACCCGAGTTCTCGGCAATCTGCCGGACTGGTTCTTCGAGGGAGCGGTAAATGATCTGGGCGCCAGTGCGTTCATCGGCGTCTTCGAATGAATCGACGTCGAGTCCGTCCTGAGCGTTGAGCAGAGCAACTCCGCCGCCGGGGACGATTCCCTCTTCGAGTGCCGCACGGGCAGCCTGGAGGGCGTCTTCGACGCGGTGCTTCTTTTCCTTCATTTCGGTTTCGGTAGCAGCACCGACCTTGACCACGGCAACGCCGCCGGCCAGCTTGGCGAGACGCTCCTGGAGCTTCTCGCGGTCGAACTCGGAATCGGTGTTCTCGATTTCCGACTTGATCTGCTTGATCCGTCCCTTGATGCCTTCGGCATCTCCGGAACCGTCGATGATTGTGGTCGTGTCCTTGGAAACGACAACGCGACGTGCCTGTCCGAGCTGGGTCATCTGGGTGTTCTCCAGCTTGAGGCCCATCTCTTCGGTGATTACTTCACCACCGGTCAGGATGCCGATATCTTCGAGCATGCGCTTGCGGCGATCGCCAAATCCTGGCGCCTTGACCGCAACACCGGTGAAGGTGCCACGCAGCTTGTTGACAACGAGGGTCGCGAGGCATTCGCCTTCGACGTCCTCGGCAACGATCAGCAACGGCTTGCCACCCTGCATTACCTGCTCGAGCACGGGAAGGATGTCCCGGACTGAACCGATCTTCTGGTTGGCGATCAGGATGTAAGGCTCTTCGAGAACAGCCTCCATGCGATCCTGGTCGGTGACCATGTAGGGCGA
>JBAWHK010000258.1:0-2329 GCA_049593795.1 Solirubrobacterales bacterium
AAGCTGACCGGACGACCCAGGCTGAAGCAGCCGGTGGCAGTTCATGGATCCTGGCGGGCTATGGCGAGAACCGCCACCACGACTGGTTCAAGGAAGCAGATCCCTCCCAGCGAACGAAGCGTGCTTAACCCTCGGAAATCGCCCTCGGGTGCGTCTTGAAATAGACGTCCTTGAGCTGCTGTCCCGAAAGATGGGTGTACATCTGGGTGGTTGCGACGTCGGCATGGCCAAGCATCTCCTGAACGGCACGCAGGTCACACCCACCGGCCAGCAGGTGGGTCGCGAAGGAATGGCGCAACGTATGCGGGCTCATTCGATCTTCGAGCCCCACCGAACGGGCGTGCCCCTGAACAATTTTGTAGAGGCCCTGCCTGGTCATTTTCTTGCCACGGAAATTCAGGAAAAGCGCCTTCTCCGAGCGTCCTTTGACCAGTTCGGGCCGTCCGCTTCGCTGGTACAGCTCAATCGCGGCGATTGCCTGCCGGCCGAGTGGGACAATCCGCTCCTTGCTGCCTTTGCCACGGGCCTTCAGCATCCCGTGATGGGTATCGATATCGGTCATCTCGAGACCGGTTACCTCCGATGCCCGGAGGCCGCAGGCATACATCACTTCCAGAATCGCGCGATCCCTGTACGCCTGAGGGGATGCCCCTTTCGGCGACGCCAGCAACTTGCCGACTTCGGCCTGGTTCAGGACGTTCGGCAGCTTTTTGGAACGCCGCGGTGTGGTCAGCCCCACAGTCGGATCGTCTGTGATCAGGTCTTCCCGGCGCAAGTGCTTGTAGAAGGATCGCAAGGCTGCCGTTTTACGGTGGATGGTTGATGCCGCAAGGGGATTGTCACCATCAACCGAGGTCAGTCCCGCTACGAACTCCGACATCTGTGCCGCCGTGATTTCAACCGGGTCGATGCCGTTCCGGCGCAGGTATTCGCCGAACTGAAGCAGGTCCGTTCGGTAAGCGTTCAGGGTGTTTCGGGAAAGTCCCCGTTCGAGCTCCAGGTACGCCAGGAACTCAAGCAACAGGTGCTCGAACCGGGCGCTCGGGGCATTGACTTCCGGGGATACAACGGCAAGGGGCATTCCCCGGTTTTCGCCTCCTCTCCGACCTCCCCTTCTGGCGCAACGAATCCGGCAGAACGCCGGTCGGACAGCTCAGGATTGAGCCAGCGCCGCCGCCCGGGAACCGGCTGCGAGCGGACCACTGAAAAATTCCGGATCCTGATCGATGTCGCGGCCCATGGTCCGGCGAGGCAGGCCGGAGTTCGCATAACCACTGATGTCCACCTCTTCGAAGACAACCCTGTGTTTTCCCGAACCGATCTCCGTGACCGCGCCGGCGAGGTCATCCCGGCCCGCTGGCAACGGCACATCCACCCCGGCCAGCAGCAGTTTGAGCACCGAACGTGAATGGTGGCTGAGTCCGCGATGTCGAGGCCGGGGATCACCGCTGGAAAGCCTTGGTGAAAGCACCACCGGGGCGCCCAGCGCCAGCCCGGCGTGAGCCACGTCCAGAGCACTGATGCCACCGTGCCCGTAAACCGTCGCCGATCCGAGGATGCCCGGACCGGGACCGCTGATCACCACATCCCAGGCCTGGGATTCTGCCGCATCGATCGCTCCGATCAGGCTGATCGCCTCGGCTTGTCCGCCATAAGAAGGCCCTGCGGTGACATGACCGGCTATCAGACCACGATCGAGCAGATCCTTGACATCCCTCGAAAGACTGCCTGGCAGAGCCCCACCGCCTGTCTGGACGTACCCCACTGAAAGTGCCGGCCATCCGTTGACCCTGGCCCGTTCGGCCAGCGCCCAGGCGGCGGGAGCCAGATGCCCATGAAGCCCGATTGCCAGCACCGGGATGTCCATTCCGAGTCCGGCGGCGTCTTCGTCGTCGACCGGTCTTTCGATCGAACCCACTGGATGCTGCAGCGAGCTGTAATTCAGCTTCATCACGTGGTCATCTTCCGAGCCTTCTGCTTCCAGGCCACGGGTCAGGTTCACATGCACAATGTCGAAACCGCCGGATCCCAGACCAAGATCCAGTGCTTCCACATTGATGATCACCTCGTCACCGATTTCACACCGGCCAACCAGGCCAGGATCAGCCCAGGCGGACCGGACCACCCCGTCGAGCATCACTTTCAGCGGATCGTCAGAAGTGACTGTCGCCCGCCTGAGCTTCAGCATCTCGCCGCCGTCCGGGCCAGGATTTCTTCGCAGATTTCGAGCATTTCAGCGAGGTTTGCCCGTGGAACCGATTCGTCGCTGGTGTGATTGCCGTATGTGCCGTTGGCCAGCAGCAGCGCATCCATTCCCCTGAGGATGAAC
>JBAWHK010000259.1:0-1803 GCA_049593795.1 Solirubrobacterales bacterium
CACCACCACCATGCGGTCCCCGTCGAGGTCCCCGCGGGAACTGCGGACGTGGACGGCGACGACCGTGACCCTCATCCCGGTTGTCATCTTCGACCGGTTCCGGTTCCGGCTTCGGCTGGGCCGCCCACCAGAGCAGGTAGATCGAGCCGATGATCGGAACCTTCAGCACGACCAGCAGAAAAAACATGGGCCAGAAGCCTTCCACCGTACGAGTTTAGCTGCCCGTCAAGCTCGCGGCCCAGACTTCCAGCACAACGGCCTGGGCTTCCTCCAGCCCGATCTCCGGTTCGGTCGGGACCAGAAGGGTCGGAACCCCGGAACTCTCGCGGCTTTCCGCCCACTCGAAACAGCTGTCATCGAACGAATCATCGATCCATGCCAGAGGGCGGGACGGTGCCCACGCATCAAGCGGCCCCAGCTTCCAATGGGCCGAAGAGAAACGGGAAGGGGCGGGGCCCGCCTGGTCAAACTCGATCACCGGCAACGGACCAATACCGACAATCGTCGGCAAATGATCATTCGCCCGGTCCTGCCAGCCCGTCGCCCAGACCAGATCGAAGAACTCACCGAGCCGCTGGAGCCGAACACCGGCAGCCACCGAAATCACATGCGGGGTGCCATCAATCAGCTCGAAACGAAAACCCGGACCTGCAGGGGTTTCTTCAAAGCCGAAAAGGCTGATCACACCGTCGATATCGACCGCAAGTATCGGCTTGGCATCCATCTCGCCATTCTCCCATTTTCCAGCCGCACCACTTGCCGCCGATTCCTGTAGTATCCCCCGCCGTGCCTAATACCAATCAACTCGTACGCAAGGGCCGTAAGCGCCCCAAGAAGAAGGTCACCACCCCTGGTCTGAAGTCAGGACAGGGCAACGGGAAGAAAGTCGCCGCTCCCCAGCGTCGTGGCGTCTGCACCCGTGTAGCCACGGTTACCCCGAAGAAGCCGAACTCGGCCCTTCGCAAGATTGCACGAGTCCGTCTCGCCCATGGTATGGAAGTCACGGCCTACATCCCCGGTGAAGGTCACAACCTTCAGGAACACTCCGTCGTGCTCATTCGTGGCGGCCGAGTCAAGGATCTCCCGGGTGTCCGTTACAAAGTGGTGCGTGGCACGCTCGACGCGGCAGGAGTTTCCGACCGCAAGCAGGCCCGCTCCCGTTATGGAGTGAAAGCAAGCT
This sequence comes from Solirubrobacterales bacterium, assembly GCA_049593795.1. Lineage (GTDB taxonomy): Bacteria > Actinomycetota > Thermoleophilia > Solirubrobacterales > 70-9 > 67-14. Next base: position 1,181 of record JBAWHK010000259.1, read on the forward strand.
AATGGCACGCCGTTCCGCAGCAACAATCCGGCAAGTTGAAGCCGACACCAAGTACCGCAGCCGTCTGGTCCAGCAGATCATCAACAAGGTCATGCTCCACGGCAAAAAGTCAACCGCAGAGCGCATCACATATGACGCTCTCGCAATCGTCGCTGAGCGCACCGGGGAAGACCCCGTTGAAACTCTCGAAGAAGCGATCAAGCAGTTGACCCCCGCTCTTGAAGTTCGGTCCCGCCGAGTCGGTGGCGCCACCTACCAGGTGCCGGTCGAAGTTCCGTCCCGCCGGGCAAAGACGCTCGCCGTCCGCTGGCTGGTCGACTTCTCACGCAACCGCAACGAATACGCGATGTCCGAACGTCTCGCCAACGAGATCATGGATGCCACCAAGCAGCAGGGCAGCGCATTCAAACGTAAGGACGACATCTTCCGTATGGCTCAGGCCAACAAGGCTTTCGCCCACTACCGCTGGTAGACGTTACCTCGCGGTAAGCAGGAATCTTCGCAAAGGCCGCCCTTTTGGGCGGCCTTTGCTTTTGCAGGGCTGGTTGGCGAGCGGCGCCCGGGAACGACCTGGGGGCCGCTGCCTTCGTCGGTCGCTCGCGGGTTCGGGAACGCACAAAAGT
>JBAWHK010000260.1:0-34938 GCA_049593795.1 Solirubrobacterales bacterium
GCTCGAACTCGGCAAGAAAGCGATGACCAGGCTGGAAGACGTCTACCGCCCGCATGGCTTCAACGTCGGTTTCAATCAAGGTAAAGCCGCCGGTGCTGGCGTGGAACACCACATCCACATGCACATCGTGCCGCGCTGGAGCGGTGACACGAACTTCATGCCGGTCATCGCCGATCACCGGGTGATGCCGCAATCCCTGGAAGACAGCTACGCCGCATTGCGCGGGGCATATGACGCCGGAGCTACCAACCCAGTCACAGAATCAGAATAAGGAGCAGGAACAGTGTCCATCTTCAAGGCTTATGACATCCGCGGTCTCTACGGAGACCAGATGGACGAGAACACCGCCGAACAGATCGGCCGGGCATTCGTGCTCACCCTGGCTGACCTCAGCGGCAAGGAAGCGGCCGACCTCAGGGTCGGGCTTGGCCGGGACATGCGCCTGACCGCCCCGGCGATGGCAGCCGCCTACAAAGCGGGAATGGTTGCCGAAGGCGCCCACGTGATCGATGCCGGGCAGGTCGCCACCGAGATGCTTTATTACCTGGTTGGCAGCCGCGAACTTGATGGTGGCGCGATGTGCACCGCCTCCCACAACCCCAAGGCTTACACCGGCGTCAAGCTGGTCCGTGAAGGGGCGCTGCCCCTTTCCGGTGACGCCGGCATCGGCGACATCGAGAAACTGGTCGAAGGCGGTCTCGGAACCGCTCCTGGTGGCGGCAGCGAAGAGAGCATCGACCTCTGGGACGAATTCCACGCCGAGGTTGTCAAGTTCGTCGATCCGGACAGGATCAAGCCACTGAAAGTCGTGGTCGATGGCGGCAACGGAATGGCCGGACCAATGGTCGGCCCGATCCTGAAGAAACTGGGCATGGACCTGGTCGAGCTCTACTTCGAGCCGGATGGTGAGTTCCCTGACCATGAACCCAACCCGCTGCTCGAAGAAAACCGCCAGCTGATCATCAAAGCGGTGAAAGATGAGAACGCCGACCTCGGGATCGCCTGGGATGGCGACTCCGACCGCTGTTTCTTCATCGATGGCGACGGCCGTTTCTGCGACGGCGACTTCATCTGTGCCCTGCTCGCCCGCGCCGCACTCGAATCCGAACCCGGCGGACTGATTCTGTACGACCCGCGTTCAAGCCGGGCCGTGCCGGACATCGTTGCTGCCGCCGGCGGCAAAACCAGCCTTTCCCGGGTCGGGCATGCCTTCTTCAAAGCACGGATGCGGAAAGAGGACGCCGTGTTCGGCGGGGAAGTGTCCGGCCACTACTACTTCCGTGATTTCTATTGCGCCGACTCGGGCACAATCCCGGCCCTGACCATCCTGCAGTTGCTCGCCACCGAAGGCAAAAGCCTCAGCCAGCTCATGGAGGAATTCCACTCCAAGTACTTCATCTCCGGCGAAATCAACTCCGAGGTCGAGGACCAGCAGGGCAAGATGGATGAGATCGAAGCGATGTTCCCCGACGCCGAAATCACCCATCTCGACGGGGTTTCGATCGATTATCCGGACTGGCACTTCAACGTGCGTCCGTCCAACACCGAGCCCCTGCTCAGGCTCAACCTCGAGTCTTTGATCTCACGTGAGGACATGGAAGCCAAACGTGACCAGATGCTCGCGGTGATACGCGGTGAGTGAATTCGACCCGGATGCGGTGCTCGCCAAAGCGCGGGAAGACGGGATCCACACGATGCCGGTGCCGACCCCGTTCGCCGTGGGCCGCATCAACTGCTACCTGATCGAAGGCAGTCCGCTGACCCTGATCGATGCCGGCCCCAGGTCCGAACAGTCCCTGGCCGAACTCGACATCCACATCAACGATGCCGGCCACCGGGTGGAAGACGTCGAACTGATCGTGGCTACCCATCAGCACATCGATCACATCGGGCTGATCAAGACCGTGGCTGACCGTTCCGGTGCCGAAGTCGCGGCCCTGGACATCGCGGCCAACCGCCTCGCGACTTTTGGCGACAGTTCCGACGCCGAGGACGATCTTGCCGTAACCCTGATGCTCCGCCACGGCGTTGCGGAGGACATCGCGAATGCGCTGCGCAACCTTTCCGAGGGCTACCGGCACTGGGGCGACAAAGTCGAGGTCACGATGCCACTCGCCGAAGGCTCTGATCTGGTTCTGGGCGACCGCAAACTCAAGGTCCTCCACCGTCCCGGACACAGCCCTTCGGACACCGTTTTCTGGGACGAAGATCGCCGCATGGCTTTCGGCGGAGACCATCTGCTCTCCCATATATCGTCGAATCCGCTGATTTCCCGGCCGCTTGACGGCAGCCCCGGACGCACAAGAGCGCTGATCGATTACACGGCTTCACTTCTCGAAACCCAGAAGATGCCGATCGACCTGATGCTTTCGGGACACGGTGATCCGATCACCGACCATGCCGGCCTGATCGACAAACGACTGAAGTCCCAGGAACGCCGCCTGGAGAAAATCCACGGGATTCTGGCAGAAGAACCACGTACGGCCCACGCGGTAGCTGAAGCGATCTGGGGCAACGTTGCCGTGACCCAGGCTTTCCTCACCCTTTCGGAAGTGATTGGCCATCTCGACATCCTGATGGATTCGGGTCGGGTAGCCGAGCATGAAGAAGGGGATCATCTGATCTACGAGGTGACCGGATGAACAACGGCGCGAAGAAGAAGATGCTGGTAATCGTGAATCCTTACGCGACCACGGTTTCGGACCGGCTCAAAAACCTGGTGATCTACGCACTTCAGGGCCGTTTCGACGTCGAAGTCGAAGCGACGGAAAGCCAGGATCACGCCACCGAGATCGGTCGGGATGCGGTTGATGGCGGCTACGACCTGGTGGTCGCTTTCGGCGGGGATGGCACCGTCAATGAAGTCGTGAACGGCCTAGCCGGAACCGACATCCCGGTCACTTTCCTTCCCGGGGGCAATACCAACGTTGTCTGCCGCACCCTTGGCATCCCTAACGACGTGGTTGATGCCACCGAGCACCTGCTTACCCTGGCCGACGACTTTCAGCCGCGAAAGATCGACCTGGGACTGGTAAACGACCGATATTTCGTTTTTTCCTGCGGGGCCGGTATCGACGCGACCGTCGTGGAGAAAGTGGATGCCAAACCGAAGCTGAAGTCGAAAGCCGGACCGTATTTCTATTCCTGGTCAGCGATGACCAGCTATTACCGCAGCTATGCCCGCAACCCGGTCCGTTTGCGGACAACTATCGATGGCGTGGAGCACGACGGGGTGACGGTGCTTGCCCAGAACTCCGACCCGTTCACCTACTTCGGCAAGCAGCCGATCCATGTCTGCGACAACGTTTCGATCGACGACGGAAAACTCGGCATGATCGTGCTGAAACGGGCTAACCAGCTTGATGTACTCAGCGTGATCCCCCGTTTGCTGTCTTCGAGGTTCTCGGCCACGAAACACAAACAGGTTGAGTCTTTCCCCCAGATGACCGAAGCCATCATCCGGTCGGGTTCGGAGGATGATTCAGGGGATATCAGGCCTTTCCCGGTCCAGGTGGACGGTGATTACATCGGCCTCTACGAAGAAGTCACGCTGAAGGCAGCCCCGAAGGCCCTGACCATCATTTCCTGAAAGGGAACCGGCCCCGCGGCCCGCGGTAGCTACGATTGAACCATGGCTACCGCTGACATCACAATCCTTCCGATTGGCCGTGAAGGGGCCAGCGTCAGCGACGTCCTCGCTGTGATTCACCGGCACCTCGACGCCCAGGACAGCGTGCGTTTCGAGATGCATGCGATGGGCACCTCGCTCGAAGGCGAGATCGAAGAGATCTTCGCGCTTGCTGCCGAACTTCACCAGATACCTTTCGGCGAAGGGATCCCACGGGTCTACACGGTCCTGAAAGTGGATCAGAGAACCGACCGGGAACAAACCCTGGAATCCAAGCTCAAGTCAGTCGAAGACCGGCTTTAGGGCCGGGCTGGCTGCTTCTATTCGCCGGGGGTCACCCGGTATGCGTCGAACACCGATTCGACGTGACGCATCCTGGAAATGCAGAGTTTCAACTGGCCGGTGTCCCCCACTTCGATCACGAAACGGTTCTTTACCATCGGCGGGTTGGTTGAACACTCGGCGCTGATGATGTTTACGCCAACCTCGGCAAAGGTCCGCGAGAGGTCTTCCAGCAGCCGGGTGCGGTCATAAGCATCAATCTGGATTTCGACCCGGAAGGTAGCTTCGTTCTCACCTTCCCACGACACTTCGACCATGCGCTCCGGCGAGTTGCCAAGGTCGGCCACGTTGCGGCAGTCCTTGCGGTGGATCGTGATTCCACGGCCGAGGGACACGTAACCGAGGATGTCGTCTCCCGGTACCGGGCGGCAGCATTTGGCAAGTCGCAGGGCGACGTTGTCGACACCCTCGACCGATATGCCGAACTCGGAAGCATCGCGGGTACGGGCGCGCTTCTCGCTGTGTTTGGCGATGCTGCCTTCGGCCGGGTCCGGTTCGATGATCTCCCCCGCCCGCAGGCGCTGGATCAGTTTGTTCGCCGTCGTTTTGGCCGAAATCTTCTTCTGGCCGAGCGCGATGTAGAAATCATCGGCTTTACGGAAACCCATCTCCCGCATGACGTCAGCGAGCAATGGTGAACCGGAGAACTTCTGTGGCGGCAGGTCACGTTTGCGCAGCGCTTCAGCCAGTGCGTCACGGCCGTCGCGTTCCGCATCATCGCGGCCTTCTTCGCGGAACCAGGCCCTGATCTTGTTGCGGGCACTGTTGGTGCGGACCAGTTTCAGCCAGTCCCGGGATGGTCCCCGCTCCTGTTTCGCGGTCATCGCTTCAACGATGTCACCGGATTTAAGCTGGTAGTGGAGCGGGACGATTTTGCCGTTGACCTTGGCTCCGACACAACGGTGGCCCACGTCGGTGTGGATCGAGTAGGCGAAGTCGAGCGGTGTCGAACCGGCCTTCAGGTTCTTGACTTCGCCCTTCGGCGTGAAAACGAACACTTCGTCTTCGAAGAGGTCGACCTTGAGAGATTCAAGGAACTCGGCCGGGTCCTGCTCTGATTCGGATTCGACCAGCTGACGCAGCCAGGTCATGCGTTCCCGCGACGAATCAGTGCCGGAACCTTCCTTGTACGAGACGTGGGCCGCGATCCCGTATTCGGCGAGGCGATGCATCTCTTCGGTGCGGATCTGGATTTCGAGCGGCTTGCCTTCGAGCCCGATCACGGTGGTGTGAAGCGCCTGGTACATGTTCGTCTTCGGCATGGCGACGTAATCCTTGAACCGTCCGGGCAGGGGCTTCCAGAGCGAATGGATAACCCCGATCGCGCCGTAACAATCCTTGACCGAACCGACGATTACCCGCATGGCCGTGAGATCGAAGATCTCGTTGAACTCCCGGCCCTTCTTGGTCATCTTCGTGTAGATCGAATAGAAGTGCTTCGCCCGACCGGCGATTACCGCGTCGATTCCCACCTTCTGGAGTTCTTCCGCGAGGAAACCACCGGCCTCATCGACATAGGTTTCGCGTTCTGCCCGCTGCTGGGCGACGAGGTGCTTGATCTCGGAGTATTTGCGTGGATGGAGCGTGGCGAAAGCGAGGTCTTCCAGTTCCCATTTGATCGCGTGGATTCCGAGCCGGTGGGCGAGCGGCGCGTAGATCTCCAGGGTCTCGCGTGACTTGACGATCTGCTTCTGTTTGGGCAGCGAACTCAGGGTCCGCATGTTGTGCAGACGGTCGGCCAGTTTGATCAGGATCACCCTGACATCCCGGGCCATCGCGACCATCATCTTGCGGTAGTTCTCCGCCTGGCGTTCGTCGCGGCTCTCGAAGGTGATTTCGGTCAGTTTGGTGACCCCATCAACCAGTTCGGCAACCTGTTTGCCGAAATCGGTCTCGATTTCTTCCAGGCTGGCGGAGGTGTCTTCGACGGTGTCGTGGAGCAGGGCCGCGCAAAGGGTGGCGGTGTCGAGACTCATGCCGACGCAGATCCGGGCAACCCCTACCGGGTGGGTGATGAATTCGTGACCGGACTGGCGTTTCTGGTCTGCGTGGTGGCGGCAGGCGAAAACGAAGGCTTCGGTGACCTTGGTCCGGTCGATTATCTCGCCGGCCAGGTCACGCTCTCCCGCGACCATGGTTTCGAACTCGTCGATTACCGCGATCAGGTCGTCCAGCAGCGAACGTTCCCGGGGGGTCAGCCCGGATGTCAGTTCATTGACTTTTTCGACTGCTTGAGAAATTCGAGATGCTCCTTGCAGAGTTCGGCATGGTGGGCAAACACGGGTGAGTCTTCGAGATTCACCTTCTCCGAGGATACGATGCTGACAACCCGGGCATCGCCCAGACCCTCACTCTGGACAAGATTTACCTCTTCGAATACTCGCAGCATCGAGGCGGCAAGTTCCGGCGGGCATGGGGATTCGTCCGGCCCGGAAAGAATTTCTCGCAGCAGGTCGCCGCGCAGACGATCGGCGTCACGCAGTTTCAGGAACAACTGTCGCAGCCGGGCTTTCAGGTCGAAACGCGAACTGACCACTCTCTCCGCGAAGCTCATTTCGTCCGGCCCGTAAAGCCGGTGGAGCAGTCCGTGACCGTCCGACAGGTTCTCCAGGTGCTCCTGTGAATAAGCCGGGTCGAGCATCGCTACGTGCTCGAAACCGGAGACCAGTGCCGGCGATGAAGCCAGCAGTGAGTAGTCGAAGACCAGTACCGAGTGATTGTCGGCCGAAAGTGACTCCTGTATTTCGCGTTCGGGGCTGCCTTCCCAGAGGCCGCCGACCATTGCCGCGTCGTGAAAACGTTTCAGGCCGGGTTTCCCGCCGAGGTCACGCCAGCGCCGGATGGCGTCAACCGTGCCGATGGCGACGCTTTCCCCGGAAGAGATCAGGTCGGCGAGCCTCACCCCGGGTGGGCCGTCCGCCCCGAATTGCTGCCTCGCGGCGTCGGCAGGGCCGGCGGGCACCGAGACCCTCTCGCCGGCGTGGGCTGCTTCGAAGCGTCGCCACCACTCCCCGGGTTCGCAGTTGGCAAGCCCCGGTGCTGGTGCCGCGGAGGTCTGGACCGGAAAGACTTCTTCAAGCTTCACCTGGGGCTCGACGGATCCATTCCAGTGGTTGACGCTCAGCTCCGCAGCAACATCGACCGGGTCATCTTCCCCAACGCCGAAACTGGTGCGTCCGAAGCAGATGCCGGCGGCGCGATGACCTCCGGAGTCCAGGGAGAACTTTGCGTGTTTGCCGTCACCGATCTCCCGCACGTCGCAAATCCGGGCCCCGGGTACCAGCAGGGTGATTGGCCGGTTGCCCTGGCCGAACGGGGCCAGGCGGGCAAGGTCTTCGGCCAGCGGCAGGCCGATCTCTTCACCACCGACGATCAGGTCAGCCTGGAGCTTTGGCAGCGGAGGGTCAATCCCGATCTGGTCCACCACGGCTGCCGCGAGGGCAGCGCGGAACTCGGGGATCGATTCGGGTTTGATCTGAAGCCCGGCTGCCGCCCGATGCCCCCCGAAACCCTCAAGGAGTGCGGAGCAGTCCGAGATCGCTTTGTGCAGGTCAAGCCCGGGGACACCACGGGCAGATCCACGCGACACGCCTTCCCCGTTCGCGATCACGACAGCCGGTACTGAGTACTTGCGTGCCAGTCGGGAAGCAACGATGCCGACCACCCCCGGATGCCATCCGTCACCAGCCACCACAAGCGCCGGCGGGTCCGGGTCGTCGAGTTCACGCCGGGCGGTCTCGGCGGCGTTCTCCACTTCCCTTTCGACCCGGCGGCGGTCGAGGTTCGCTTTGCCGAGTTCAACTCCAATCTCGCTGGCCCGTTCGGATGAGTCGGCGAGAAACAGCTCCACTCCCGCATCGGCCCGGTACATGCGCCCGGCGGCATTGATCCTGGGGCCGAGGCGGAACCCGAAATCTTCAGCGGTCAGACGGGCCGGTTCCACCCTGGCTTCGTCCAGCAGTGCCCTCATGCCAATCCGTTCGGCCCGGCGTGCCACCGCCACCCCGGCCTTGACCAGATTGCGGTTCTCGCCGGTTAGTGGCATCACGTCGGCGACTGTTGCCAGGGCAACCAGGTCGAGGTCGGCTTCGTCCAGGCCTGGATCGAGACCGCGAGCCTTCCGGATCGCGCAGGCGAGCTTCCACGCGACCGCAGCCCCACACAGTTCATGAAACGGGTAGCCGCAGATCACAGGATGGAGGATCGGGCAGTCCGGCAGGACGTCGTCGGCCTGGTGGTGATCGGTGACCACGATCTCCATGCCGAGTTCTTTGGCCAGGGCAACCTCACTTACCGCGGTGATGCCACAGTCCACGGTGATCACCAGATCGCTGCCACGACCGGCGATCAGACGCATCGCGTCTTCGTTCAGCCCATATCCATCGACCGCCCGGTCCGGGATAAACCAGTCGACGTCCACCCCGAGGCTGCGGAACAGTCCAACCAGGATCGATGTCGACGAAACCCCGTCAACGTCGAAGTCGCCGTAAACCGTGATCCTTCCGTTCGAATCAACGATGCCGGAAACCAGATCAACGATCTGATCGATGCCTCGGAACAGCGAAGGATCGTGACGCTCGTCAGCGGCAAGGAAAGCCCGGGCCGCTTCCGGTTCTCCGTGTCCACGGCGAACCAGTGCGGTCGCGACTGGACGGCTCAGGCCAAGTTCGGCGGCGAGCTTCAGCGCCTCCTCAACCCGGTAAGGCGTCAGCTCAAAACTGATCGAAAGCCCTAAAGCTCGAGTTCCGGTTCTCCGGTGCGTTCGCCGATCCAGTAGATCAACGCAGCGCCGGCGACCGTTCCTGGAATGGCGGCGAAGAAAGTCAACATGTCTGTGTCATTCACTCCGCTACCGGCGATCAGCATGTAGATCAGGCCGGAAACCATTGCTCCGAGCACACAGCCGATCAAGGCACCCATGATGCCCTGCCAGAAGCGTTCCGGCACGAAGATCGTGAAATGCCAGAGGGCCAGGCCAACGGTCACCCAAACGACGACAGCCATTATTTCTTTCCCCTCTTTTGACGCGGGCTTGGATGTTTGGGGTCCTTGCCGTCAGATACACCCACGGCAGTTCCGCCATCATCATCCGGCCCGTCGGTTGCTTCGCCGTCGACCTTTGCGACTTCCAGGTCTTCCGCGAATGCGGGCACGTAACCCTGGGTTTCGATCTGCTGACGGCGACGCCTGCGGAATCCAGGCTCACGTTCTTTCCAGAGCGCCAGGACAGGCGAAGCGATGAAGATCGATGAGTAGGTACCGGAAATGATTCCGATCAAGATCGCGATTGCGAATGCGCGCAGGGTCTCGCCACCGAAGATCAGCAGCGACACAACGCCGACCAGGGTCGAGAAACTGGTTGCCAGTGATCGGGTCATGACCTCGGACATCGACTTGTTGACGATCTGCGAGTAGGTGGCCCTTGGCATCTTGGGCTGGTTTTCCCTGATTCTGTCGAACACGATGATCGTGTCGTAGAGCGAATAGCCCAAAATAGTGAGGAAGGCCGCCACGGTCGCACTGGAGACCTCGGCCCCAAGCAATGCGTAGAGGCCGGCCGCGATCAGGATGTCGTGCATGATCGCGATGAGGATCGGCACCGAGTATTTCGGTTCGAACCTGATCGCCACGTAACCCGTGATCAGAAGGAGTGAGAAAGCGACGGCCAGGAGCGCGCTTCGGGCAACCGATGCTCCGAAGGTGGGTCCGACGCTGGTGCTGTTGAAGCCGTCCTGCGCGATCCCGAAGCTGTCTTCGAGTGTGGTCTCAACCTCTGCGAGCTGGTTGGGGTCAAGCGTCGCACTCTGGATCTGGTAGGCATTCTCACCGAGGGTGGCGCTATCGGTGATGCGCTGGATCTCGGCGTCTGCCAGTCCTTCGTCGGCTACTGCGGAACGAAGTTCGTCAGGTGTGATGTTCTCATCGAGCGCTACCTGGATCCGTGTGCCGGACTCGAAATCGATGCCGAAGTTGAGGCCCTTGGTGGTCAACGCACCGGCGCCAACCAGAAGGATCACACCGGAGATCGCGAACAGGTACTTCGCCTTGCCCATGAAGTCAAGGTGCCAGCGCTGCTTGCCTTCGATCCCGCTGAAACCACGCCCTGAGCGCAGGAAGTTGGTGTTGCTCATCGAGAAGAGCAGTGCCTGGGTAAATACGACTGCGGTCAGCAGTGAAACCAGGGTGCCAACTCCAAGGGTGAATGCGAAGCCCTTGATGCCGGAGGTGGCGAGTACGAAGAGGATGAATGCGGTGAGCAGGGTAACGACGTTGGCGTCGATAATCGTGCTGATTCCGCGGCGGTAACCGATGGATATCGCTGACGTAACGGACCTGCCGAGACGTAGCTCTTCCTTTATTCGCTCGAAAATGACGATATTCGAGTCGGCGGCCACACCGATGGTTAACACGAGTCCCGCGATACCCGGCAGGGTCATGGTGATCGGGATCACCTTGATCAGCGCAAGGAAGATGATCGCGTATGCGATCAGCGCCAGCGACGCGACCAGGCCGAGGAAACGGTAGAAAATGAGCAGGAAGATTATGACGAGCGCGAGCCCGATCGAAAGGGCGAGAATGCCCTGATCAAGCGCTTCCGCGCCAAGGCTGGCCGATACCTGGCTCTGGCTGGTCAGGGTCAGGTCGATTGGCAGCGCGCCACGCTGCAGGAATTCGGCGAGTTCCTGTGCTTCTCCGGTATCGAATCCACCTGAAATCTGGGCTCCCTGACGGCCGTCGATGCCATCCGGGTTTTCAGCGAAATCGATGATCGGCCGGGAAACGACAACGCCGTCCAGCACGATCGCGAAGTTGCCGGAGAGTTGCGGTGAAGTAGTGGGATCGATCGGACCAACGACGCGAGCAGCGCCTTCCTGGGCGATCCGCCGGGTGATCTCCTGGAATGACTTGCGTCCGGAGTCGGTGAATTCGAAATTGACGTTCGGCAGGTTGGTGCCGGGATCGGCGCCCTGTTCCGGGTTCTTGATTTCGCTGCCGGAGAGGGCTGCGTTGTCTTCAAGTACATAGAAGCCGGCCTTCGATTCGAAGTCGCCTTCGACGTCTTCGTCAACCTCGATTGCCGCTCCACCCGAGTCGGTCGGAAGTTCGGAAACGACCACGGTGCCCTGGGGAACGGTCTTGACGATCGTTCCCTCTTTCGGGATCGGTGTTCCCTTTTCGTCGAAGTAGAGATCTTCCTTGGCCGTGGTCGGGCCGGCCAGGAGTGAGTGTTCTTCGTCGTCGCTGAAGAGGTAGTACTGGTCCGGAGCGGCGCAATCCTCACAGGGGTTCTTGCGGGGCTGCTTGGAGGCGAGTGTTACCGCGTCCCACATCGTCGGTTCGGCACCGAGGGCGATCAGCTGACGGTTCTGGTTGTCGAACGGCTGACGGCCGGCGTCGATCCACCGCTGACGGTTGTTTTCGAGGACTTCGGCCTTGTCGGCGCTGGTCAGGTCTGTCTGCAGGTCCTTGGCCGGACCAATCAGGTTGTTCTGCCAGTCGTAGAAGTAGAGACGTGCCGGTTTGGTGGCGCATTCGGTGGCTTTGCCGACCGAGGTTGCCCCGGGGATACCTACCGAGATCTGATCGGCCCCGAGTCGGGAGACTTCGATCTCGGCGATACCGAGACGGTCACAACCCGACCTGATGATGTCGACGGAGCGATCCATCGATTCGGTGGTGACTTCCGGCGCCTGCGGCGTCGGGCGTCCCTGCAGGGTCAGCTCGATGCCGCCCTGAAGGTCGAGACCCAGTTCAGTGGGTTTGTTGAGAGCTACTACGGCCGAGACAATGATCAGTCCCAGCACGAATAGCAGCACGAATATGTTGCGGCGCCTGCCTCCCATTTGCGAGAGTTTATCCTTCTGGCGTGAGGACGATCATCAGGCCCCCATCGTCGTCGTATGCAGGGAACACATCAGCGATCGCTTCGGCCACCGATTCGTTCTCGGAATTGACCGCAACCCGCTTGCCCAGTGACCTGACGCCCCACTCGAGAGATGTCTCGATCGGATCTGTCTCGCCGTCACCGTTCGTGTCGGCCGTCGGGCCGCCATCACCGGAGTCGACCCATTTCAGTCCGAGGACGTCCTTGACCGGTCGGCCAATCACGTCTTCGTCGGTCAGTCCGGTCAGTTCGTAACTGCCCCTTCCCGCGTCGATGACACGGCCTTCCTGGTCGCAGACGAAAAACGCTGCGTTGGGCGCCGGGTAATAGTCGTCGAGCAATTCGAAAACAAAACCGAAGCCGCACTTGGTGCAGCCTTTCGGTCTTGTGCTGAAACCGGCGGTGCGGTCACCACCACTTTCGCGATTGCCACAGTTTGGACAGATGAAGAAGGGCATCGGCGGAAGGCTAGTGAAGCCACCGCTTCAGTGTCTCGCCGACCCTGTAGATTCGCTCGGGTCCGGGTCCATTGGGGATCGGAAATCAAACGCACGAGGGAACTGAACAGGCTTGATCGAAATTCTGCTGCCGCTTTCACTGGTTTTCATCATGTTCAACATCGGGTTGAGCCTCACTACTGAGGACTTCCGACGGGTGGCCCGAATCCCCAAGGGTGTCGCGGTCGGCATGGTCAACCTGCTGATCATCTCCCCCCTCCTGGCCGCGATCGTCGCCACGGCTTTCAATCTCAGTCCCACCCTTTCGATCGGCCTGGTCCTTCTGGGGGCAGCTCCCGGCGGCACCATGGCCAACATGTACACGCATCTCGCCAAGGGACAGACCGCGCTTTCGGTGACCATGACCGCGCTGTCCAGCGTCCTTTGTGTGATCACGATCCCGCTCTACCTGAGCCTGGCTGACAATCATTTCGGCAATGGCGAACTGATCGGCGACGTCAGCATGTGGGGCATCGCCGCGAAGGTGATCGCGATCACCCTCATCCCCCTGCTGGCGGGAATGTTCGTACGGTCACGTCGGGAAAAATGGGCGATCGAGCGCAAACCCGGTTTCGACCGGGCGGCAATCATCGTCCTGGTAATCGTGATCATCGGTGCCGTAGTCGCCGAATGGGACCTGATCTACAACAACTTCGCAAAGATCGCCCTGGCCGCCCTGACCCTGAATGTCGTCGCGATGGGATTGAGTTTCGGGATCGCCCGCGGCATGAAACTGACCGAACGGGCCGCGACCGCGATCGCCCTCGAACTGGGCATCCACAACGCAACGGTGGCCCTGACCGTCGGCAACCTGCTCGGCAACGATGCGTTCATGGTTCCGGCCGGCGTGTACAGCCTCTTCATGTTCACCAACGGCGCGCTGTTCGCCCGCTACATGAGCAAACGGAACGCCCGGGCAGCGGCCGTCTGACCGGCTAGAAAAGCTGGTCGTTGCCGGTGGGGAAAGGCAGCCCGAGATGATCGAAAGCGGCTGCGGTGAGCACCCGGCCCCGGGGTGTTCGCTTCAGCATCCCCTGCTGAAGCAGGTACGGCTCGAGCACATCTTCGATCGTGTCCTGTTCTTCTCCGCTGGCAACGGCGATCGTCGAAAGCCCGACCGGACCGCCGCCGAATTTGACGGCGATCATTTCGATCAGGGCCCGGTCGGAACGGTCAAGTCCTGCCTGGTCGATTTCGAGCATTTCCAGCGCACCGGAAGCCATCTCGGCATCAACCACGCCCGTGCCTTTGACTTCGGCGAAGTCCCGCACCCGTTTGAGCAGGCGATTCGCGACTCTCGGGGTTCCGCGTGACCGTTCAGCGATCGCGTAGGCGCCCGGGTCTTCGATCCTGACTTCAAGGATTTTCGCGGAACGAATCACGATCTTCATGAGATCTTCCGGGGTGTAGTACTCAAGCCTGTGGGAAACACCGAACCGGTCGCGCAGCGGGGTTGTCAACAGTCCGCTCCTGGTTGTGGCCCCGATCAAGGTGAATGGCGGCAGCGGCAGGGTTACTGTCTGCGCCCCGGCTCCCTGGCCAAGGACTACCGGCAGTTCGCCATCTTCCATCGCCGGATACAGGGTCTCTTCCACCGCGCGGCCCAGACGATGGATCTCGTCGATGAAAAAGACGCTGCCCGGTTCCAGCGAGGTGAGGAATGCCGCGACATCACCCTTGCGTTCAAGTGCCGGGCCCGCTGTCTGGACCAGGTTCACCCCCATCTCCGCGGCAACGATGTTGGCGAGAGAGGTCTTTCCGAGCCCCGGAGGGCCGGCCAGCAGGACGTGGTCCAGCGGTTCCCCGCGGCGTTTGGCGGCTTCGATGAAAACCGCGAGCTGGTCGGTGACCTGGGTCTGGTTCACGAAATCGGAAAGGGATGGCGGTCGAAGCGAACGGTCGAGTTCCTGGTCCGGCTGGTCTGCCCGGGCGTCGTGGACCCGGGGTTCGGCGCCTTCGGGCAGGTCGGTGTCCATGCCGAGATTGATTCTGCTGCCACCGATGTCGGGTAGGTCGCCCACCTTTATTCAGGGCCCCTTCCGCTTGAGCCGGCCCGTTTGAGAGCGGCACCGATAAGAGCCTGCGCGTCGTCTTCTCCGGGAATGCCGTCCAGCATCTGTTCCGCTTCCAGCTGGGCGAAACCGAGGCTGATCAGGCCGTCACGGGCCAACGAGCGGGCATTGGTAGTGGCCGGTGTGGGTACAGCGCCGCCCGACTGTTCAACCTCGACCGTCACCCGGTCCTTGAGCTCAAGGATGATTCGCTCAGCGGTGCGTTTGCCGATCCCGGGCACGGCCTGGAAGCGCTTGGCGTCGCCGGCGACGATGGCCGTGACCAGCTCCCGGTGAGGACCGCCCGAGAGCGCCGCCATTGCGACCTTGGGGCCGATGCCGCTGACCCCGGTCAGCTGCACGAACAGATCCCGTTCTTCCTCCGTAGAAAAACCGTAGAGCAGCAGGGAGTCGTCCCGGCTGATCGTTTCCGCGTGAAGGAATGTTTCCTGGCCGGCCGCGGGAACGCTGCGCAAGGTTTCCGAACTGACAGCGAGCCGGTAACCCACGCCGGAAGCTTCGATCACTACGTGGTCGGCCCGGCGCACCAGCACCTCGCCGCGAACCGAGGCAATCAACTCGCCACCCGCAGTGGCCCGTCGTCTTTGGCCGGTCCGTTGGCGAGTGCGGTTTCAATCGCTTCCCTGCGGCCAGCGGTGCCACCGTGGCAGATCGCGACAGCGAGAGCGTCGGCCGCATGGTCAGGCTGCGGGACTTCGGTGAGTCCGAGCAGCGTCGCGACCATCTTCTGCACCTGCCGCTTGCCGGCGCTGCCTGAGCCACAGACCGACGTTTTGATGGCCTGGGGGGTGTAGGCAAAACAATCGATTTCTTTCTGGGCGGCGGCCAGCATGCATACCCCGGAGGCCTGCCCGACTTTCATCGCGGACCCGACGTTCTTGCCGAAATAGAGATCCTCGATCGCCAGCGCTGTCGGCTGATGCCATTCGAGCAGTTCGATTATCGAAGCGTGAATGTGTGAAAGCCGTTTTTCGGCTTTCTGGTCAGGTGTGGTCTCGATTACCCCGCCGTCGAGCGCAACCATGTGCCCGCCCTCGATGCGCACGACTCCGAAGCCCAGGTTGGCTGTCCCGGGGTCTATGCCCATTACGACTCTCATTGGTACCCATTCTGGCCTGAGCGTCGGATGCCTTCACGGAGGCTGTCGCATCGATTTGGCTCAGCAGGCCAAACCGGAGTTCCTGAATCGTCAAGCCCCCGGAGGTATCCGGGTTCCTGGCCGGTCAGCCCGCGATTCGTTCCAGGATCTCGTCCGAGATGTCGAAATTGGCGTAAACCTCATTCACGTCATCCTGGTCTTCGATCGCTTCAAGCAGCTTCAGAAGGGTTCCTGCCTCGGACTCTTCCACCTCGACCGTGTTGGTGGGCTCGGTGGCCAGTCCGGTCGACTCGACTTCGATCCCTTCGGCCACGATCGCTTCCTTGACCGCGGTCAAGTCGGTTGGTTCGGCCAGAACCCTCAGCTTGCCGTCCTCTTCGATCACGTCGCTAGCTCCGGCATCGATGGCGATTATCAGGTCGTCTTCGCCATATTTTCCGCCATCGACCACAACCACCCCGTGGGTTTCGAACATCCAGGCGACCGAACCCGGTTCTCCCAGATTGCCGCCGTGCCGACTGAAGGCGTGACGGACCTCGGCGGTGGTGCGGTTGCGGTTGTCGGTGAGGGCTTCGACCAGTACCGCTGCCCCGCCGGGACCGTAGCCCTCGAACATGACCCGCTCGACGATTACTGCGTCGGCGCCATCACCGGTACCCCGGTCGATCGCCCGCTCGATGTTGGCTTTCGGCATCGACGCGTCACGGGCTTTCTGAATCGCGGTATCCAGCGACGGATTGGCGTCAGGGTCCCCGCCACCCTCCCGGGCCGCTACGGTGATCGCCTTGGCGAGTTTGGTGAACAGCTGACCCCGCTTGGCATCTGCGGCGCCCTTCTTGTGCTTGATCGAAGACCATTTCGAATGACCGGACATAAACTGATTCTATGGTGACGCGATGACGACGAACGTGGAAGAGCCCAAGCAGCACCGCATCGCGGCTGGATTGATCGCTTTCCTGATGCTTGTTCTGGCCCTGTCGATGTGGACCGCGGTCCCGCTGGCGTGGCTCTGGATCGGGTCGCAGCTCGCAGCTACCCAGTTCCCCAGCATGGGCCCTTACCTGGTCGTATTGCTCGGTGTGATCGTTTCGATCCTGCTGGTCGGCTATCTGCTGGGCCGGCTGAACGAGGTCTACCTGAAGGTGACCGGTGAAAGGAGCGTCGACCCGATCCGGCTCGGCTGGCTCAAAAGCCTGAGGGATTCCGAAAAGACCCAACGGCCGCCATCGGTGCTCGAAACGGTGATCGTCGGTTCGGTTCTGATCGCTTCGATCGCGCTGCTGGCCTGGTTCTTCACCCTGGCCGGATCACCGATCACCCAGGGCGGTTAGACGCCCGGATTTCCCCCGCCGTCTGCCTGCATGGCAAACCAGCGGTGGATCCTGTCGTCACCGGTCAGTTCCGGATGGAATGAGATCGCAGTGACGTTGTCTTTGGCCACCGCGACCGGGTGGCCCTGCATTTCCGCCAGAACCTCCACCCCGTCCCCGATCGATTCAACCCAGGGGGCACGGATGAAAACTCCCCGTACCGGCCCGTCGGCAATGCCTTCGATCTCAATTTCTTCTTCGAAGCTGGCGAGTTGCCGTCCGAAAGCGTTCCGGCGGGTTGAGATATCGATCAGTCCCAGGTGGTCGCGGTCGCTGACGATCATTCCGGCGCAGGTACCGAGGATCGGTTTGCCCGACCGTTGATGGCTGCGGATCGGGTCCGCCAGTCCGGCCGATTCGATGCCCATGGTGATCGTGGTGCTCTCACCGCCCGGAAGAATCAGGCCGTCGAGGCCTTCCATGTCCTGTGGCGTGCGGACCTCAAGCCCGATCGCGCCAACCGATTCAAGATGCTCGAGATGGGCGGCAAAGCCGCCCTGCACCGCGAGAACGCCAATCCTCACGGGCGTCTCACTCATTTGGAATTCCGGTTACCAGCCGCGGTTGGCAAGGCGGGTGTCTTCGTTGAGCGAAGACATCTCGATGCCGGGCATGGCTTCGCCGAGATCCTCGGAAGCGGAAGCAATGCGTTCGGGGTCGTTGAAATGCGTGGTCGCTTCAACGATCGCCTTGGCGCGGCGTTCCGGGTCGTCGGACTTGAAGATTCCGGAGCCCACGAAGTTGCCTTCGGCGCCGAGCTGCATCATCAGTGCGGCATCCGCAGGTGTGGCGATGCCACCGGCGCAGAACATCGGCACGGGCAGCGAGCCGCGGGTCGCGACGTCACGAACGATTTCAAGCGGGGCCTGAAGCTCTTTGGCAGCCGAAGGCAGTTCGGTTGAGCTCAGGATGCCGAGGTACTTGATGCCTTTGGTGATCTCACGCATATGGCGCACAGCTTCGACAACGTTGCCGGTTCCGGCCTCGCCCTTCGACCGGATCATCGCGGCACCTTCACCGATGCGGCGCAGGGCCTCACCGAGGTTGGTTGCTCCGCAGACAAAAGGAGCTTTGAAATCGAATTTGTCGATGTGGTTGAACTCATCGGCCGGGGTCAGGACCTCGGACTCATCGATGAAGTCGATGTTGAGCGATTCCAGGACCTGGGCTTCAGCGAAATGGCCGATCCGGACTTTCGCCATCACCGGGATCGAGACCGTGGCCTGGATCTCCTTGATCATCTTCGGACTGGACATGCGGGCTACGCCGCCGTCACGCCGGATGTCGGACGGCACTCGCTCAAGTGCCATCACGGCACAGGCTCCTGCGTCCTCAGCGATCTTCGCCTCTTCGGCGTTGACCACGTCCATGATCACACCGCCCTTGAGCATCTCTGCAAGGCCGGTCTTTACTCGGAATGTCGCTTCTTCAGCCATCCCCTCCAATATAAAGATTCGCGGTCGCCGAGGCTTTGGTCGAATCGACCATGAATGCCCCGGAAACCGGCCGTTTCGTAACTTCCGGCGGGCCAATGCCGGGTCCTGACGCCATTTCCGCGCTCACGCGGAAATGGCGGCGCGACCCTACTTCAGCTTGTAGGCACGAATGCGATCGCGGTGCGCATCTTCGTCGCGGGTGTAAACACCGTGAGCCAGAGCGTGAACCAGGGCCATCAGCGCCGTGTTCGAACGCAGGAAGGAAGGACTGTTCGATGAGTAGTAGAGGCTCATGTCGGCCTTCTTCACATCGTCGGAAAGGGTTGCGTCAGCGATCGCGAGAGTTCGGGCACCGCGATGCTCGGCGAGTTTCATTGCCCGGGCCAGGAGCGGGTGCGAACGGCCGGCGGAGAGCGTGACCAGCAGGGTGTCGGCATCGATCCGGCCGAGGCGCTGCAGTGACGGGCCTGCGGTTGAGGTGACGATCTGCGCGCGAATGTCGAGCAGGCTGAGGGTATGACGGAAGTAGCTGGCGAAAAAGGCCATCTGGTCGGTTCCGACCACGATCACCTGGCTGGACTGTGCGAGCGCGGCAACGGCCTGGTCGATCTGTTCCTGGTCGAGCTTGCGGGCCGTCTCTTCAAGGTTGGCGTGATCGGTGCCGAGTGATGCTTCAAACTCGGAGTGGTCGAATGAGAAAAGCATGCGACCGCCGGTGCTTTCCGCCCCGCCTCCGACTGTGGCCCGGTATTCCTCGATTGCCGAGCTTTGAAGCTCGGGGTAGCCTTCGAATCCGAGGGCCTGGGAGAACCGCACGACGGTTGAGGATGAGGTGCCGGCCCGCCGGGCCAGTTCTTCTGCCGTCAGGAACGCTGCTTCGTCGAGATGATCGACGATGTAGCGGGCAACATCCTTTTGCGAACGGGAAAATTCGTCGATCCGGTCCTGGATGTAAGTTGACAGAGTCTTGGTTTCGGCGGTCACTGTGCTCACGCCGACCAATTCGCCCCGCCACCCCGTTTCCCTTCAAAGAGCAGGGATTATGAGTTCACTTTCTGGATTGCCCAATCGACGTACAAGCCTCACCGGTCACACCGATGAAGGAGATGAGATCTGGATTATCAGGTCTATTTCGCAGAAGTTCTACAAGTGCCAGGGGTGCTACGGCCCGATCGAGGTCGGGGACGAACACGTCGTTGTCCAGTACATCGGTCGAGCTGGCGGAACTGAGCATTCGCACTGGCACCGGCGCTGTGCCGAGGAAATTCTTTACAACCAGACACGTGGTCTGCGCCAGGTCAGGGCCAAGGAATCCGACCGGGGCAAGCTCGAGGCCCGCGGCCGCCGCCCCGCCGGTCGCCGGCGCCGCGCCCGCTGAGCCTCCGCAGCCGCTCAGCCCGCTTTTTTCACGCTCCGGTAGATCAGGACAGCTACCCCGCCCGAAATGACCAGACCGACGATGATCGCCGGGATCAGGAGTCCGGTGTCACGGTCATCTTCTTCGCCTGAATCATCGGCGGTGGTTGCGGCCAGGTCATCAACGTTTTCGGCCGTTTCAGCAGGGTCTGTTTCTGCCGGTGCCGGATCAGCGACCGGTGCCTGGGCAGATGATGTGAGGGTAAGCACCGGAGCCGGGGTTTCCGGAGCGGCGCCGCTTGCTGGCGCCTTCTGGATCCAGGCAGTTGTGGCTCCGTTTTCGCATTTCTGGATCACGCGAAAAGCCAGTTCGTCACCTTTTTTGCCGTAGAACCTGGCGGTGAAAGGAAGTTCCTGAAGATCATGGTCGGGCAGAGGACCACCCCTCCAGACCATTTTTTCGGGAAGGTTCTGCGCTTTCCAGCCGGGAACTGATCTGGCGGCAAAATCAGCGACGTCCCCGGGAACCAGGACGTCAAGCCCGGTCGTTGCCTCACCGTCGCACCCGTGACCGATTTCGAAGTTGAGTTTGACTGTCTTGCCCGCCGGAGCGGCGTTCGGCGAAACGTCGACGTGCGCCCCGGCCACACCCGGCATAGCCGGGGTGACCAGGAGCGCGAGCACGAATAGGAGCGCTCGTTTCATCGTTTATTCCTACTTGGAACGGCGGCTGGAAACAAGTGCCGTGCCACCTGCTGCGAGGCCAAGTGCACCGACGATCAGCGCGGCAATGGCGAGACCATCACTGGAATCGTCATCGGAATCCGAACTGGAAGCGGCTTCGGAGTGGGATGCCTCATCGCTGTGTTCTTCATCGTCAGCAGCTGCACCACCGTGGTGGTCTGCTTCGGCGGCGGCAAGGGTCACGGCCGGCGCGGGATGATCCGGCTCTTCACCACTGGCCGGCGTTGACTGGATCCAGGCGGTTTCGGCTCCACCGGCGCACTGCTGGATCACCTTGAACTCCGCAACGTCACCTTCTTCACCGCTGAACGCGACGCTGAGCGGGAACTGCTCGAGCTGGCCGTCCGGCAGGGGCCCACCGGACCATGTGACTTCACGGACGCCTTCGGTGATCGTTTCCCCATGCTGCTCTGCGGGCACCGGAAGCTTGCCTTCTTTTGTCTTGAGGTCCCAACCAGCAACCACGCCTGGCGTTGCCGAGATGACCTGTGGCGGCATTTTGATCACGAGACGGTTGGTCGGCGCGGCTTCACAGCCGTGCGGAACGACAAAGTTCAGCAGCGCGTAACCATCGGCCGGCGCCTCTGAGGGAGCTACCGATACATGGGCGGATGCTGCCGCGGGGATTACCAGCGAAAGCAGCGCCGTGAGGGCGAGCGAAAGTTTCAGTTTGAGATTCATTTTGTTCCTTTGATTCGAATGCTTTTTGGCCGTTCCTCGGCCGTCGATCTGTTTCGGTTCAGACCGAGAGGGGCGGCGCGCGGCCAGCCATCGACCGGGCGATCAACTGACCGCCACGAACGGGTTTCATCAAAGAGTTGAGGCACCTGCCGCCCGGTTCGGTCCGCGGGGCATCACGGTGGCGCCCATCAATCAGCTGACGCAGCCGTTCGATGAGTTTCTCGCCGGGGTACCGTCTGAAACAGAGCAGTGCGAGCAGCGCCAGCAGAGGCAGGAAGCCGATCAGGAGATCAAGCGAACTCATCTGATCGGCACCTCGAATTCCACTAGCTGTTCGTCGAAGCGGGAGAACCGGACCGCAGCCTGCGCGAGCCAGTCGCCTTTCACGGCGAGCATGGCCGACGGCGCCACATAATGGCCCGGGCCAGCCTTGCGGACATCCGCGTCGATCGCCGCGATGCCCGAATCGGGCAGCGAGAAAGTCATTTCGAGATCACGTACTTCGACCGGCGCTCCGGTCTCGTCATCGAACAGGTAGACGTGAACTTCGTTGCTGCCGACCCGTGCCGGATCGACCGTGTATTCAAGGTTGTCTGTTTCTGTCTGAACCGAACCACTGACCGGACCGGACTGGCCGGCGACCGGAGGCGGATAGCTGACCAGGGCAGCGGTCACTGCCAGGACGAGGGTCACCAGGATGATTTCGATCCGCAGATTCCGTCTGATCGAAACGCCGGCTTTACCGGGAGATTCGTTCTGCTGCCGCCGCTTGACCAGTGCCGGGATCAACCGCCGGCGGTTCTTCGAAGCAACCGCGATCAGGATCAGGAACAGCACGAGTTTGATCAGCACAGCCCGACCGAAAGCGGTGTCGATCAGGGCCGAGAACGAGTTGATCTCAACGATCGCCTGCACCGTACCGCTGATCGCGATAACAAGAACGGCAACCAAAGCCACAGTGGAGAACCTGAGCAGGAAGCCGGTCAGGGTCGAGGTTTTCGCCGCCGCGTTTTCGACCGCCCGGGTCGCTGCTGGCAGCAGCAGGATCAGTGCTGCCAGTCCGCCTGTCCAGATCGACATCGCCGCGACGTGCAGGATGTCGGAGGTCGTAAGCAGCCAGATCGGATGCTGGGTGGATGCATGCCCGGCAAGGGCCGGGGTCACGACGAGGACCAGCACCGGCAGGGCAATCAGGGCGATCAGGGCCGGCTTTCGGGTCAGTTCACGGTCGGCAAACAGTCGGTGGCCTGCCACCGCGACCGGGATCAGTGCCATCCACGTCAGGATCCTCAGGATCATCACGGACCCGTAACGGGTGTCAGCTACTTCCCGGAGAATCTCGGGTCGAAGCGAATCCCAGAAGCTGGTCCCGGCGGCACTGGCGCCTTGCAGAGGCATCGCGAAAACTGAAGCGAGCAGGCCGGCCAGAATCGCAAGGCCGAGTACCAGCCGGAACCTGGAAGCCACCGCAGCGGCGGCCTTCCCCGCAAGCTCCCCCCGGGATCTGAAAAGCGGTGACCAGACCAGGAGCAGGAAAGAGATCAGGCCGACCGTGATCGCGAGCGCGATGTATCCCACCCAGCGATCGAACCAGAACGAAACCTCGGTGACCGGCCCGACGTCACTGAGCGCAATCAGTTCGGAAATCGTTTTGCCGGAGTTCGGGGCGGCGTCACCTACGGTGAA
Source organism: Solirubrobacterales bacterium (assembly GCA_049593795.1). Taxonomy (GTDB): domain Bacteria; phylum Actinomycetota; class Thermoleophilia; order Solirubrobacterales; family 70-9; genus 67-14. Next base: position 22,797 of record JBAWHK010000260.1, read on the forward strand.
AACCAGTCCCCCTGAAATCGGGTGCGAATCAGCGGAAACGACACGGTAGGTCGCCGTGTAGGTGCCGTCATCAAGGTCCGCCGGGATGTCGACGGCGATCTCTTCGCCCGTGTCCCCCAGCCGCTGGATTTCACCGGTCGGGATCTGGTTCGCTTCGGTGTCGAAGATCCGCACCGCACCGAGGCTCGCTTCAACCGGTTCGTTGAACTCGAAAGTTACCTGGGCCGGTGGGCTTTCCAGGACCTCTCCACGGGTCGGACTCGAAGAAGACAGCACCGCATGGGCCAGCGCCGATCCCGGCAGCACTAGGCAGGCCAGGACCGCCACGCAGAGCGGCAGCAGGATCTTCGGGTACGACCGAATTACCATGCTTCGGTTGAGTCCCCGCTCGGTTCGGGCCCGGAGCTACCGGTGCCGGAATCGTTGTCGTCTTCGTTGCGGCGGCGCCTGGCGATGGAAATGCCGATGGCACCCAGAACGATCACGGCAGCCAGTCCGATGAATGGCACAACCGGGAAGCCGGACTGCTTGCCGACCCATGTCAGGATGCCGTTGGCCTCGACCGGGACTCCTCCCACGGTCATCGGGATCACGTAGGCAAAGACTTCAGTTTCCTGCGATTCATCCTTCACCTGGGACGGTGTTCCAAGGCCCATGTAGTGGGATCGGTGGTCGTGCCATGAATAGATCCCGTTGTCCGCGACCTGTTTCCAGTCCGGTTCTGCTTTGGCATCGGCCCGGTCGGGCACGGTGACGTCAGCGAAGCGATCTTCATTCAGGTAGTACGAAGGCGAGTTGAGGTTCACATCTACGTCACCATCAGCACCGGCCCGGATGTATGCCTCCCCGTCGTAGCCCTCGACCATCACGACTTTGCCGGTGCGGTTGTTGAGTTCGACGTTGTCGTCGAAATTCTGGATGGTCAGTACCAGTCCTTCCGCGGCGGATGCCGGGGTGACGGTGACGATTTCCGATCTGTAATCCGGGTTGCCCTCATGGGCGGCGGCTCCGGTTGGCAAAACGAATGCCACCAAAGCCATGAGCACTGTTGCTGTGCCTGCGAAACGCTTCATTGCTTGCTCCTGTTCCTGTTTCCGGGTGCTGGAACCCGAGCGGAGTTGCCGCGGAGCGGCTGACGCTCAGGTGCAGGCGAGCGGCGGCGCGCGGCCGGCCAGATTTGAAGCAATCAGAAGCGTGCCACGAACTGGCGATGTAGCGGCTGCGATTCGCCTGCCTCGGGGCAATCCGTGAATACGTTTCGAGGTACGTCCGATGCTCGCCAGGGTGGCGATCAGTTCTTCCCCGGCGTACAGACCAAGGGCAAGCGGTGCGGCCAGCATGAAGACCGGAATGGTGAACAGGATCACTTCGGGTGACCCGATGGCGGAAAGGAAAAACGCCCAGGCGACAGCCACCAGAATCAGGCCGCAACTGCGGCTGTTGAACTGCGAATTCACACATGAAGTGTAGCCAGCCCGGCCGGATTTGTCCGCACACTATTCTGGGTTCTCCCTTCTTTCCCCCGAATCAGTCAGGTGTACATGAACGAAAACCCGCTCGGCTCCGGTCGAATAACCGCGAAGCTGTTCACCGATCCAAGCTGCCCGTTTGGGTATTCAGCGAACCCCGCGTTGCGCACGATCGAGTGGCGCTACCGGGACCAGCTCGATTGGCAGCTGGTGATGATCGGACTGTCGGAGCCCGACGGGACCCCTATGCCATATACGCGGACCGAACTCGCTCAAAGCTGGATCTCTTTGCGTGACAGTCACGGCATGCCTTTCTCGGTCGAGCCGAAGCTCCGTCCCTACACGAGTTCACGTGCCTGCCAGGCGATAATCGCCGCCAGGCTGATTCAGCCCGGCTCAGAGTGGCGTACCCTGCGGGCCCTTCAGCTCCTTCATTTCAACTCACCGCTGATGATCGATGACGACGAACAGCTCCGGGCGGCTTTGAGTTCGGTTGAGGGCCTCGATGCCGACCGTATCGTCAGCTCACTCGACAGCCGCGAGGTCCAGGACGCTTACCGGCGTGACTGGGCTGAAGCCCGCACGGCGGCAGGCGGGCCGACCGAACTTCAGGGCAAATCCGCGGATACGCCGGACGGGGTTCGTTACACGGCCCCTTCCGTGATTTTCGAATCCGGTTCCGCCGGCCTTGAGCTGGGTGGCTTTCAGCCGGTCGAGGCTTATGACGTCGCAATCGCCAATCTTGATCCGACGCTGGTGAGAAGCTCCCCGGCTGATTCACCCCTCGACGCGCTGATGCTGTATCCGAGCGGTCTCACTTCCCAGGAGATCGCCGCGATCATGGCACCGCACAACACGGACGCCGACCGGTCGGCGACCGAGCGTGAGCTGATTGGCCTGCTCGGGGAACGCAAGGTCACGCGCATCCCGATGGGTCACGACGCCGTCTGGCTAGCCGCCTGAGCGAAAAGATCTGCTCGCAGCGCGCCGGCGCCTCGGGGCGTCGGCGCTGCGGCTTTGTGCGATGGGCCAGCCAGGACTCGAACCTGGGACCGGCGGATTATGAGTCCGATGCTCTAACCAACTGAGCTACTGGCCCGCGGCGGCGATTGTACGTGGCTCGGGGGTAATGAAGTTTCGGTCGGCCCGAAGGTTCGGCGATAGATTGGTTGCGTGAGCTGGTCGGACCATTGAAACGCTTCGCTGGAGGTCTCGCTGCTGCCGCCCTGGCGGTGCTGGCGGGACTTCATTTTCTCTGGGCAACCGGCAGTTCCTGGCCGGCCAAAGACGCGGGAACTATCTCGGGAGGCATTTCCGGTGAGGGTGAAGTTCCAGGGCCTTTCGCCTGCATCAGTGTTGGCGCTCTCCTGACTCTGGCGTCTTCTTTTGTGGGCGGCCTGTTCCAGAACCACTGGATCGGCCGTGGCGGCCGGTTTGGTGTGGCAGTTGTCCTGATGGTCCGTGGCATTGCCGGTGTCGGTGGCAAGACGAGCCGGCTGGTCGGCCGTCCGACCTCGGAAGAGTTCGATCATCTTGACCGTCGGCGTTACGGTCCGCTTTGCCTGATCCTGGCCGTGCTGATCCTGTTCAGCCGACCTCGACTTGATAATTAACTAACCGTTTGGTTAACTATTCATCAAGTGCCGATGAGGCGACCCCGAACTTGAAAGCAGGAACCATGAAAACGCAGACCGACGAAAGCCTCGAACTGTTGCTCGACGCGGACATCGATCAGGTGATGGCCGGCCTCGACCGCATTGTCGAAGCCGCCCCCTCCTACGAAAAGCTCTTCTCCCGCTGGGAAAACCAGGGCTGGAACTCCGAGGACATCGACTTCTCGCAGGATGCGGTCGAATGGACCTCCGACGTCTGGAACGAAGACCAGAAGGAATTCCTGCAATGGAGCCTTTCATCCTTCTTCCTCGGCGAAGAACGGGTCACCACCGAACTTCTGCCCTTCGCGATCGCTGCACCGAGCCACGAATCCCGGCTCTTTCTCGCCACACAGATCTCCGACGAAGCCCGCCACACCGTCTTCTTCGACCGGTTCTACCGGGAAGTCTTCGGATCCGACGCCCGGACCATCACCGAGAACCTCAAGCTCCAGCGTCCGCAGATGAACGAGCAATGGGGCGAACTCTTCGACGGAATCCTCCACGACTGCGCCGAAACCCTGCGAATGAACCCGGATGACACCGCCGCGATGGTCCGCGGCGTCACCGTCTACATGATCGTCATCGAAGGAACACTGGCCCTGACCGGGGCACGTTTCCTCCTCCGTTACCTCAAGGAGCAGAATCTGATGCCCGGCTTCCGCCTCGGATTCACCAACGTGAACCGGGACGAATCACGGCACGTCGGCTTCGGCGTGAAATATCTGGCCGACGCCATTCGCCAGGACCCGGCCAACGCAGCGATCGTCGCCGACACGATCAAGGAAACCCTGCCAGTCGGCACGCTCGCGCTGGCACCGCCAATGGTCGATGACCCTTACGACTTCGTCACCCCGTTCGGATACGAATCAGGAGAAATCTACGCCTACGCGGCCAAATCGCTTTCGAAGAAGCTCGCCGCGATCGGACTTGACCCGGCCATGATTGACTGACCGCATGAGTTCGACCAACACCTCCGCGCCGGCCCGGGAAACCCCCGGGCCCGGCCGCCCACCCTCCGATGCTTCGGAGCGGATCGTCGAAGCAACCATCGAGATCCTCAGCAGCGACGGATACGCGGGACTCACCACCGCCAGGGTCGCGGCCCTGTCCGGGCAGAACAAAGCGATGATCTCCTACTACTTCGGATCGAAAAGCGGCCTCGTTTCGGAAGTGGCACGCCAGGTCGCCGGAGTCGTGGTCGATGAAATCCTCGGCCGGATCGAGCATCCCGAGAACGCAAACGAACTGGTGCAGGGACTGGTTGGCGGAATCGGCGGCCTGATCGAACGTGATTCACGGCTGGCCCAGGTCTACATCGACCTGGCCTCACGTTCAGGGACCGACTCCGAGCCCCGCCGCATCCTCGACGAGATGAAATCCAGATACCGCGAGATACTGGGCGACCTGCTGGCGAATCTCGCCGAGCCACCGGCCGCAGATCGAATCGGTCCGATCTCGACCTATCTGATCGCTTCGATGGAAGGTTTCCTGCTCGAACAACTCGACCGCGGCGAAACCGACGACCTGATCAAGGCACGCGAAATTCTCGTGACCTCCGCGGAAGCGGCAGTCCGGAACGGCTGAGCTAAAGGGCGAAAAGCTGCGAAAGCGAACGGCCCACGTCGGGCGGTTCCTCTTCCCCATTGGCTGAGGCCTGAACCCCGGCCGCAAGTGCCTCGGCCGCATCCGAAATCTGACTCGCCCGGTTCGGACGGATCTCCCCGGCACGAGCCGCGTCATTCAGATCGGACTCCATCAACCCGGCCAGTTCCCCAAGTCGGCGCAACCCCAGAGTCGAAGCCGTCCCGTGGAGAGCGTGTGCCTCCTGGCGCAAAGCTTCGTAATCGGTGGTACCCGTGTCGAGACCGGCCGAAATCATGTCACAGCGCTGACGTGCCTCTTTGGCGAATGCCTCGAGCAAAACCACGTCTGACTTCTCTTCGCTCACAACACTCCTTCCCCAGTGATTCAGATGAATCCGGACGGACAAAACCTCACTTGCGCCGACATTGTTGCCGTTCGGCGTTCGACTTGCATGCTGACCCGGCCGTGACCCGCCCGATCTGATCTAGTCTGGGCACGGACTTCCCCCAATCGAAACGGAGAGTAAGTGGCTAAAAGAGCGGCATTGGTAACTGGTGGATCTGGCGGAATCGGACTTGCCATCGCAAGGCGACTCGGCGAAAGCGGATACGCGGTCACGATCTCCGGAAGGCGCGAAGAGAAACTGATTGCCGCCGCCGAAACCCTCGCCGATGAAGATCTGAAAGTCGAGGCGGTGGTCGCCGACGTCACTTCCGAGCAGGCCGTGATCGACCTCGTGGCCGAACACAAGCGCCAGTGGGGACGGCTCGATTGCCTGGTCAACAACGCCGGCGTCGGCATTGGCCAGGCCGTCGGTGAGATTCAGGCGAAACACTTCGACCTGCAGATGGACGTCAACGTGAAGGCCCTGGTTGTCGCAACCCGGGAATCGGTCGAGATGCTGAAGGCCGCCGGTGAGGAGCACGGCAAAGCCCAGATCGTCAACCTCGCATCAGTTGCCGGCAAGATGTATCCGGGATGGCTCTCGGTATATGCCGCGACCAAAGCCGCCGTGATCTCGTTCTCCGCTTCGACCCAGAAGGAACTCGGCGAGTTCGGCGTGAACGCGACCGCGCTCTGCCCCGGTTTCGTCGACACCGACATGACGGAATTCGCGCAGGCGATGGTCCCCGCCGAGAAGATGATGCGTCCGACCGACATCGCCGACGCCGTTTCTTTCCTGCTTGCCGTGTCACCGAACTGTGCAATCCCGGAGATCGTGCTGAACCGGCCCACGTCGGGACCTGACAGCGGCGGCATGTAGTTCCCGGCATCACCCCGAAAACTGACAGTCCCCTGCGCTGCCTGGTGGCCGCGTTCGGTGATCCCGGACATGTTTTTCCGGCGATCAGCCTTTCCCGTGCCCTGGCCGACCGCGGGCATGAGGTGATTGTCGAAACCTGGCCGCAATGGCAGGACACAGTCGAAAACGTCGGCCTGGAATTCACCAGCGCCGACGAGTACCAGGTCTTCCCCCCGCCGGAATCCGGTTCACCCGGCGGGGGCGAAGCCGCGGTCGCGCTGATGCCGCTGCTCGAACGGTTCGACCCCCACGTCGTGGTCAACGACATCCTCACCGTCGCCCCTGCCCTGGCCGCCGAGAAATACGGCTGCCGCTGGGCGACCCTGATCCCCCACATCTACCCCGTGCAGGAGCCACGCATGCCGTTCTTCGCGATCGGGGCCCTGCCGCCACGTACGCCGATCGGGCGCGGCTTCTGGGGCCTGGCCGACCATCTGCTGCTGAAAGGCCTTGAACGCGGCCGCAGGGACCTCAACGCCCAACGTGTGATCGCCGGCCTGCCAGCAACCGAGCGTTTTCACGGTGGGATCAGTCCGGAGCTGGCGATGGTCACGACCTACCCCCAGCTCGAGTACCCGAGGAACTGGCCGGAGACGGTACATGTCACGGGACCGATGCCTTTCGAGCTTCCGCACGATGAAATCGAACTTCCGCCCGGTGATGATCCCCTGATCCTGGTCGCACCCAGCACCTCCCAGGATCCGGACAACCATCTGGTTCGTTCGGCATTGAAAGCGATGGCCGGCCAGCCAGTCCGGGTGGTTGCGACCACCAACAACGTGAAGCCGAAGAGTCCGATCGAAGTGCCGGACAACGCGGTCCTGGTCGACTGGCTGAGTTACTCGCAGATGATGCCGATCGCTGACCTGATCCTCTGCCACGGCGGGCACGGGACCGTAGCCCGGGCCCTGGCCGAAGGCGTGCCGGTCCTCACCTGTCCAGCGGCCGGCGACATGAACGAGACGGCCGCCCGCATTACCTGGGCCGGAGTCGGACGCTCGGTGCGATGGAGCCTGACTGGCCCGCGAACTCTCCGCTGGGTAATCGCTGAAGTCCTCGAAGATCCGTCATACCGGCGCAATGCCGGGGAGATCGCGGAGTGGAGCAGAAACAACGACGGCGCCGCGAGAGGCGTCGAATTGATCGAGGCCCTCGCGACGCCGTAGCTATCGATACTCGGGGGGACGGACTCGAACCGTCAACCTACGAGTTAACAGCTCGTCGCTCTACCGATTGAGCTACCCCCGAACGTCACCTTCCGGATCGGTCCGGCGAGACTCGAACAGACGTCTCGAACGGTTCGGGCAGACTACCGAAACGCGGTGATCCAAGTCCTCCTGAGGTCACCCCTGAGTTGGCCTCAGAGTCCTTCCGCGTCGGCTTCGGCCCGGCTGACCTGCTCGACCAGTTCGGCCCGGCGGCGGTTGAGCTGCGCCCGCAGGGCCACATCGTCCGAACTGGCGGCAGCGGTGATTTCGTCCTGAAGCGCTGCCAGTTCAAGTTCCATGAAGTTCCGGCGGATCGAACCCGAGCCAACCTGCCCGGGATCTGCCCGCACGACAAGTGCCGCGACCAGCCGGTGAAGTTCACGATCGTCCGGATCAATGCCTTCAGCAGGATCGGAAAGGTGGCCCTTCAACCAGTGGACAGTCCTGACCATCAACGGGGAGGTCAGGTGTTTGGCTTCGAGCTGATCGATGTACTGCTGGCCTTCTTCGGGTTTGGCCACACACATCGCGAGCAGGTGCCGCTCCTGGCGTTCACGCTGGGACAGAACCGCTCCCGGTGACATGCCCGGTGTCGGTTCAGCCTGTCCGGACCCGGCCGCATTGCCGTCGGAACGTGTGGTTGCCTGATTCCGGGCTTCTGGCGGCGGCGAGCCTTCCAGCCGGGCGACCACCACGGTCGCATCGATGCTCAGTTTTTCGGCGACCCGCCGGACCAGTTCTTCACGGGTGGCGCCGGGCAGGATTTCAGCCAGCACGGGCACCACTTCGCTGAGCCCTCGATCACGATCCTGTGGCGAACCGGGATCAACCGCGTTGAGGATCAGGTCGATCTGGAACTCCGGCAGGTCGACCGCCCCGTCAACCAGGCGACGGAACTTCTCCGCCCCGCCGTCGGCCACAACCATTTCCGCCGGATCTTCACCGGACGGCATTGCCACCACTTTGATCGAAAGTTTCCGTCCCGCGGCCACCTGCTGCGCCCGGAGCATCGCTTTGCGTCCGGCGGCATCCGCGTCTAGTGCCAGCACGATGTCCGACACCGTCGCGGAAAGCAGGGCCAGTTGCGGCTCGGTTATCGCCGTTCCCATCACCCCGACCGACTCGGTCAGGCCGGCCTGGTGAAGCGCGATCACATCGGTGTATCCCTCAACCACGATCGCCCGGCCCGCTTTGGCCATCGGTCCCCTGGCCCTTTCGATGCCATAAAGGATGTCGCTCTTGTGAAAAAGCTCGTTCTCGGCCGAGTTCAGGTATTTCGGTTTCTGCTCGGGTCGCATCGCCCGGGCCCCGAATCCAACCGCCCTTCCCCGCGGATCACGGATCGGAAAGGTGATGCGCTCGCGAAAGCGGTCGTACATGCCGCCCTTCTGTCCTTTCTGGGCAAGGCCGGTTTTGGCGAGTTCATCCATTCTGTACCCGGCCCGCTGCCCCCGCAGGATCAGGGTGTCCCAGGCGCTGGGGGCGTATCCGACGCCGAACTCCTTGAGGATCTCTTCGCCGAGACCGCGTCCGGCGAGATACTCGCGGGCTTTTTTCGCTTCCGGTGCTTCCAGGTAGAAAGCCGAATAGAACATCGCGGCACGTTCCATCAGTTCGGTCAGACGGGTGCGGGCTTCCCGTCTCGCTTCGGCTTGCGGATCTTCTTTTTCACGGGTGATTTCCACCCCGTAACGATCGGCGAGAAGTTCGACCGAGGCCGGGAAGTCGATGCTTTCGGTGGCCGCGACAAAATCGAAGAGGTCCCCGCCAACACCACAGCCGAAGCAGTGGTAGAGCTTGTCTTCGGCATGGATGCCGAAGGACGGGGAACGTTCATCGTGAAAAGGACAAAGTCCGGTCCACCGGGCGCCCTGACGGCGCAGATCGGTGTGGGCCGAAACGATCTCGACCATGTCGGCAGCAGCGCGAACCCGGTCGATTGTGTCTGAAGTGAACTTGGACAAGGGCGGCTAGCTTAGCCTGCCACAAGCCCGGCCCATGCTGGCGAAGCCGCGTTTTCCGTTCAGAGCCGGGAACCCTCCGGCACGTACAGATCAGTGAAGTGGGAGATCGCATAACGATCGGTCATCCCGGCCAGGAGGTCGGTCACCCGTTGAAGATCATCGGCCTCGGGGTCAAGCACCGGAACTTCATCCATCCGGGCGAGGTAATGCTCGAAAAGTATCCGTAGCGCCCGGTGTACCCGCTCGTGTTCGGCCCGTGCCGCGTTGCCCAGGTAGACGTTCTCGAACATGAACTTGCGCAGACGCAGCATCGCCATCCCCATGCTTTCGCTCTGCCGGATTTCGTCACCGGTCTGGGACTGCTCGACGATGTCGGTGACCAGCGAGTTGATCCGGCTGGCCCCGGTCGGCCCGAGCAGGGCGATCTCGCCGCGCGGGAGGTCTTCCGCGTTCAGGATCCCGGCCCGCAGGGCGTCATCGATGTCGTGGTTGATGTACGCGACACGATCAACCAGGCGCACGATCTGACCTTCGAGAGATTCGCTCTTCTCGGGCCCGGTGTGGTTGAGGATTCCCTGTCTTACCGGCTCGTTCAGGTTCAGGCCGCGCCCTTCGCGTTCGAGGACGTCAACTACCCGCAGCGAATGCACGTTGTGTTTGAAGCCTTTGCCGCCATGCGCTTTGATTGCTTCGTCCAGCACCTGTTCGCCGATATGGCCGAATGGCGGATGGCCAAGGTCATGGGCAAGGCCGATCGCTTCGGTCAGGTCCTCGTTCAGGTTGAGCGCCCGGGCAACCGTCCTCGCGATGCCGGTGGCTTCGAGAGTGTGGGTAAGGCGGGTGCGGTAATGATCGCCTTCAGGGGCAATGAAAACCTGTGTTTTGTGCATCAACCGACGGAACGACTTGCTGTGGACGATGCGGTCACGATCGCGCTGGAAGGGGGTGCGCAGCGGGTTGTTCCCCTCCGGCGTGGCGCGGCAGGCGGGATATGAAGGCACGGCCCTCCCGGAGAGGTAGCCCTCCTCCCTTCTCGTGAACATTTCTTCGAAGTTGTCGGTCATGCTGCGGTCGCTTCTTCCGGTCGCGGTAACCGGACGTGGGCGTGGTGTTCGAGAGTGTCGCCGATTGCCCGGCCGGCCTGCTTCACCGCAGCGGCCGAGCTTGCCTGACTGACGCTCATCGGCGAACCGAGCGCGTTCACCATGAAGTCGTGTGCTTCTCCGGAGAACGGAAATGAATTCGCCTCGCAGGTCGGGCAGACAACCCCGCCGGCCGCCCCGGAGAATGCGGTCAGGTGGTCGGTCGCACCACATCGTGAACAACCGGAGAGTTCGGGCGCAAACCCGGCGGCCAGGGCCAGTTTCAGCCGGAAGGTGACCATGCCGCCCAGCCCGGCGACACCGCTGGCCGGATCTTCATCGATCAGGGCGAGGTAGCGGCAGAGCAGGTTGTAAGCGGGCTGGTTGGCTTCGGTGCCGTCGAGCAGGCGCAGTACCGCCCCGCAGGCATCGCCCGCCGCCCGAATCCCCCTGGCGGAAGATCTCAGCGCCGGGTAACCCTCGACCGTTTCGGCGGCAGTTACCGTGTGCAGATCCCCGCGACCGCGGTGGAGCACCAGGCTCAGCCGGAAGAACGGTTCGAGACGGCCCCCGAATCGTGACCTGGGTTTCCGGACACCTTTGGCGATCGCACCCAGGCGACCGTACTCACGCGAATAGATGTGGAGTATCCGGTCGGCTTCGCCGTACCTGATTGTCCTCAGGACCACCGCTTCTGTTTTGAAAGTCCCGGCCACCCCGTCAATTCTGGCGGGTCGGGCAGACGGGCTTCCGGGATTCAGGAACGGCGCTTCCTGGCCGGCTTTCTCAACTTGACCTGGCAGGCCGGGCAGAAGTAGGTCGAACGTCCTCCGACCACGATCCGGACGATGGTCTCGCCACAGTTGTGGCAGGCCTCTCCTTCCCGCCTGTGGACCAGAAACTCGTCCTGCATCGAACCGGTTTCGCCCTTGGCGTCGCGATAGTCGTCGATGGATGCGCCACCGAGGTCGAGTCCGCGTTCCAGTGCCTCAACCACGCCGTCACGCAATGCTTCGTGGTGTTCGGGTTTCATCGAAGCGCCGGTGCTCAACGGGTGAATCCGGGCCCGGTAGAGAGCTTCGTCCGCGTAGATGTTGCCGACCCCGACTACGCCTTTCTGGTTGAGCAGGAAGGATTTGAGCGGGCCGGTACGTTTGGCGCTCATCGCGGCCATCGCCTCGACTGTGAAATCAGGCCCGAGTGGCTCCACACCGAGGCGTGAAGCGAAATATTCGTCCAGCTCTTCCGGGCCAGCAACGAATCCGCGGCCGAACCGGCGCGGGTCGGTGAATCGCAGTTCACCGCCGTCGTCAAGGCTGAAACGGGCCTTGAGGTGTTTCGAACCGCTGTCGGCTTCGTAGATGCGTGCATCCCCCGGATTCTCGACCCCTTCCGGGTCGATCAGGATCAGGCTGCCGGTCATGCGCAGGTGGATCACCACTGTCGTTTCGTTGTCCAGTTCCAGCATCAGGTACTTGCCTCGACGGCCAACATCGACGATCTCGCGACCTTCAACCGACCCTTCGAACTCAAGCGGCAATGTTGGCTTGGAGAAGTAGGGGTCGAGCACCTCTACAGCGTCAATCCTCCTGCCTACAAGGTCAGGTTCAAGTTGACGCCGGATAGTCTCGACTTCAGGGAGTTCAGGCACCGGTCAAGGATATGCAATCCCGGAAAGCAACCGTCCGGCAAGAGCACCACCAAACAGTTCCGGGTCGGGTAAAGCCCCAGTGGCGCGCAAAAACCGACCCAGAACCTTCGGTTGAGCCCGGCTGGTGCTCTGACCGGGTTGAGTTCGCCTGATGCCCCGGCCGGACGGGAGAGGCTGAAGCAGTCGTGGTGGCGGTTCATGGATCCTGGCGGGCTATGGCGAGAAC
>JBAWHK010000261.1:0-6013 GCA_049593795.1 Solirubrobacterales bacterium
GGGCTTCACCGACCTGGCTTCCGCGGCCAGCGTGATTGTCGTTCTGGAACTCATCGATCAGCTCGTCCCGGCGCTGCTCTTCGACCGGGGTGTCCTCAGAGATGCGGACCCATTCGGCCCCTTCGAAGGAATCGGCGTTGAAGACCTCCTGATCGATCGCGGCGGTGTCATCGACGATCACCACGACTTCGGTCTGCGGGTTGAAATAGGTGCCTGGCTGAACCACCAGATCTTCGAGTTCGTAGGTGGGATCTTCGTTCATGCGTTTTATCCTAGCCAGCGTTGCCGCTTTCTAAAAGTGGCTGGGGCCCGGTCAGGTCCACTCCCGCAAACGGCGGTCCACTTCGGCCTCGATGTCGAGGGGTTCATCGCCACGCCGTTCCCGCCGTTCGTTGTTGGCGACGACCAGCTGGCGGATCTCGTCGCGGATGCTGTCCCCTCCGGGGGGAGCCATTGGTTCCCCGGGATCCTCGGGTTCGCTGTCCGCCTGTTCACGGCCGAGCAGGCGGTCGATTTCCCTTTCGACATCGAGCTCACCTTCGCCGCGTTCACGTTGACGGTAGGCGGATGCTTCGACCATCTGGCGGACCTCGGCTTCCTGTTCCGCCGCCGCCACCCGAGGTTCGATCGACCCGGGGTCGGGTGGTGTTTCCCGGTCGATCGCGAAGGTGCCTTTCCCGAGTTCATCCAGTCCTTTGCCTGATTTCGAGAAAGCGAATGCCGCGATCGGGGCGGCGATCACGCAGAGCAGGACCAGAACCAGCAGGAATTCGGATTGACCAACTGCGAGCGGCATGGGGTCACATTAACCGTCTGCTTCGTGGTGCCCGCAGGACTGATCCGTTACCCTTCCTTCCGAGTTATTGACTGACTGGTCAATCGGGAACTGCCAACGCGTCCCAAAACGACCTGTGAAACCGATTTTCCCTCGACTTAAGGAGCTTTAGAAGTGGTTGACTTCACGCTTACCGATGAGCAGAAGGATCTGCGCGAAATGGCCCACAATTTCGCTGAAAAAGAAATGCGCAGCGTTGCCTGGGAATACGACAAAGACGGCACATGGCCGATCGATGTGATCAACAAGGCCTGGGAAGTCGGCCTGATGAACACCCACCTCGAAGAGGCATATGGCGGATCCGGCCTTGATTACCTCTCCGGTTGCCTGATCGAAGAGGAACTCGCCTGGGGTTGCTCCGGCATCGGCACCAGCATCGGTGCCAACGGCCTCGCTTCGGCCCCGGTTCAGCTCGGTGGATCCGAAGAAACCAAAAAGAAGTACCTCGGCATGCTGTCCGAAGAGCCGAAACTCGCTTCTTTCTGCCTGACCGAACCTGACGCCGGTTCCGACGTTGCCGGCATGAAGACCCGCGCCGTCAAGAAGGGCGACAAGTACGTCCTCAACGGTTCGAAGTGCTTCATCACCAACGGTTCCTACGCCGACTGGTTCACCGTCTACGCGAAGACCGACCCCGAAGCCGGCAGCCGCGGCATCACTGCCTTCGTCGTCGACAAGCAGGACGGCGTCACGATCGACAAGAAGGAAGACAAGATGGGCCAGCGGGCTTCGAATACCGCGACCGTCACCTTCAACGACGTCGAAGTTCCGGCCGAAAACATGATCGGTGAAGAAAACCGGGGCTTCAAGCTCGCCATGATGACTCTCGACCGCACCCGTCCCGGCGTTGCGGCGATGGCCACCGGAATCGCCCGCGGAGCTTTCGAAGCCGCCGTCGACTACTCGAAGGAACGCCAGCAGTTCGGCGTGCCGATCGCGATGCATCAGGCAATCCAGTTCCTGATCGCCGACATGGCGGTCAAGGTGGATGCTTCCCGCCTGCTCACCTGGCTTTCCGCCTGGCAGCTCCAGAACGGGATCAGCAACACGCTGGCTTCGTCAGAAGCCAAGCGTTTCGCCGCGGACTCCGCGATGGAAGTAACCACCGACGCCGTACAGGTCTTCGGTGGCTACGGATTCATCAAGGACTACCCGGTCGAGAAGTTCATGCGTGACGCCAAGATCATGCAGCTCTATGAAGGCACCAGCCAGATCCAGCGCATGGTCATCGCGCGTGAGGTCCTGATGCCGCGGGCGGTCTGACCCGGCCCCGCTGAATCGAGCCGGGTGGCGGCATGCCACCCGGTGTCTGTGAAAACGGCGTCCGCGAGGACGCCGTTTTCGTTGCAGGGGCCGTTTACCCAGATGGTCCGGGCTGACCCTTAGGGGTATGAGGGATGACCCTGAGGCCTCGTATCGGGCTCTTTCCGGGTGCTACGGTGCCTGCATAATGGAATCCACGCTTGAGGCACCAACCCAGTCAGACACACCCGAAACCGCGATTGTCGTTGCGACCGGAATCGAACGGATCTACGGCGAAGGTGAAGCGGAAGTGCGCGCCCTCGACGGCGTGGACGTCTCTTTCGACAAGGGTGCCTTCACATCGATCATGGGGCCTTCAGGTTCCGGCAAGTCGACCCTCATGCACATCCTTGCCGGGCTCGACAAACCCACCGCGGGCTCGATCCAGGTTGACGGCACTGAAATCACCGACCTCGACGACGGCGAACTGACCCAGCTTCGACGGGACAAGCTCGGCTTCGTTTTCCAGTTCTTCAACCTGTTGCCGGTACTTTCCGCCGAAGAAAACATCCTGTTGCCGATGTCGATAGCGAAGCGCAAACCCGACCAGGCCTGGGTCGACGAAGTAATCGAGCGGGTCGGGCTCACTGACCGCCGCAAGCACCGTCCATCGGAGCTGTCGGGCGGCCAGCAGCAGCGGGTCGCCGTGGCGCGGGCGCTGGTGACCAGGCCCGCGGTGCTTTTCGCCGACGAACCGACCGGCAACCTGGATTCGAAAGCTTCCGAAGACGTGCTGCAGCTGTTGCGTGGTTCAGTCGATGAATACGGCCAGACGGTGATCATGGTCACCCATGAACCCGATGCGGCCGCGCACGGCGACCGACTGATTGCCCTGCGGGACGGCAAGCTGGTTCACGACGCTCCGCCTGTCTCGGCCGACGCCGTAATCGAGCTTCTCAAAACCCTCGCCTAGAAGGCAAAGCAATGCTGAGCCTCACATTCAAGAACCTCTGGGCCCGCAAGTGGCGGTCCCTGATGACTGCCGTCGCGGTCGTATTCGGCATCGCCCTCGTTGCCGGCACATTCGTTCTCACCGACACCACCAACGGCGCTTTCAACGACATCTTCACCAAAGCGAACGAAGGCGTTGACGTAGCGATCACCAGCAAGACGGAAGTTGAACAGCAGGACGGCAGCGTCCCGGCCTTCAGCGACCGCTTTCTGAAGTCCGTCAAGAACGTGGACGGTGTCAAACTGGCCGCCGGGTCGCTCTTTACCCAGGGTGCGATCCTCGACTCCGAAGGTGATTCGACCGGCGGCGGGTTCGCGCCGCAGTTCATCGCATCCAAACTTCCGAGGGCCCTCGAGTCGCTAGAAGTAGTCGACGGTCGCGAACCGGTGAAACCAACCGAAGTTTCACTTGATGACGCCGCAGCTGAACGGTCCGAGATCGAGATCGGCGACACCATCCAGCTTGTTGGTACCGGCGAAGCCACCCCCTTCAGGGTGGTTGGCCTGACCCAGCTCGGCGGCGCTTCTTTCGGTGGTACCTCTATCGCCCAGGTCCTGTTGCCCCAGGCCCAGGAGGTCACCGGAAAGATCGGAGAGTTCGACCAGATCTCGGTTCAGGCCGAGCCTGGTGTTTCGCCGGAAGAGTTGCGTGACCGGATCACCAAGGTATTGCCGCAAAATCTCAGGGTCGAGACCGGGGAGGAAAACGCCGAGCGCAGCTCGGATGACATCCGCGATTCGCTCAGCTTCCTGACTATCGCCCTGCTCGCTTTCGCCGGGATCTCGCTGGTAGTCGGATCATTCGTGATCTTCAACGTCTTTTCGATCACGGTCGCCCAGCGCACACGGGAGTTCGGCATGCTGCGGACCCTCGGGGCGAAACGGTTCCAGATCCTCAGGACAGTGCTGATCGAAGGCATCCTGATCGGACTGGTGGCATCCATCGTCGGCATTCTTGTCGGCTTCGGGCTGGCCAAAGGCCTCAGCGCGGTACTCGAAGCGGCCGGGGCGGCCCTGCCGACCAAGGCCCTGGTCGTCGAGCCGCGCACGATCATCGTTTCGCTGGTGATCGGCATTGGCGTGACCCTGGTTGCGTCCCTGATCCCGGCCTTCCGTTCAACCCGGGTGCCACCGATCGCCGCGCTCTCCGAGAACATCGTCATTACCGGCAAGAACCGGGTGGTCCTGCGCAGTGCCATCGCGATAATTCTGGCGATAGGCGGCATCGCGTTGATAATTTCGGTCCTCGCAAGCGGGTCCGAAGGCGGCAACGCCGCCCTGCAGATGGGTGCTGGTGCTTTCGCGATGGTGATCGCCATCTCGATATTCAGCCCGCAGATCGTGCGTCCGGCCGCTTCGCTGGTCGGTGCCCCGATCGAGAAAGTCGGCGGGCTGACCGGCAAGCTGGCCCGCGAGAACTCGCAGCGCAACCCTTCGAGGACCGCGGTCACCGCCGCCGCTTTGATGATCGGCCTTGCCCTGGTCAGTTTCGTGACCATCTTCGCCTCCGGTCTGAACAGTTCGGTCACCAAAGTGATCGATCAGGACCTCAAGGGTGAACTGATCCTGCAGGGCCCCGGTGGTTTCAATCCGATCCCGAACGCGGCCGTGACCGCTGCCGGCAAGGTCGACGGAGTTGAAGATGCTTCAGCGATCAGCTTCAGCCAGGTCAAGGTCAAAGGATCCGGGTCCAAATCGATGTCCTCGGTTCAGCCCGAATCGATCAATCAGGTGATGAGCATCGATTTCGACCAGGGCTCGACCGAAGACCTGACCAACCTCAAGGACGGCCAGGTGATCATCAGTCAGGGGCTGGCCGACTCGGCTGGCGTCTCGGTCGGTGATTCCCTGTCGGTGCTGGGCCAGACCGGCGAGGAGCCGGAGCTGACCGTCACCGCGACCATGGCTTCGGGCAACCTTGATCTGCTCGGTGACCTGGTGGTCACCCAGAACGAGATGGTGGAGACCTTCGGTGTTGACAAGGCGTTCTTCGCGCTGCTCAAGACCGCGCCCGGTGAGGAACCCGACGTGGTCCAGGACCGGGTTGAAAAGGCCCTGGACGAATCATTCCCGACCGCTGACGTACTGAACCAGGACGAGCTCAAACAGGCCCAGCAGGAACAGATCAACGGCCTGCTCGCAATGATCTACGTTCTGCTGGCGCTCGCCGTCGTCGTTTCGCTGGTCGGCATCGTGGTCACGCTGATCCTTTCGATCTACGAAAGGACAAGAGAGCTCGGCATGCTGCGGGCGGTCGGCATGTCACGCCGGCAGGTCAAGCGCATGGTCCGCCTCGAAGCGGTGATCACCGCGGTGCTCGGTGCGATCGCCGGCCTGATCCTCGGGGTGATTTTCGCTTTCCTGCTGGGCATCCCGCTGGAGAGCGAAGGCTTCACCCTGAGCTACCCCATACCTACCCTGATCGTGATCCTTCTGTTGACCGCGCTGGCCGGCGTCGTCGCAGCGATCTATCCGGCCCGCAAGGCGGCCAAGCTGGACGTGCTCGAAGCCGTGTCTTACGAATAGGCCAGGCGGCTGATTTGCCTGCGGGCAAATCAGCCGTTTTCGGGTCTGGCGGGCCGGTCCGCGGCCGCCGCCGGGTCAGCTGTCGAAACCCAGGCCCAAACGGTCGAGGGTTCGCAGCCAGATCCCGCGTTTCCCGTCGTTGCGGTCGGCCGCGGCAAGCCGGCCACGGGTGAACTGGATAGTCCCCCAGCGCAGCGGCTCGGGCGGGAACGGGAGCGGCTTCGAGGTCATGTACTTCAAATGGGTCACTTCATTCTCGATCCCGTCGAGCAGGTCCAGGCCGGCCCCGGCCGAGAACCGGCTGGCCCCGACCCCGAGGCCGGTGTGGCCGACCGCGTAGGCAACCTTGCCGCCATGTGAAGTGCCGTAGAACGCAAAGAAGCGTGAACAGGTGTCGAT
>JBAWHK010000262.1:0-2956 GCA_049593795.1 Solirubrobacterales bacterium
CGGAAACGACGCAGGACGGAGCAATCCTGGCCGCGGATGACACCCTGAACGGTGGAGATAGTCCCGCTTACTTCCTCAACGTCGACACCCCGGAAGATGACCGTGAGTTCGAAGAATTGGACGAGGAGACCGGGGAGACCTACGTCGATTCCGAGATCGACTCGGGCTTCGTGCTCGGCCCCGACGGCAAGGCGATCGTCGCGAACACCGAAGGCTGGGTCCTCGGTGTGAACTACCTGGGCAGCCGCTGCATCGTCGGTGGAATTACAAACCACGTCGGCTGACCACCGGTAACAGGCTGGGCGGTCCCCCAGCACTTTCTCAGGATTCTTCGAGGGTTGTACTCCAGGGTTATTGCTCTGGAGTACAACCCAAGGAGAATCATGGAAATAACGAAAAGCGGACTGAAACGAAAGACGGCGATCTGCCTTGCCACACTGGCCGCCGCCGGGTTGAGCCTGGGTGTGGTTGCCTGTGGTGGAACCGATACTGAATCGGCTGCATCTACCGCCAGCACCGGTGAAGCAACTGCCGCGGTGGCCGCTGCCCCCGGCGACACGGGTGGACCTTTCGCCGACCTGACCGACACCCAGGTCCAGTGCCTCGAAAGCGAAGGCGTGACCGCCCCGGCGGCGCCCGAAGCGGGTGCGGCGCCAGGTCAGGCGACGGGCGTCACCGGTGAGCAGGGCGTTCCCCCGGCCGGCGGACCGCCCGCTGGTGGACCGGGCGGCGCTATCGAAGGCCTGGAGGAAGCAGCCGCGGCCTGCGACATCGATCTACCCGAACCGCCGTCCGGGGGCGATCTGCCCCAGGACCTGCCTGAAGCAGCCAGCTAGGAGCTGGCTGCTTCCTGCTTCTTGAGCTGACGGCCCACTTCACGTCTGGCGATCACCATCTTGTGGACTTCGTCGGGGCCGTCAGCCAGGCGCAGCATTCGGCTGTAGCGCCACATCATTTCCAGTGGCGTGTCGTCGGTCATGCCGAGTGATCCGTGAACCTGGATCGCGCGGTCGAGCACGTCCATGACCATGTTGGCCGCGACCACCTTGATCATCGAGATTTCCTGCCGGGCAGCCCGTTTCCCGACCGTGTCCATCTTCCAGGCGGCATGAAGGGTGAGCAGGCGGGCCTGATCGATCTCCATGCGGGACTTGGCAATGAAGTCCTGGACGAACTGCTTCTCGGAGAGCGGTCCGCCGAAAGCTTCGCGTTTGGCCGCGTAGGTGCACATCATTTCCAAGGCGCGTTCAGCGGTGCCGATGGCGCGCATGCAGTGGTGGATGCGTCCCGGGCCGAGGCGGTCCTGGGCGATCAGGAAACCGGCCCCGCGGGCGCCAAGCAGGTTCGAAGCGGGTACCCGGCAGTCGGTGTAACTGATTTCGCAATGGCCCGGCCCGGCGGCGTGACCCATCACTGCGAGCGGACGTTCCATCTTGTAGCCGGGAGCGTCGGTCGGGACAAGGATCATCGAGGCCCGGGCGTACGGGTTGCCGTCCGGTTCGGTGTTGACCATGGCGATAGCCAGGTCGGCCCCGACGGCGCCACTGGTGAACCATTTGACGCCGTTGATAACCCATTCGTCGCCGTCCAGAACAGCCGAGGCGGCCAGGCCGGTCGGGTCGGAACCTGAAGTGGCCGGTTCGGTCATCGAGAAGCAGCTTCGGATTTCACCTTCGAGTAGCGGGAAGCCCCACTTTTCCTTCTGCTCGTCGGTGCCGTGCTCGATAAGAATTTCGGTGTTACCGGTGTCGGGGGCGGCGCAGTTGAAGGCCATCGGCGCAACGCCCGGGCTGCGGCCCATTTCCTCACAGAGGATGGAGTAGTCGAGATTGCTCAGACCCGGCCCGTATTCCTCGTCGGGCAGGAACAGGTTCCAGAGCCCTTCATCTTTGGCTTTCTGCCTGATTTCGATCAGGTCGGCGGGATACGGAACGCCTTCTTTCACTTCCCGGTCGAGCGAACGGAGCAGTTCTTTCTCGCGGGGGTAGATCTGTTCATCCTGGAAGGCGCGAACGCGTTCAAGCAGGGCGGTTATCTCGGCACCGGGTTCGAAATCCATGACTTCAGGCTACTCCGCGCCGCCTGTATCTGGCGAAGAGGTCACTGCCCTCTTCGGACAGATTTACAAGGTCGAGGTCAACCGGAGCGTCGAGAGCTCCCTCGAGGATCCTCGGGGCATCAGCTTCACCGGTAAGGGTCGGGGCGATCGTCAGGAAAAGTTCATCGAAGGCGGCGGCTGCAGTCAGCTGCCCCGTCAAATGAGGGCCACCTTCGCAGAGCAGCGCCCTGATCCCGCGGTCCTGGCGCAGGGTTCGCAGCACGTCGGTGATCCGGACCGGCCCGTCGGCAACCTGGACATCAACCGGGGTTTCGGTTTCCGGAGGCGGCGTGTGGTCATTCGTGAAAATCAGGACCTCGCCTGCGCCTTCGGTGAACAACGGGGCGTCGAACGGCAGGTCGAGCCGTCCGCTGATTATCACGGCGAGCGGATCGGCCTGCAGACCGGTTTCCTGCCGCCGGGCCCGGGCGTCCGGATCCTTGACGATGCGTCCGTAACGCTCGGCCCGCATCGTGCCGGCGCCGATCATCACTGCGTCGAAGCGGGTCCGCAGCTTCAGCAGCAATTCGAGGTCGGCCGGTGTGCCGAGACCTGACGACCGCCCGTTGAGGCTGGCCCGGCCGTCGAGCGAAGTGACCATGTTCAGGGCGACCCAGGGTCGATCTTCATGGGGGCTGTCGAACGGCCGGTATTCGGCCAGTTCGCTCTCGATGTCGGTAGGACCCGGGTCGGGTGTCAGACGCTTCATACGGGTGACATTAACCTTCCCCCGACTGCCCGGCTCAAACCCGGGCGGTTCCCCGGGCGGGTTTCAGCTGTAGTCGTGCCAGCCGTCGAACTTGTGTCCGACGTTACTTTCAAGCGCGGCTACGTCCTCGCGGAACAGTTCCTTGAGCT
>JBAWHK010000263.1:0-2665 GCA_049593795.1 Solirubrobacterales bacterium
CCGGTGCTCAGCGACAGTTCCCCCATGAAGTACATGGGGATGACGAAAAACAGGGTCAGCCAGACCAGCCCGGGGGCTAGCAGGCCGTAAGGCAGCAGGCGCTGACGAAGCGACGTCATTTATTCACTTCCGTTTTCTGCTTCGTCAGCGCCATTTGCCGTTTATCAGCCGGTGATTACGTCCTGGAATGCCTGTTCAACTTCGGTTACTTCCGCTTCGTCACCCGGTGGTGAGACCTGGGCGAAGCAATTCGAAGTGAATTCCTCAGACGGGAAAATCAGCTCGTTGTTGGCGAGCGACGGGTCCTGCTCCAGCAGGATGTCCTTCACGCCTTCAACCGGGCTCACATAGTTCACGTACTCGGTGATCTGAGCCTGATTCTTCGGGTCATACACGTAGTTCATGAATTCGTATGCGCCTTCCGGGTTGGGTGCTCCAACCGGGATCAGCATGTTGTCCGACCAGATCGAGCAGCCCTGTTCCGGCTGGATGTATTCGATGTTTTTGTTGTCGGACTGAACCTGAACCGCGTCACCGGACCAGCCGATGGCTGCGACAACGTCGCCCTTGGCCAGATCCTGGACGAAGTCGTTGCCGGTGAAGCGGCGAATCTGTCCGTTGTCGACGTTCTCCTGCAGTTTGTCGATCGCGGCCAGCCAGTCGTCGGTGGTGGCGTTCTCCACATCGACACCATCAGCTGCCATTACCAGCGGCACGGTGTCGCGCATCTCGGAGAGCATCGTGACTTTGCCCTTGTACTGCGGGTCGAACAGATCGTTGATCGACTTCACGTCCGGAGCGAGGTCCTTACGGACTACCAGTCCGGTCATGCCTGACTGCCACGGCACGCTGTACTCACGTTCCGGGTCGAACTGCGGGTTCTTCAGGCTCGGAATCATGTTCTCGTCAACCGTTTCCAGTTTCGATTTGTCGAGATTCTGGACGTAGCCCAGCTTGTACATCTTCTCGGCCATCCAGTCAGTCACCACAACGATGTCGCGACCGCCGGACTTGCCGCTGCTGAGCAGGGGCTGGACCTTTCCGAAGAACTCGTTGTTGTCGTTGACGTCCTGGGTGTACTTCGTGTTGAGGCCAGTCGAGTCAGAGAACTCGTCGATGGTCTTGTTGTCGATGTACAGCGGCCAGTTGGAGATGTTCAGCGATCCGCTGGTCGCGCTGCCACCTTCAGCGGTGGTGATGTCATCGTTGTTCGAACCTTCGGAGAGACCACCGCCTCCGCCACAGGCCACCAGGGCCAGGGAGGCCATGAGGGCCAGAGAGGCCAGGATCAGAAGTTTCATATTTTTGCGGCTAGGCACGGTTTTCACGTGTTGTCTCCTTCGGTGTTCTCGTCGTTGGGTTCATCCGGCGACTGGGTTACAAGGTGCATGTTTTCGGGCGTCCAGCTCAGTTTCACGCGGGCACCACCACCCGGCAGTTGCTGCCGGTCGGCTTCGTTCGCGTTCGGAACGAGCACGGTCATCCTCACGTCGTCTCCGACGTTCACTGTCATCTGGGTCGAAGTACCGAGGTACTGGGAGTTCTCGACGAGACCGTCGATGCTCGGACGGTCACCCGGCGCTGTTTCGGAAGTGGTCACGCTCAGCTTTTCGGGCCTTACGACAGCGAAACAACGTTCACCGGAACTGAAGTTCGCGGCGTCCGGGGTGGCTATCGTGGCGCCGCTGTCCAGGGTGATGTCGTTGGTTCCGGCGGTTGCCGGCAAAAGGTTGGAGACGCCGATGAAACCGGCGACGAATGTAGTGGCCGGTCGTTCGTAGACATCTTCAGGGCCGGAGCACTGTTCGATCCGGCCGTTGTTCATTACCGCGATCCGGTCACTCATGGTCAGGGCTTCTTCCTGATCGTGGGTGACATAGACGAAAGTGATTCCAACCTCACGCTGAATGTTTTTCAGCTGGACCTGAAGTCCTTTGCGAAGTTTCAGGTCGAGTGCGCCGAGCGGCTCGTCAAGCAGAAGGACCCGGGGCAGATTGACCAAAGCGCGGGCCAGGGCGACTCGCTGCTGCTGGCCACCGGAAAGCTGGGACGGTTTACGTTTCGCTTCGCGTGAAAGACCAACCCGTTCGAGTTCTTCGGCAACCCGCTTCTTGATCTCCGCTTTGCCGACCTTCTTGCGTTTCAGGCCGAATGCCACATTCTCTTCGAGGGACATGTGGGGGAAAAGCGCGTAGCTCTGGAAGACGGTGTTGGTTGGCCGCTTGTAGGCGGGCAGACCGGCGACGTCATCGTCATCGATCATCACTTTGCCTTCAGTCGGCTGCTCGAAACCGGCGATCATGCGCAAGGTTGTGGTTTTGCCACAACCCGACGGGCCGAGCATCGTGAAGAACTCCCCGTCGGCGATTTCGAGGTCAAGATTCTTGACCGCTTCGAAGGTGCCGAAGCGCTTGGTTACACCCTCGAGCCGCACCCCCCCGGTCGCTCCATATCCACCCTTGGCAGAAGACGCATCTGCGTCTTCGGTGGGCGGAAGGTCTGCCGAGCTTTCCATCGAGCCTCTCTCCTTGTGGGG
Source organism: Solirubrobacterales bacterium (assembly GCA_049593795.1). Taxonomy (GTDB): domain Bacteria; phylum Actinomycetota; class Thermoleophilia; order Solirubrobacterales; family 70-9; genus 67-14. The sequence continues at coordinate 2,537 of JBAWHK010000263.1, forward strand.
TGAACGGTCTGGTGCATCAGCGGGGCGGGACGATCGCCACCGACAACGGAACCGTACGGCATAACTACCGCGTCAGGCAAGTCCGCTTTGTCGGAAGTTCCCCGCAGGTGATTCTCCCGCGGTCGAAGC
>JBAWHK010000264.1:0-7213 GCA_049593795.1 Solirubrobacterales bacterium
TCGGCGACGCAGTGCGCGGCGGTAATCACCAGCTCGGGGGTGATCAGTGAACCGCCGCAGAAGAACCTTGACCGGGGAGAAGACTTGCGGCCAGGCTGCTCGGCGAAACCGATCGCCACCTGCCATGGCGAATCCTTGATTTTGGAAGGTTTGCCGTTGACGATGCTGACGCCAGCGGTCTGCGCAGTGGCCGGGGAGGGAACAAGTCCGAAAGCGAGCAGGACCAGCAGCACGGCTCCGGCGAGCAGCGCACGAAATCCTGCCGGGTGGGCGCAATCAGGCATCAATCAAGACTACAGAGTACGCTTTACGAGCAAACGCTAATACTTCACTGATGTGATCCTCTAATTATCAGGCGGTCCCGGTTGATCTCTTCCAAGGGAAGGAATCCGGTCGTGACCCCGGAATAGGGCCAACCAGATGGCTTTCGGAAAGAACAACAAAAAGCAAAAGGTCAACGCGGAACTCGAAGCGGCGCGCGCGCGTCAGCGTTCGGACCGTCCCCGCAAGGGCGGAGCGCCAATCATCGAGATGCGTGACGTCAGCAAGGTTTACAACGGTGGTCACCTCGCCGTGGATCGTGTTTCACTGGCAATCAACCGCGGCGACTTCGTTTTCCTGGTCGGTCCGACCGGCTGCGGCAAATCGACCCTGATCAAACTGCTGATCCGCGAACTTGAGCCGACCGACGGAACCGTTTCGATCGCCGGCCGTGACATCGGCCAGCTTTCCGACAAGAGGATCCCGCAGCTTCGCCGCAACATCGGCACCGTCTTCCAGGATTTCAAACTGCTCCCGAGCCGCACCGTCTACGAAAACGTTGCGTATGCCCTTCAGGTAATCGGTGCGTCGCGTTCCGAGATCCGGCAGAAAGTTCCGGAAACCCTGCGACTGGTCGGGCTTTCGACCAAGCTCCACAACTATCCCGACGAACTGTCGGGCGGCGAGCAGCAGCGAGTTTCCGTGGCCCGTGCTTTCGTGAACCATCCGCCGCTCCTGCTGGCCGATGAGCCTTCCGGAAACCTGGATCCGGTCACCTCGGTCGGCATCATGCAGCTGCTGTACCGGATCAATAAGACCGGAACCACCGTTGTGGTCGTGACCCACGACCGCGAAATGGTTGACCGCATGCGCCGCCGCGTGATCGAGCTCTATGAAGGCCGCGTCATCCGCGACGAGATCGCCGGTGGTTACACCGAAGAATCAACCACTGAATTCGGTGTGCGACTGAAGGCCGAAATTGGCGCCGAAGCCGCCAGCCACTCGAACGGAGTTCTCTGATGGGCAAGATTTTCTTTTTTACTGGTGAAGCCCTGAGGGCCATTCGCAAGAACATGGCGCCAACCACGGCAGCCATCGTGACCACCGTGCTCACGGCGATCCTGATCGGCATCCTGATTCCCGTATTCCAGACCGCGCAGGGGAAGAGCTCCGAGGTCCGGGACGAACTCCAGGTCCGGGTCTATCTGCACGATGACGCCACCAAAGCCGAAACGGCCGCCCTTCAGAGCGACATCGAAGCGTTGCCCAACGTCCAGTCGGTCACTTACCTGACCAAGGACGATGCACTTGCCGAATTCAAGCAGGACACCGGACAGGCCCAGAAAGATGTTCTGGCACAGCTGAACGGCGAAAACCCGCTTCCGGCCAACTTCATCGTGAAACCTGACGACGCTGCCAACCTGGACGCGATCCGGGCCGCGATTCAGCCTCCCGGAAAAACGGGCGAAGCCACCTTCATCTCACCGATCATCGAGAAAGTCGACAACCGGCAGGCAACAGCCCGCAAGATCGAAGAAGTGACCGGGGCTCTCAAAGTGGTCCTCACCGTGATCACCGTGCTGCTGATCGGTGCTTCCCTGCTGTTGATTGGCAACACGATCCGGCTGTCGATCTATACCCGTCGCCGGGAGATCGAAGTCATGCGACTGGTCGGCGCGACCCGCTGGTTCATTCGCTGGCCCTTCATGATCGAAGGCGTGATCGTCGGCATGCTGGGCGGCGCTATTGCGATACTTGTCCTGTGGATCGGAAAGATCACAATCCTGGACCCGCTCTCGGACACCTTCTCACTGATGCAGGCACAGGACTCGATGTCGTTCATCGTGCTGGTCGCCTGTCTGTTCGGGGCCGCAGTTCTGGTCTCGGCAATCGGTTCCGGAGTGACGCTGCGCCGCTTCCTCAAGGTCTGAGCATTCCGACGAACATCAGTCCGGTCGCAGCGTGAGAGTCGCTTTCCTCGCGCTGTTTGCCGTGGTCGTCGGCCTGGCGACCGGAATGTGGATCGGTGGCCATCCGGAAAACCTTCCGGATGCGGTCAGTGACGTCTTCGTCGAATCGACAGTGACTGACGGCACCTCGCCGAGTGACGAGGCCGCTGAGGTCATTTCCCGCAAGTACTTCCGTGAAACCAACCCCCGGGACGTTCAGGACTACTCGATCCGGGGCATGGTCGACAAACTGCGCAAGGTCCACGACGACCGTTTCTCCCACTATTTCGATGCGGAACAGCTCGAGGGGTTCAACGACTCGATCAACGGCAGCTTCAGCGGTGTCGGCATGACTGTCGGTGAAGTCGACAAGTCCGGTTTGCGTATCGGGTTCGTATTCAGGAACTCACCGGCCGATGATGCCGGACTCGAAACCGGCGACGTGATCGTTTCGGTCGACGGCAACTCGATTCTGGGCGACAGCTCCGACCTCGTGGTTGCCGAAATCAAGGGCCCGGAAGGCACCGAAGTCGAACTGGGAGTGAAGGTCCAGGGCAAAGGCAAAGAGAAGACCTTCAACCTGACCCGCGAGGAAATCAGGGTGCCGATTACCTCGAACCGGGTGAAGAAGGTAGACGGCGAGACCCTCGGGTACGTCCGGCTTTCAACTTTCAGCGATGGAGCCAGCAAGGATCTGCGCCGGGCAGTCAACAAGGTCCGGGAGAAAGGGGCCGAAGGGGTGGTCCTCGACCTGCGGGCGAACGGCGGCGGCCTGCTGCCGGAAGCGGTTCTGACTTCCAGCATCTTCGTTCCGGAAGGGGAAATCGTGGTTGAAACCAAATCACGCACCCAGCCAGACGAGACTTATCGCGCTGTCGGTGGCGACATCGGCGATTTTCCGATCACCGTCCTGGTTGATCGCGACACCGCATCGGCCGCAGAGATCCTCGCCGCGGCGCTGCAGACAAACATTGACGCGCCGGTGGTCGGCACCCGTACATTCGGGAAGGGTGTCTTCCAGCAGGTGATCACGCTCGAAAACGGCGGGGCACTCGATCTGACGGTCGGGGAGTTCTTCACTGCGGATGGGGTGTCACTCGCTGGCGAAGGCCTCAAGCCGGATGTCAAAGCACCGTTGCCTCCGGACGCGAAGGCCGATTCGCAACTGAACCGGGCTTACGAAGTGCTGAGCGGCGAGATCGCCGCTTCGGACGACGGTTCCTGAGCGATGGCCCGCCAGAAGTCAGGTAAAGGTCGGCCTGCCGGAGAGTTCCACGTCGCCACGCTCGAAAAGCGGGGCAAATTCACTGTGGCGAAACCACTCTTCGTGCCAGGCCAGCAGGTAGCGCTCGACCGCAAGGTGCGGTCCCGCATGGGCCAGATAATCCTGGCGGAGTTTGCTGGAGGCCGGGCCCGGATGGTCAGGGACCTCGGCCGGATCGACAATGCCACTGACGTTTGCGAAGCACTGGCGACAGAGCGGCTCGGTCGCCGCGGGTTCGCCAAAGGACTCGAACGGGAGGCGGAAGCAGCGTCGCTCGATCCGCTCGATCCGCCCGGGGGGCGGAAGGACCTGACCTCGAAACCGACTTTCACGGTGGACCCTTCCACGGCCCGGGACTTCGACGATGCCGTGTCGGCGGAAAAGGAAGGGGACGGGGTGCGCCTCTGGATCCATATCGCCGACGTCGCCGCCTACGTCCGGCCCGGTACCGCCCTTGACTACGAAGCCTACGATCGGGCGAACAGCACCTACGTGCCGACCTCGGTCGAGCCGATGTTGCCGAAGTCGCTGAGTGCCGGGGTCTGCTCGCTCTCCCCGGATGTCGATCGCAACGCGGTCACGACCGAAATCCTGATTGGCAGTGATGGCGACGTGAAGTCCTGCAGCTTCTACCGGTCGAAGATCAGGTCTGACGCCCGGCTCGACTATGAGCAGCTCGACCGCATCTTTGCCGGCAGGGAAAAGCCTCCGGAAGTTGCCGCCGAGCCGATCCGCCTGACCAGGGCAATCGCCGCAGAGCTGACTGACCGACGGTCCGGGACTGCCCTCGACGTTGTTTCGAACGAACCGTCCTTCCAGTTCGACAAGGACGGCCACGTGGTGTCGGCGATCGCCGAAAGCCAGACCGAAGCCCACCGACTGATCGAACAGCTGATGGTCCTGACCAACGAGCAGGTCGCAACCATGCTCGAGAACCGCAGGACCCCGACGCTCTACCGGGTGCATGAGCAGCCAGACCCTGACCGGATCGAACACCTTCTCGACCAGCTCGCCTCGCTCGACTTGCCGGCACCACCCGCGTTTGACGGCATGGGACCCGGCCAGGCCGGTCAGATAGCGGTCGAGGCTTCACGTTCGGTGGCCAAAGAGGCAGCCCGGCGCGGGCATGGCCGGGTGGCATATGCGTCGCTGATCCTGCGCTCACTCAAACCAGCCCGCTATTCAGAGAAGAACCTGGGGCATGCCGGCCTTGGCAGTACCGCCTACTCCCATTTCACGTCCCCGATCCGGAGGTATCCCGACCTGATCGTTCATCGTGGCCTCCTGGCCGACCTCGGTGCGGGGGAAACTTCGCCCGATGCCGGTTCGGTGGCAATGGCAGCAGTCCATTGCTCGGATCGTGAAAGGGCCTCGACCCGCCTCGAACGCGATGCCGACGATGTCTGTGCCGCTTTTCTGCTGGAGCGTGAACTTTTCGAGAACGGTCCGCAAACCGAGTTCGATGGCGAAGTTTCCGGGGTGATAGGGGCCGGGGCGTTCGTGACCTTCGGCGGTGAACTGGGCGATGTCTACGAAGGGTTCGTACCGGTCCGCAGGATGCGCAGCGATCATTTCGACCTGAATCAGGAAGAAACCGCCCTGATCGGCAGCCGCCACGGCCGGGCGATCCGATTCGGTGATTCGATCAAGGTCACTGTCGGTCGTGTCGACTGTCCCCGCGGCCGGGTCGACCTCGAACCTGCGGACGGCTAGATTGGTTGGGAAATGAGCAAGAAGACGAAAAAGAAACGTGCGCCGGCGTCAGGCGACGTCGCGACGAATCGCAGGGCCCGGCAGAAGTTCGAGCTGATCGAAAAGTTCGAGGCGGGCATCGCCCTGCTCGGCACCGAAGTGAAGGCCCTGCGGCAGGGCAACGCCCAGATGGGTGATTCCTATGCCGTGATCGATGACGGTGAAGTCTGGTTGCGCAATCTTCATATTCCTCACTACGCCCCGGCTACGACCAACAACCACGAACCGGAGCGTCCACGCAAACTCCTGCTCCACCGTGGCGAGATCGAAAGACTGATCGGAACTTCGCAGCAAAAGGGGCTCACCCTGATTCCTTCGAGGATCTACTTCAAGGGGCCTAAAGCCAAGGTGGAACTTGCTTTGGCCAAAGGCAAGGAAGGCAAGGATCGCCGGCGTGAGATTGCGGACCGCGACGTCCAGCGTGATGTGGAACGAGAGTTCAAGGGGCGGTATCGTTCCTGACCCGGCAAGATCGAAACCACGGGTCTCAGCGTTTAGATGGATTTATCACGACAGTGCGAGGATAGGAACGGATGAGTAAGAGATTCAGAGGTATCACTTCAGCCCTATGTCTGGCCCTGCTTGCTTTCTGCATGGTCGGTCCCGTTTCCGCCTATGCGGCCGATGAGGCCACTGGCGATACCGCAACCACGACTGAGCTGCCGCAGTCGATGACCCAGGAGCAGCTTGATGCGCTTCAGGGAGTCACTACCGCGGACACCGACACCGGCGACCAGAGCTTTTTCGACAAGGCAAGCGACTTCATTACTGACAACGCGCCGTTCATCATCATCGGAATCGTGGTGCTGGCTGCGATCCTCGCCGGGATTCTGATCATGAAGGGCCGGAAGAAGACACCGCAGGGAGCACCATCAGCGGCCGGTGCCCCGGCCGCCGTTCCTTCCGCCACCGAACTGAGGCGTCGTAAACGAGCCGCGATGCAGCAGTCCCGCGAAGAAGAACGTCTCCGGCGGAAGGCCGGGCTGGAAGGCCGCCAGGCCATGTCTTCAACTGGATCTCTGCCTCTGAGTGCGAACCTTCCGGCCGATCCGGTCGAAGCCGAGAAGCAGTCCGCCCGTGACCAGCTGAGTGCGGCGGCAGCCGTTGCCAGGTCGGGGGGAGCGATTCCCGCCCCGGTCAGCCCGACGCAGAACGCCCCGGCCCTTGGGGTCGTCCGGCCCGGTTCATCCGAGCCCGACACGATTTTCACCTCGCCGACTCCCACCCCGGCGGAACTTTCGGCGGCCACGGCTGCCGCTGGCGGAAGTCCGATCGGCGCAACGCCGCCCGACGCAGATGCGCAGGCGCCGCCGGCCAGTGCCGCTCCGGCCCCCGCAGCGGCAGCCGCTCCGGCTCCATCGGAGCCGGCACCCGCACCTCCGGCCGCGCCTGCTGCCCCAGCTCCTGACGTGTCCCACTCCGAACCAGAGGCCGAGCCCGCCATCGAAGCACCAGGGCTTGACGCCCGGGTCGGCCAGGCTGCAGCCGCATTTGCTGCCGGTGCCGCTGGCGGGGCGATTGCCGGCAAGGCTGTTTCATCATCCGATGCTCCGTCCGACGACGCCGCCCTGGAAGCCGAAGAGCGGCTGAAAGCGAAAGTGGCTGAGATCAAGGCTGAACAGGGACGTGGCCCGGCCGCGGCACCGGTCCCGCCCCCGGTGGATCCGGAGCCAGCCGATGAACCTGAACCCGAACCTGAACCAGCAGCCCCGGCCGCTGCTGACAGTTCGGCTCTGGTAGAGAAACTGGACGAAGCTGAACAGATGCAGAGCGAAGCCGAATCCGCCGAGGAGATTCCGCCGACCCCGACCGGATTTGCCGCCGTTGAGCAGCGACTTCAGGCGAACAGCGATGAACGTGACCGGACCTTGCGTGATGCCGAAGCCAGGCTCAAGCGCATCGAACAGCGGGCCGAGGACGCCGAGCGTCGGGCAGCATTCGCCGAGCGGCTGGCCCAGCTGAAAATCGATGAATCGGAGCGGGAACG
>JBAWHK010000265.1:0-6559 GCA_049593795.1 Solirubrobacterales bacterium
TGGAAAGCTGCGCCAACGATCCCTCCCACTCCAACCGCGATGATCAGCCACCAACGAAGAAAGATTCCGGCAGTTTCCCCATGACTCCTGCCCTCGCGATTGCGGGACGCATGGAATGCGGCAACGATCAAGGCGATGGCGGGCCAGAAGACCGCCTCCATCAATTCACCTGTTCGACATCGATGCCGGAAGCGGCTTCGATGTCACGTCCTTCAGCTCTGATGGCCGCAGCCTTCATGAATTCGCGAAACAGAGGTTCCGGCCGATTCGGACGGGAATTGAACTCTGGATGGAACTGGGAAGCGACGTAGAAAGGATGATCCGGCAGTTCGACGATTTCGACCAGGCGTTCATCCGGCGAGGTTCCGCTGCAGACGAGCCCTGATTCTTCCAGACGGGTTCGAAGCAGGTTGTTGACTTCGTAACGGTGACGGTGCCGCTTGTAAATCACGGCATCTTCGTAAATTTCCACGGCCTTTGAATCTTCGTGAAGTTTCACCGGGTCAGCCCCGAGCCGCATGGTGCCGCCCATGTCCGAAACCTCTTTCTGCTCGGGCAGCAGGTCGACTACCGGGAACTCGGTCTCGGGATCAAATTCGGCCGAGTTGGCACCGTCCATGCCGGCGACCGAGCGGGCGAATTCAATCACCGCAATCTGCATGCCGAGACATATCCCGAGGTAAGGAATGCCGTTCTCGCGGGCGTACTTGGCCGCTTCGACCTTGCCTTCTATACCTCGTTCGCCGAAGCCGCCAGGAATCAGGACCCCGTCGACGCCTTCAAGTTCGTTCACATCGAAATTCTCGGAATCCACGAGGTCGCACTGGACCTTGACGCCGTTGTGGATGCCGCCATGTTCCAGCGCTTCCATAACCGACTTGTACGAGTCGGCCAGCTGGATGTACTTGCCGACCAGGGCAATCCGGACCTTGCCGTCGGCGCGGTCGGCCATTCTCAGCATTTCTTCCCAGTCGCTCAGGTCTGGAGCCGGGGCGTCCATGCGGAAGTGATCGATGATGAAGTCGTCCAGGCCTTCGGCGCGGTAAAGCATCGGAATCTTGAAGACGTTCTCGACGTCCTGGCCGGAAATTACCGCTTCAACGGGAAGGCTGGCGAAATGGGCGATCTTCTGCCGGATGTCCTGATCGAGTCCGGTCACCGAACGGCAGATCAGCGCGTGCGGCTGGATACCGATCCGGCGTAGTTCCTGCACCGAATGCTGGGTCGGCTTTGTCTTCATTTCACCGGCATGGCTGATGTAAGGCACCAGCGTCAGGTGGATGAACATCGCCCGTTTAGGAGTGAGGACCGTGTAGAGCTGACGGATCGCCTCGAGGAATGGCAGGGATTCGATGTCACCAACGGTGCCACCGATCTCGGTGATCACGAAGTCAACCTTCTTGGTTTCGGCCACGATCAGGATGCGGTTCTTGATTTCGTCGGTGATGTGCGGAATCACCTGGACCGTTCCGCCCAGATAATCGCCACGTCGTTCGCGACGAATCACCGAGTTGTAGACCGAACCCGCGGTCACATTCGAGGCCCGTGAGGTGTTCTCGTCAGTAAATCGTTCGTAGTGGCCGAGATCGAGATCGGTTTCGGCACCGTCCTCGGTAACGAAGACCTCTCCGTGCTGGAAAGGACTCATCGTGCCCGGATCGACGTTCAGGTAGGGATCGAACTTCTGAATCTGGACCTGAAAACCACGTGCTTTCAGCAGCCGCCCGATTGACGCAGAAGCGATGCCTTTTCCGAGAGCTGAAAGCACCCCGCCGGTGACGAAGATGAAACGGGTTTCTACTTGGCTCGATTTGCTCACTTAACTCTCCCGAGGGAGTCTATAAAGCGGAGGGGCGGAAACTTTTCAATGAAGCCGGAAATTGAGCGAAATTCTCCATAGAAAGTGATCAGAATCACAACACCGAGGGCAATCAGCCGACCCAGGTCATCCAGTTCCGTCAAAAGCCAGACACCGACGATCGCCCCGGCAAGGTTCGAACCGGTGTCTCCCAGCATCGCCCGGTTACGCAAAGTGAACGCCATTCCGACAAGGAACGGCCCGACGAAAATGCCGAGCAGTTCGATTGGCTGAATCGTCCAGCCGATCAGGCAGATAGCGGCCAGAACCAGCAACATCGCTTTCTCCACCCGGCCGCCGCGCAGGTCGAAGAGGTTGAACAGGTTGGTAACCAGGATCAGCAGGGCAACGTCGGTGATGTACCCCAGCCATTCGTTTCCCGTGCCCGTGACTACATATGCGGCCAAGGCCAGGGCGCCGATCGCCTTGACCGCGCCAGTCGAGAGCTCGCCGCGCATTACAGCCCGCGCATGGCCACGCCAGCCTCGCGGGGTGTCCGGGCTTGACCCGAGGCCGAGCGAGTCGTCAAGCAGCCCCAGGAACGCGATGCCGATCAGGTAGATGCTCCACCGGCGCAGATCCGATTCCAGCAGGTCCAGGCCCGCCCTTTCGTTCAGGACAGCAAGCGGCGCGAGGCTGACCAGCGTCGCGGTAACCAGGATCGCCCCCAGCGGGAAAGCCAGTTTCTCGTCCCGGAAATTGACCCTGACCAGACCGGAAGAAACCAGTCCGCGACAACCCGCAGGCACCACGATCAAGGCGACCATTACAGCCACCGGCAGGCCGAGCCAGGTGACGGCTCAGCCCTTCTTCTCGTTGTTCTTGCCCTGGGGCGCGGCCTTTTCGGCCGCCGGCAACGGATCGAGCAGTTCCGGCAGCAGCCGGTCAGCATCATCCTTTACGCCGAAACTTCCTTCGGCCCCGGCGATCGCGAACACAAGGCTGACTTTGCCGGCGGGCTGGTTGATGTTGTCGACGCTGGTGATGTTCTGGTCGGCAAAGAAACCGATCGATGACGGGTCGGTTCCGACCTGTTCGACCCCGACCACCCGGGCCGCAGTCGAATCCGCACCTTCAACCAGGCCGATGTCGAGCGCATCGACCTCATCAGCGAGGTCAGGATCGATCTCCGACTGGTCGGCGCGATACACGATCAAAGCGTCCAGGTTCCCGAACTCCCCGCTCGACTGGGACATGAGTTCGGGCTGGGTGACTGTGAGGATCCGGCCGCCGTTGACCATCTGGCGACCAACGATCATCCCGTAGTCCTCAAGGACTTCCGGGTTTTTGTCGACGGCAGACAGCTTGGTCCCAGCGAGGGATTCCGAAAGTTCATCGAGGTCGGGCGGCTGCCGGATCACACCGACGGCGGCCAGTTTCGACCCGGTTGACTGGAGCGCCGTTCCAACTGAATCGGTGATGTCTGATGGCAACGACCCCAGCCCGATGAGTCCAACCCGGTCGCCGGCCAGCTGCTTCTGGGTGAGTGCGGGCAGCACCCCGTTCCCGAAATCAGTCGACCAGCCACGCTCGGTCTCCAGCTCGTCGATCTGCGACCGGGCTTCGGTCAGGTCGCCGGTCAGGCTCGACTCCAGGTCCTTGCGGGTGTTGTTGAGCACGTCACCACCGACCTGAGATCCAATCAGGATGCCGATCGCAAGGGCCAGGAACACGGCCGTCAAAGATGCCGCGTGATAGCGAGAGCTGTAACCCATGCTGGAAGCCTAAGACCTGAACCCGGACGGAGTCATCAGCCCTAGAAACCGAGCCAGATCTTCAGCTTCAGCCAGATCAGGTCTGCCAGATCGGCAAGGGCAGGTGAAGTCAGGATCACCACGACAACCAGCACCAGAAAAGCGGCAAGGAAGAAGAAAAGCGGGCCGGTCGACAGTCCGGGCGAGTACAGGCGGCTTACGCCTTTGGCGTCAACCAGGACCTCTCCGATGCGCAGTCGGGTCAGGAAGGTTGAGGACATGCCGTCGCGGTCCTTGTCAAGAAACTCGATCAGGTTGAAATGCGCGCCTACCGTGACGATCAGGGAAGCACCCTTCTCGAAAGCCATGAGCATGGCCACGTCCTGACTGGTACCGACCGACGGCAGGATTATCGGATCGAGTCCCAGGTCGATCAGGCGCTGCTTGCCCGGTGCTTTGCCGTTCGCGTAGGCATGGACCACCAGCTCGGCACCGCAACCGAGGGTCTCGTCGGTGGCCGAATCCATGTCCCCCAGGATCATGTCCGGTTTGTGGCCGGCATCTCGTATTGCGTCGGCACCACCGTCGACGCCGATCATGATCGGACGGACATCGCCGATGTATGCGCGAAGCGCCCGCAGATCGGTCTTGTAGTTCGGTCCACGGACGACGATCAGGACATGACGGTCCCGGAAATTGGTCCTGGTTTCGGGTAGCGCGATGTCACCGCTGAGCAGGTCGGCTTCTTCCTGGATGTGGCCGACCGTGTTTTCGGCAAACTTTGCCAGGGCATGATGGATTTCCTGCTGCTGGCCAGCCAGTCGCTCGTCGAGATCCGGTTTGAGCTGCTCGACCCCCACCGCCAGGACCTCACCATCCCGCTTCAGTTCCGGACCATCGAGTTCGATCAGGTCGCCGTCGGAGAGGAGATCGAAAAGGTCCACCTCGGGAAAATCGATCAGTCTGACCCCGGCTTCGACCAGGATCAGCGGACCCCGGTTCGGGTACTTGTCGTCGGATGAAGGCTGGTTGTTGAGCACGACCCTGGCCCCGCTCGCAGCCAGGTCTTCCGCGGCTATACGGTCGAGGTTGCGATGGCCGATGACCGCGATCTCCCCCGGTTTGAGTCCTTTCACCAGGTCTTTGGTCTTCTTGCCGGGACGGGCAATCCCCATCGTGTTGATGGCGGATTCGGTTCCGTCCGGGGTAACACCATTCGCGCGGCTCCTCAGCCGCTTTGTGATCGGGTTCACCCCGTCAGGGTAATGCCTGCCGCCGGATCGGGCGCGAGCAGCCCGCTTTCCGTTCAGCGCCGCGAGGCAACCAGCTCACGGGCATGTCTGGTGGCGGCTTCGTCACCGCTCTCCGCGCCCATCATTCGCCTGATCTCCTGGACCAGTTCTTCGCCGGCAAGGCTGGCCACCGTGGCGGTTGCCGTGTCGGTGCCGATGTCCTTGACCACAGAGAAGTGAGTATCGGCCCGGGACGCAACCTGTGGCAGATGGGTGATCGCGATTACCTGGCGGTCACGGGCGACCGCATGGAGACGGTCACCGACCGCTGTCGCTGTGTTGCCGCCGATGCCGGCGTCGATCTCGTCGAAGACGAGCGTGCGTTCCGAATCCCCCGAACCGGTTCCGGCAAGAGTCAGCATTACCCGGGACAGCTCCCCACCCGAAGCTGAATCCCGCAGGGGCTGGGCGGCCATTCCCGGGTTTGGGGCAAGCATGAACTCGACTGTCTCGGCGCCGTTCGGACCGGCGCCGTCCGGAAGCCGTCGCAGCTCCACGTTCAGGGTCGCGCCCGACATCGCGAGGTCCGCCAGTTCGGAGGTGACAGTTGCGGACAGGCCTGCCGCCGCCTTTTCCCGGCCTCTGGAGAGTTCTTCCGCCGCGGCGTCGAGTTCGGCTTTGAGTGATGCGAGCCTGGTGCGAAGTTCCAGTTCCCGGCTTTCGCCGCCTTCGATCCTGGCGATCTCGCCGCGACACCATTCGGCATGCTCGAGCACGGCCTCAACCGAGCCACCGTGCTTCCTCCCGAGCCGGTCGAGCAGGTCCAGCCGCTCCTCGATCATCGCCAGCCGTTGCGGATCGGCTTCGATCGATTCCACGTATGAAGCCAGCTCGGCACCTACATCCTCGATTTCCAGGAGGAGGCTTTCGACCCGGTCACCCACCGCATCGAGGTTCTGGTCAACACCCCGAGCGGAACCCAGGCTGGTTGATGCCCGGGCCAGATCGTTCGCTGCGCCGCCTCCGCTTTCGTCACCTTTCAGCCTTTCGGTCGCGTCGAGTGCTGCGAGGCGCAGCCCTTCGGCGTGGCGCAGGCGTTCCCGTTCGGTGTCGAGAGTTTCCTTTTCACCCGGTTCCGGTGCCGCTGACTCGATTTCTTCCAGTTCGAAGCGGTGAAGATCAAGATCCCGTTCGCGTGCCTGATCGCGATTGACCAGTTCATCCAGTTCGGCTGCCACTTCCCGATGCTGAGCCCAGATTTCGCGGTAGCGCGCGAGTCGCGACGCCTGGGCTTTCCCTCCGGCGCCATCGACCATCGCCAGCTGGGCCGAGCTGATGGTCAGGCGGCGGTGTTCATGCTGCCCGTAGAAAGCAACGAGCCTTTTGGTCAGGACATGGAGGTCATCGGCACTGGCGGCCCGGCCACCGACGAAAGCCGTCGTCCGGCCGGCCGCCGATACGCGCCGTCCGAGAACCAGATCTTCGCTTCCTGCGGGAAGGCGCTCCAGGATCTCGGCAAGTTCTGGATCTTTGCGCCAGTTCGAAGGCAGGTCGAAAACGCCTTCGACCCATGCCTCGGAAGCTCCCGGCCGCACTATTCCACGTCTTGCTTTGCCGCCCATCAGCAAGTCGAGCGAGTGAGCAAGCACCGTTTTGCCGGCCCCGGTTTCGCCGGTGAGCACGTTCAACCCGGGGCCGAGCTGAAGCTCGGCCCGTTCGATCAGCAGGAGGTTCTCTATACGTAAGTCACGCAGCATCGACACCCTGTTTAGCAC
>JBAWHK010000266.1:0-5064 GCA_049593795.1 Solirubrobacterales bacterium
ATCAAGAAGTCCCTGTCGAAGGCTGGTAACGGCAAGATTTTCGTGGGATCCAAAGTGAGTGGCGCCGCCATTTACGCCAAAGATGGCGAGCCGATCTGGTTCCTGCCCTCCCGGAGCATTGACTTCCGGACCCAGGAATATCGCGGCAAGCCTGTACTCACCTGGTTTCAGGCTCCGACCAAAGGCTCAGGGCTCAAGAAAAACACCCTGATCATCGCCAACCGGAACTACAAGGTAATCAAGAAGCTCTACCCGGGCAACGGTTTCACCGCCGATTCGCACGAGTTCCGCCTGACCCCGCGCGGCACCGCCTACGTGACGATCTACGACACCCAGCGCAGGGATCTCCGGCCAGTTGGTGGCGAGAGAGACGCTGCCGTGAGTAACTCGATCGCCCAGGAGTTCGACATCCGGACCGGCAAAGTCGTTTGGCAGTGGAAGAGCCTCGACCATGTGCCGATCAAGGACACCTACGTCGACAAGCTCCGCCGACCCGGAAATCCTTTCGATTATTTCCACATCAACTCGATTATCGACACACCGGATGGCAACATCCTGATCTCGGGTCGTGGCACCAATGCGGTTTACAAGGTCAACCGGAAGACCGGTCGGATCATGTGGACCCTGGGTGGCAAGAGCAGCGACTTCAAGATGAGCAAAAGCGCCGCTTTCCACCAGCAGCATGACGCGCAACTGATTTCAGGAAACAAGCTTTCCGTCTTCGACAATTCGACATCCCCGACCACGACCAAAAAGTGGGCGAAGCAGTCCCGTGGTCTGGTCCTGAAGCTCAACTACAAAAAGAAGACCGCCAAAAAGCACCGCGAGTACTTCAATCCCGCGAAGCCGCTGGCAACCCAGCAGGCCAACATGCAGCAGCTGAACAGCGGAAACTTCTTCATCGGCTGGGGCGGGGTTCCGCTGATCAGCGAGCATCGTCCTGATGGAAAGATCGTGTTCGACGCCGAAATGGAAGGCATCGACTCGTTCTACCGCGCTTATCGCCTGCCCTGGTCGGGCAAAGCGCCCGGCAAGGTAGCGATGGTTGCCGACAAGACCGGCCCGGGCTCGACCAGGCTGTGGATCAGCTGGAACGGTGACTCGAGCGTTCGCAGCTGGCGGATTCTGGCCGGTGACTCCAAGAGTTCCCTTGAAAAGGTCGCTACCAGGGAACGCGCCGGGTTCGAGACGGCAGTCAATGTTCAAACCGGTGAACCCCTGGTGAAGGTTCAGGGCCTGAACGCTGCCGGCAAGGTAATCGGCAGCTCGGCCGTGACCGACGTCAAATAAGAGTAGCCCGCTGTGGAGACCCCCCAAACGGGGGAGTGCTCCCGGTAACCGGGAGCGAGCCAACGGGTAGCGTCTCCTACTGCGAAACCTTTAACCGACAGCCACTCTGCGGAGATCGACGTTCTCGTGGGACTGATCGCGCAGATCGAAGAGCAGGACGAAACGAGCGGCATCTCGAATCGGATCTGCGAAACGGTCTGTCGCACCACAAGCCTCACCCGTGCCGTCATGTTCATGCATGACCCGACCGTTGGTGTGTCCCGACCGACCGGATTCCACGGGGTCCCGGAAGAAGTGATCGCCTCGGTTGCCGCGACACTCGATGAAATGCCGGTCGCCCAGCGGGTCCTCGCGGAAGATCGTGTTATCGAAATCTCACGCAACCTGGAATTCGAACTGCCAGCCCGATATGCGGGAATGGCCGGGATCACAACCATCACGTGTGCCCCGATCGCCGCTGGCGGAACCTGGTTCGGGGTGATCGTGGCGGATCAGGGTGGAGGGGACTATCTGCTCTCCGAAAAAGACCATCAGCGGCTGCACACCCTCGGTCGGCTCGCCGCGATGGCCGCCACGGTTGAACGCTCCACTGCCAGTCGTGAACGTAACCGCAGCCTCGATTCACGGGTCGAAATGATCCGCGAAATCCACGATCAGGTGGTCCAGCGTCTTTTCGGACTTTCACTTGCCCTCGGTTCGGATGGGGATCTGACCGCGGAAGAACAGCAACGCTGCAGCGATGAGATAACCGCCGTGCTCGGCGAACTCAGGACCGCGCTCGCCCGGCCGGTGACGCCCGAGGAACCACCAGCCACACGCCCTTTCAGGGAACTCGTCGACTGGTTCGCCGAATCCGACACGATCACCCTTGACTGGCAGGACGGGGTGGAGACACCAACCCATCTCGAAGCGATGGCAACTTCGGCCCTCACCGAAGCCCTGCGAAACGCCCAGCGGCATTCCGACGGAGGCAGGATCGAGATCGTGATCGGTATGGAAGAAGGCGCTTTCTCGGTCGAGGTGATCAACGACCAGGTCAGTCCGTCGACCGGAGGCGGTGGCCTCGGACTGAGGCTGCTAACCCTCGAAGCCCTCCAGAACGATGCCCTGATCGAGTTCGGTCCACGCGCCGACCGCTGGCACTTTCGCCTGCTGGGACCGGTCGAGCAGTGACCACGAAGGACGAGGTCGACGAAACCTTCGATGTTCTGGTGATTGATGACCACGAAGTTGTCCACTGGGGATTCCGCCTGCTGCTTGAACGCCAGTCCTGGGTGGGCCGTTGTGACGGCGCCACCGGCTCCACACAGGCAGTTGAAGCTGCCCGAAACCTCCGGCCCGACGTCGCGCTGGTCGACTTGATGCTCGGCACGGAATCCGGCGCTGATGTCTGTTCCGAAATCCGGCAGGTGTCGCCCCGGACCAAAGTGCTGCTGATCTCCGGGGCTGGAAAGATCTCGCCGAGCGTGGCCCGGGCAGCGGGTGCTTCCGGCTTCGTATCCAAGGACTGGAGTGCCGCCGATGTCGTCAAGGCGGTGCGCATGGTGGCCCTTGGCCAGGAGGTCTTTTCCTATGAGCAGGCCAGTGACACCCTCGGGCTTACCGCCCGTGAGATGGAGGTACTGGATCTGGTTGCCACCGGTGCCACCAACAAGGAAATCGCCAGCAAACTCTTTTTGTCGCCACACACGGTCAAGGAGTACACCAGCGCGATTTACCGCAAGCTTCGGGTCCGGAACCGTGCGGAGGCCGTTCGCAGCGCCCAGTCTCACGGTCTGCTGGGGTAACCCCCCGTTGGTGTGAAGCGAATCCCCCGCATGGGGGGTAAACGACCCTGAACGGATGACAATCGGATGTCCACGGTGAATTGTGTCGACCGTGAGCACCAACACACCCACAGCCATACTTTTCCCCGGTCAGGGCAGTCAGCGCGAAGGCATGCGCGAGACCGTCGAAACGCACTGCCCGGAGCTGCTCGCGCTGGCGATCGAACTGATCGGCAGCGACCCCTACCTGCAGATCAAGGATGGCACCGCCTTCCAGCAACCGGCGCTCTACTGCGCCTCCCTGGCCGGCTGGAAGGCGGGTGGGTCTCCCCGCGCCGAGTTCATTGCCGGCCATTCGCTCGGTGAACTCGCGGCCGCTGCCGCATCCGGCGCAATCTCGGCCGAAGATGGCCTGCGTCTCGCAGTTGCCCGTGGACGGGCGATGCAGGACGCGGCCGAAGCCGATCCGGGCGGGATGCTCGCGGTACTTGGAAAGGCCGACGGCACTTCGACCCTCGCTTCTTCGCTGGGGCTGACCGTCGCCAACGACAACGCCCCCGACCAGATCGTCCTGTCCGGTCCGGCTGAAGCGATCGTGGAAGCGCGCCGCAAATTCAAGGAGGCAGGGGTACGGACAGTTCGGCTTCCGGTGGCCGGAGCTTTCCATTCACCGGCGATGGTTGCGGCCCAGCCCGGATTCAGCGCGGCACTTGACCAGGTCGAAGTCCGCGAAACCGATGACACGCTGCTCTCATCGGTTACCACCCTGCCTTTCAGGGACCTGAGGCAGGGACTGCTTTCCGCTCTCACGAAACCGGTGCGCTGGCGCGAGACAGTCATCGAACTCCGGGACCTCGGAGTCACGCGTTTCTTTGAGTCGGGCCCCGGAGACGTATTGACGGGGTTGGTCAACCGCACGATTGAAGGCGTCGACGCGGGACCGCTGGTTCCGGTGGGGACAAACAATGTTTGAACTTGAAGTCACCGAACCGGAAGCACCAACGGCAGCGGTCAAGGTCGGGGCGGCAATCACAGGGCTGGGTGTTGCCCTGCCGAGCACAGTGAAGACGAACGAACCGATCGCCGAAAGGCTGGGTGTGGCACCGGAATGGATCACGGCCCGCACCGGGGTGGTTGAGCGCCGGGTCGCCGATCCCTCGGAATCGCTGGTTGATTACGCGACGGCAGCGGGCTTCGCGGCCATTGAAGATGCCGGGGTCTCAGCCGCGGACATCGACCTGGTCCTGGTCGCCACCTGCACTTACGAGATGCTCTGTCCGGCGGCCGGTCCGATGGTGGCGGCCCGTCTGGGGACGGGTAACGCCGCCGCGATGGACATCAACGCTGCCTGCTCCGGATTCCTTTCGGGTCTTTCGCTGGCAGCAGCCCAGATCGAGACCGGGAGGGTGACCAACGCCCTGGTGATCGGTGCTGACCTGATGCACCGGGTGATTGACATGGACGATCGCGCGACCGCAGGCATTTTCGCCGACGGCAGCGGTGCCGTTGTCATGACCGCCAATGGAAGCGGTAGCCGGATCGGGCCGGTTTTTCTCGCGAGCGACGGCGACCGTGGCCATCTGGTCGAAGCTTCGCGTGAAGAAGCGATTGTCCACATGAAGGGCCACGACACCTTCCGCCAGGCAGTCGAGCGCCTCGATGAAGTGACCGTGGCTGCGGTCGGTGCGGTCGGCAAAACCCTGGAAGAAATTGACCTTTTCGCTTACCACCAGGCCAACAGCCGCATCATCGAGGCGGTCGGCGAACGTCTGGATCTGGATGGAGACCGGGTAATCGACTGTGTTCCGCGATACGGCAATACCTCGGCTGCTTCGATCCCGATTGCTCTTGGCGAAGCCCGTAATGAAGGTCGCCTGAACGACGGCGACTCGGTACTGCTCGGTGCTTTCGGCGGCGGTCTCACATGGGGTGCCGTGGTTGTCGAATGGGGCACCGGTGCCTGAACCGAAGGACAAACACGTGGCTCTCGTAACCGGCGCTTCCGGTG
>JBAWHK010000267.1:0-1859 GCA_049593795.1 Solirubrobacterales bacterium
TCATGCAAAGAGAAAGGCCGGAGACCCCCAGTCCGAGTCTCCGGCCGACACAGCACCCATTTGAAGTGTCTTACATCAGCTGGGTCGATTACATAAACCCGTCAACTGGCAGGTAGTTGTGGCGCCGTCAATAAAGGTTGCCTAAGCATTTGGCTCGGGTTCTGACTTTGTTGAATCTCCATCCGGATTGGTCAGTCCCCGGCGGATCCGGTCGGCAGCGTTCTGGCGCCGTTTGAGCTCGGCTTCGAATCCGTACTCGGTCGGCTCATAGAACCGGTGGCCGACAAGGTCCGGCGGGAGCAGTGACTGCTGGCTCACACCTCCTTTTTGATCATGCGGATAGATGTAGCCAACCCCGCGTCCGAGCTTGGCCGCCCCGGCGTAATGACCATCCCGCAGGTGGTCCGGGGGTAACTTCGGACCGTTCTTCCTGACTTCCTCGCGGGCGGCGTTGATCGCGGCATAGGACGCATTCGACTTGGGGGCCAGGGCGAGATAGGTGGCTGCCTGGGCGAGGTTCAGAGCTGCTTCGGGCATGCCGATCCGGTCGACTGCCTGTCCGGCGGCGGCCGCGACCACCAGCGCCTGGGGGTCAGCGTTGCCGATGTCTTCGGAGGCGAGGATGATCATTCGCCGGACGATGAACCGCGGGTCCTCGCCCGCTTCGATCATCACTGCGAGGTAATACAGGGAAGCATCGGGATCGGAGCCGCGGGTTGCTTTGATCCAGGCGGAGATGTAGTCGTAATGATGGTCGCCGTCACGGTCATAGGCGATCGCCTGTGCCTGAAGCGCATCTTCGACTTCCGGCACCCCGGCCTGACCGCCCGCGGAGGCGAGTCGTTCCAGCGCGGCCAGTGCGGCGCGCGCATCGCCCCCCACCCTTTCGGCCAGGATTTCGAGCGCAGCGGGATCCACCTCAACCCGGCCAGCGACACCGCGTTCGCTGTCGTTGAGGGCACGGTCGAGCAGGGTCCGGATCTGTTCCGGGCCGAGCGGTTTCAGTTCGTAAACCTGGGTGCGTGAAATCAGGGCCGAGTTGACTTCGAAGTAGGGGTTTTCGGTGGTCGCGCCAATCAGGGTCAAGGTCCCACTTTCGACCGCGGGCAGCAGGGCGTCCTGCTGGGCTTTGTTGAACCGGTGAATCTCGTCGAGGAAAAGCACGGTGCGCCGGCCGGAGAGACGCTGGCGTTCTTCTGCTCTTTCGATCACGGCACGGATCTGGGCCCGACCGGCATTCACCGCCGATTCCTCTTCGAATGCACCATCAGCCATGGTCGCGACGATCCGGGCCAGGGTTGTCTTGCCGGTGCCCGGAGGGCCGTAGAGGATCGCGCTGTGCGGACGTCCCGATTCGACCGCGCCGCGCAGGGTGGTGCCCTGCCCGAGGATGTGTTCCTGGCCGACTACCTCTTCCAGCCGTACCGGCCTCATACGGGCGGCCAGCGGTGCGTCAGGCCCGGCGCCGGCGGGTGGTTCCGGGCCATGGTCGTCGGCACTGAAGAGTTGGTCGTTCATGCCTCACGAGTATGACTGTCCTGATGGTCGTGACCGACCGGTGCCGGTTGCCCTCCGGGCTCGGAATAGGCTTGTGCCTCGATGAGGGAGGGAAACGAGGACAAAGGAATGGGCCCGGCGCCTTCGTGGCAGACAAAACTGCGTGAGCGCCTGCCACTGATCCTGCTGGCCGTTCTGACCGTGTTGTCGGGGTTCCTGATTCTGCGGCTGACCGCAAGCATTTCGTTCGTCAGCGACGAATGGGACCTGCTGCTGCTCCGCCAGGGCTGGGGAATAGATCAATTCATGGCGCCCTTCCATGAGCACACCGTGATCGCACCAGCTTTCGCTTACCACCTCAT
>JBAWHK010000268.1:0-4907 GCA_049593795.1 Solirubrobacterales bacterium
GTTCTCGCCATTGCCCGCCAGGATCCATGAACCGCCACCCCACCTGCCACCAGAGCTCTCCGACCTCGAACTCCACTCCACCTGCCACCAAAGCTCTCCGACCTCGAACTCCACTCCACCTGCCAGCAGAGCCCTCCGACCTCGAACTCCACCCCACCTGCCACCAGAGCCCTTTGGTTGTCACCTCGAATTCACTCGGGCCTTTGACCTGACCCATCACCTCCGGGTCGGCTTTGCCTCGATTCTTGCGGTGAAATCGACCCGGACCAGTTGGCATCTGACTCGTGGGAGCCGGGGCTGCTTCCTCCCGGCCTGCTCGTCCATGGGCAACAGCCTTAGGATTGATCCCATGAACTTTGACTTCACAGATGAGCAGCGACTGCTGCAGGAAACCGTCCGGGACTTTGCTCGTAACGAAGTGGCTCCGGTCGCCGAGGAACTCGATCGCACCAAGGCTTTCCCCTACGAGATCGTGCAGAAAATGGCCGACCTCGACCTCATGGGAATCCCGTTCCCGGAGGAAGTCGGCGGCGGCGGCGGCGACATCCTGTCCTACGCCCTCGCGGTTGAAGAACTCGCCCGCATCGATTCGTCGGTCGCGATCACCCTCGCCGCGCACATCTCGCTCGGCACCACCCCGATCTACAACTGGGGCAGTGAAGAACAGAAAGCCGAATGGCTGCCGAAGCTCACCGCCGGCAAGCAGCTCGCCGCTTTCGGCCTGACCGAACCCGAAGCCGGATCCGACGCCGGCAACACCAAGACCCGTGCCGTGCTCGACGGTGACGAATGGGTGATCAACGGCGCCAAGCAGTTCATCACCAACTCCGGGACCGACATCTCCGGCTGTGTATCAATCACCGCCGTTACCGGTGAAGACGACAAAGGCCGCCCCGAGATCAGCAACTTCATCGTGCCGAACGGAACCCCCGGTTACACCGTCGAGAAGCCGTACCGGAAGATGGGCTGGAACGCCTCAGACACCCACCCGCTCAGCTTCGACGATGTGCGTCTCCCCAAATCAGCGATGCTCGGTCCGCAGGGACAGGGCTTCAAGCAGTTCCTGAACATCCTCGACGGCGGCCGCATCGGTGTTGCCGCGATGTCAGTCGGTGTCGCACAGGGTGCCCTCGACGAAGCGATCAAGTACGCCAAGGAACGCCAGGCCTTCGGCCAGTCGATCTCCAAGTTCCAGTCGATCCAGGCAAAGATCGCCGACATCTCATCGGCTCTCGAAGCCGCCCGCCTGCTCACCTACAAGGCCGCGATCATGAAGGACCGTGGGGAGAACTTCACCCTCACCGCCGCCCAGGCCAAGCTGATCACCGGCCGGCTTGCCGTACGCGCCACCGAAGAAGCAGTCCAGATCCACGGTGGCTACGGCTTCATCGAGGAATACCCGGTCTGCCGTTTCTACCGGGACGCCAAGATCCTCACGATCGGCGAAGGCACCGACGAAGTCCAGCAGATGGTCATCGCCAGGGCCCTCGGCTGTTAGGGACTGCCCGCCGGCAGTACTTACGCGGTTGATTCCCTGATCAGCAGTTCAGTGCTGACCTGGACGAAGCTCGGCCCCGCCCCGGGGTCGAGAATCGCCGTGATCAGCATCTCCACCGCAGCTTCCCCCAGTTCCACGGCTTTCTCGTCGAGCGTGGTCAGCGCCGGTGAGGTCGAACGCGAAATCACCCCGTCGCTGCAGGTCGCGATCCGCAGGTCATGCGGAACCGCGCACCCCCGCCGGGCAGCGATCTCGAGCACCGACTCGGCGAGGGTGTCAACCGTCGCGTAAACGCCGTCGATCCGTTCCGGGCCCCCGAAAATCTCTTTCGCCGCCCGGGAAGCCTGTTCCGGCATCGAACTGTCTGCCATCACCACCCGGGGAGTGACTCCCTGCCGGTCGCACCACGCCCGATAAGAACTGATGCTGTCCTTCTGGAAAGAATCAATCGGACGACAGGCGAAAAGCGCGATCGAGGATGACCCTCTTTCCCGCAGATGGTCCAGCACATCTTCAGTCGCGCTGATGAAGTCGTTGTTCACGATCAGGCTGCGATGCGGCCTGGACTCCGCGTCCCCCAGCCGGCGGCCGATCGTCACCACCGGCAGGTCCAGCCGGTCGAAGGCGGCGATGGTGCGGTCGTCGTCGCCAGGGTCGACCACTACCGCCCCGTCCACGGCGAAACGGTCCGGGTCTTCCGACGGTGAAACGACCAGCAGGCCATGGTCCATCTGCAGGGCCTTTGCGGTCGCGGCCCCGAGCAGACGGAAGAAATACTCGACCGATCCCAGTTCATGCGGGGAATTCTCGATTGACGGCAAGGCAATCGCGATCAACTGGGTGCGCCCGCCCGCCAGGGAGCGTGCGGTCGAATTCGGGACGTAACCGGCTTCCGCTGCCGCCTGTTTGATCCGGTTGCGGGTCGAGTCCGCCATCCGGCCCTTGTCACGCAGGGCGAGCGATACCGTGGCCGCGGAAACCCCGGTGGTTTCGGCGATATCCCGGATGCTCGGTCGACGTTTCATCGATTCAGAGCATAGTGGCGAGGTTCAGCCTCGCCGCACAGCGAGGGATCAGGAAACGGGCGCCTGGGAAGTGACAGTTCCAGCCGGTCGATCGACGATCTCGCTGCCACGCCCGACCGTTTCCGGAATGCCGTAGTAGCTCAATACCTGAAGTTCCTGCTCACGATTGAGCGGCATTTCGGGATCAACTGCCGGTGCGTCGCGAATCACTTCACGATCATGCGGCACCCAGACCCGTCCCGCGGCGGCGGCACATTCACGGATCGAGATCGGCACTACCTTGCCGAACCGACCGAGCTTTACCAGTACCCAGGCCGGTTCGCCTGACTCCTGATCAACGAAAAGACCTTCGACTTTGGCGACACTGTGGCCGGAAACTTCGTCCACCCGATATCCCACCCACTGCTTGACGTCTTCGAGACTCGGCTGGCGGGCCGGAGATTCCTTGGCGGTGCTGGCGTCAGACATCGATCTCTCTTTCCAGTAGCTGTGCGGCGGCTGTTGCCGGGTCAAGTTGCCGGTCGACTACCCGATTCAGCAATTCGACCACAGCGGGATCATCCTCTATTGCGGCTTCGAGGCGTCGGCGCAGTCTTGCCGAAGCGATCCCGAGCACTTCGTTGCGGAGGTTCCGGGCCCGGCGATCGCCCAGGGTTCCCTGCGCTTCGATGAACTCCCGGTGCTCGGTCACCTTGGCGGCGAGTTCCTCGATGCCTTCGCCACGGGCGGCCTCGGTCCGCAGGATAGGAACCCTCCAGCCTCCCGGATCATGGGCCAGTGAAAGCGCACCCCGGACCTCTCGAATCATCGTGTCGGTCATCGGGTGATCCGACTTGTTGACCACGATCACATCCGGGATTTCCATGATTCCCGCTTTGAGGGCCTGGATCGAATCCCCGGAACCGGGCATCAGGGCGAGCACGATTGTGTCGGCGTGATCGACGATGTCGATCTCACCCTGGCCCACGCCGACCGTTTCGATCAGCACGTCGTCCTTGCCGGAAGCGTCCATTACCAGCGCCGCCTGAAGCGCTGCTTCGGAAAGCCCGCCGAGTGCGCCACGAGAAGCCATTGAACGGATGAAAACCCCACCGTCAAGAAAGTGTTCGGTCAGGCGGATACGGTCGCCAAGCAGGGCACCTTGCGTAAACGGGCTTGACGGATCGATCGAAAGCACGGCGACCTGACGGTCCTCTTTCCGGAACTCGGCGGTCAGCGCCCCGATCAGCGTGCTTTTGCCGACCCCGGGAGGACCGGTGAAACCGGTAATGCGGGCGGCGCCGGTCTTGGGGAAGATCTCCCGCACCAGTTCCCAACCCGTCGGATCGTCGGATTCGATCAGGGTGATCGCCCGGGCGAGCGCCCGTTTGTCACCGGCGACCAGCCGCTCTGCGAGCGATGTGACTTTGGTTGAGGTCTCAGGCATCGACAGTCAGTTTAGAAGGTGTGGCGGCAGGCGCTTGATGCGGAGAATGCGGCACTGGCCAGCTCACCAATAAAGTCCGTGCCGCCTTGAACCATTCTCTTGCCTTCTTCGCGCGTAACCGGATGCTGACGCCGAAATACGCGGGCCTTTTCCTGCGCTTCCTGCGACGTCGCCTGTTCACCTCGGTCGGCCGCGGATGGGAAACCGATGGCCCGGTGTTCTTCGGCAAGCGACTTCAGCTTCAGGCGGGACGCGAAGCAAAGATGAAGTTTGGTCGCTGGGTGTGGGTCGGTGATGGCACCAAGATCCGCTGCCACGAGGGCCGGGTCGAGATCGGCGATAAAACCGTGCTCGGCCAGGACTGCACCATCTCCGCCTACCAGCGGGTCCGGATCGGGGCGGAATGCGTGATTGCCGACCGCACGATGTTCATCGACTTCGATCACGGGGTCGTCGAAGTGGAACGGCCGATCCGCAGCCAGGGCATCTACATGGAAGACGTGATCGTCGGCTCGAACGTCTGGATCGGATATGGCGCCTGCATCCTGCGAGGGGTCAAGGTCGGTGACAACTCGGTGATCGGCACCAACACCGTGGTGACCAAAGACGTGCCGGCCAACGCAGTGGTCGGAGGAGTACCGGCCCGAATCCTCAGGATGAGGGAAGCCCCGACAACCTTGAAGTGGCCGGATCCCGTGGAGCCCGAAATCGGTGGCCCCGGCGTGATGGAAATCCCCCCGGCCTGAACATTGCTTCGAAACCGGGACGGCGCAGCGCCCGGAGCCCCACCGGCGTGGTGACTACGGGCCTTCTGGCCAGGCCTGTTCGGTGACCGGGCTCAGGCCGCGGTAGAGATCCAGCGTCCGCAGGGCTACGTCCGACCAGTCGAACATGCGGATGTGGGCGAGGCCCTCTTCGACCATGCGATGGCTCAATTCCTCATCGCCGAGGACCTGGA
>JBAWHK010000269.1:0-3617 GCA_049593795.1 Solirubrobacterales bacterium
TTGAATGCGATCTGGGTCGGCACGGCAACGCCGGTGGCGAAGGGTTTCACTGTCGCGCCGGATGCTGCCTTGGGTGGCGGCGGGCCTTTCGGGGCGGCGCTGGCGGAGCCGGCCAGGAACATCCCGCCAACGGCAATGGTGGCCAAGGCCAATTTGATTGAGATTTTCATTTTCCTGTCTTTCTTTCAGTCGTTGCGTTACTTGCGAACTTTTGTTTTCAGGCGGAAAGTCGAGGCGTTCCCGGACGGGTCCGCGAGCTTCGCCGCGACAACCAGCTTCAGCGGCTTGCGGGCCTTCTTCAGCTTCTTTCTTGTGGCGACTGCCGGCTTCAGGACCATCCGGACGGAGCCGGCGCGCGCAAGGCTCACCTTGCCCGCAAACTTGATGTTTCCGGGTGCCTTGGCCTTGAGCGAACCAGCGCAGGCTTCTGAGCAGGTCACTTTCAGCTTGAGTCCTTTCTTCAGCCCTTTCAGCTTTTGCTTGACTGGTGTCAGCTTGATCACGGGCGCCTTGGTGTCCTTGCCCGGCCCGGGGTCCTTGTCCGGGTCCTTGTCAGGGTCAGTTCCGTCGCCGAGCACCTTCACCGAACGGCTTGCCGTTGAGGTGTTACCGGCCAGGTCAGTCGCTTCCAGACGGAAGGTATGGTCGCCTTTGGCCACGGACCTGGATGCGGTCAGATCACAGGTAGCGGCCGGACCATCGTTCCATGCGCATTTCTGTTCCACGGCCAAGCCGTCGTTGACCGTCCAGCCGTATTTCAGATCACCCTTTTCGACCGTGTCACCATCGGCCGGGCCGGAAGTGATCGTCAATTCAGGGGCTGTGCGGTCAACCACGAAATCGTGAATCGCTTCGGTTGAATTACCCGCCCGGTCAAGAGCCACCACCCGGAACTGCCACTCACCCTCAGTGTTGATCTCACGGCTGAACGGTTCGTCCACGGAGCAGGAGGTGGGGGCAACCGGCCCACCTTTTTCACGAATCGCACAGGTCGCACTGGAGAAATCCTGTGAAGGCGATGAAAATGTGAAAGCCGGTGCGGCCGCGTTGGTTGCGGTGACCGGATTGATCAGGTTGATGTCGACCGGAGTACGGTCAATTTCGAAGGTCTGCGTGGGCGTAGTCACGCTGTTGCCCGCTGGGTCGAAAGCACGAACCTGCGCGGTGTGCGGGCCCGGAGCGAAAGCGCTGATGTCAATCTCGCGGGGCCAGGGGCCGGTCGTGTTCGAAAGGACAACCCCGCCGTCAACCAGATAGTCCATCCGGACCACGCGATCGTTGTCGCCTCCAGTCGCTCCGAAATAGAGGGTGTTCACTGCGGCCGGCTTGACCGTACCCAGAGCCGCCCAGGGAGCCTGGGTATCGGCGAACGTTGCCGTTATTACGGTTGATCCAAGCTCTCCGTAGAACCCTTCACATTTTTTGGCATTGGCTGGGACCACGACACATCCGTCCCAGCCCTGAAAAGTCCAGCCAGGCCAGCTTTCCACCGCTGTGAGAATGTTTTCCGGCGGCAACTGGTTATCGGGCCACGCGGCTTCGGCGTAGCAGTCGCCAGGACAATTGATGCTGGTACCGGTGACCTGTCCTTTGCCAGCCACCTGAACGTTGAAGCTGCCCCTGACAATCGGGTTCTCCGGTTCGGCGTGGCTCGCCTGTGGGGCCACTGCCAGGGCAACCAGAGTGGCAGCAAAAATCAAGATCTTCTTCATTTCCGTTCCTTCGTCGAGATGTCGGGTCAATCTGATCCGGGAGACTCACCGGAAGAGGTTTCCGTGATCTTGCGCAAACATTGCTGGGCATTCCGGGACGTTTCGGAAAGCCAAAAAGCCGAGTTGACCGGATCGTTAGGCTAGGTGCATGGCCAAGCTGCCGGACCGCGAAACCTGTTTCGAGCTACTGAGCCGGATGGCACTCATCCGGCGTTTCGAAGAGGAAGCCAATCGCCAGTACCAGCGTGCCAAAGCCGGTGGTTTTCTCCACCTCGCGATCGGCGAAGAAGCAACCATCGTCGGCACCACTTCGGCAATGCGGGACGACGATTACCTGATCGGCACCTACCGCACCCATGGGCACGCGATCGCCCGGGGAACCCCTGCCAACGCGGTGATGGCAGAACTTTTCGGTAAAGAGGACGGGACCAGTGGTGGTCGCGGTGGATCAATGCACATCTTCGACGCCGAACGACGTTTTATGGGTGGCTACGGGATCGTCGGCGGCAACCTGCCGCTGGCCGCCGGACTGGCTCTGGCCTCCCAGTACCGGGATGAAGACACGGTCACTGTCTGCATGTTCGGTGACGGCGCCTCGAACACCGGCAACTTCGGTGAAACGATGAACGTCGCTGCCCTGTGGAACCTGCCGGTCGTTTTCCTGGTGGAGAACAACCTCTACGGCATGGGGACCTCGATCGAGCGGCATTCAGCGGTCACTGATCTCTCCCGGAAAGCCGAGGGCTACGGAATCGACGGCGAAAGGATCGATGGCATGGACGTGCTTGAGGTCCGTGACCGGGTTGCGGCCCACATCGATATTGCCCGGAACGAAGGACGTCCCACCCTGGTCGAAGCGTTCACCTATCGCTACCGCGGCCATTCGGCAGCCGACCCCGAGATCTACCGGGAAAAGGAAGAAGTCGAAGAGTGGAAAGCGAAAGACCCGATCGAGACTTTCATCGAGGCCTGCACCAGCGCCGGCGTGCTTGAAGAAAACGACGTCGAGAAGATCCGGGAGGAAGCAGATGTCACCGTGAAGGAAGCGGTCGAGTTTGCCGAAGCTTCGCCCGAACCGCTACTCGAATCTCTTTACGACGAGCTTTATGTGGTGGGCGAAACGATGGGCTGGTACGCGGTCGATGAACGCTCACCGGAACCACATCGTGGCGAGTACGGCGAGGACGCCCCGGATCTGGCCAAGGAACTGGCCGAGTCCGGGGCCGACCATGCCGATGACGACGAAGAACAGACAAGGCCGGGGGTTCGGAATTGAGTACCGCTGAAACCACGACCATGCCGATGCGCCAGGCCCTGAGGGACGCGATCGCCGAAGAAATGGAACGCGACGGTGACGTTTTCGTCATGGGCGAAGACGTCGGCGTGTTTCAGGGCGCCTTCAAGGTGACTGAAGGGCTACTCGACCGCTTCGGCGAACGCCGGGTGCGGGACACACCGATCTCCGAAAACACTTTTGTCGGGGCCGGGGTTGGGGCAGCGATGGCGGGGCTCCGGCCAATCGTTGAACTGATGACCGTGAACTTCTCATTGCTGGCCCTCGACCAGATCATCAACCATGCGGCCGCCATCCCGTACATGTTCAACGGCAACGTGCGGGTACCGATGGTGATTCGCATGCCGGGTGGTGGTGGACATCAGCTCGGACCCACCCATTCCCACAGCTTCGAAGCTCTGTACCTGCAGATCCCCGGGCTTCTGGTTGCCTGTCCGTCCACCCCCGCTGACGCCAAAGCGCTGCTGAAAGCAGCGGTCCGCGACGACAACCCGGTGATTTTCATCGAGCACGAAAGCCTCTACGGACTGAAGGGTGAAGTCGATTCCGACCCGGATCGGATCCAGCGTTTCGGCGAAGCGGCAATTCGCCGGGAAGGCTCTGACGTAACC
>JBAWHK010000270.1:0-10869 GCA_049593795.1 Solirubrobacterales bacterium
AATGTCGGCATAACCAACAGCGAGACGAGAATTGCGGCAACGAAACACAGGACCTTTGACGTCACTGGCTTCAAAAGCGTGGAACCATCGAACGAAGACATTCACCCTCCCTAGGATTTCTACTCAATTGAACGTAACAGAGTCCAAGGGTGCTGCCAAGCCGAATCGGTTCAGATTCCCATTGTCTTTCCGATGATCTCACGCATTAT
This sequence comes from Solirubrobacterales bacterium, assembly GCA_049593795.1. Taxonomy (GTDB): domain Bacteria; phylum Actinomycetota; class Thermoleophilia; order Solirubrobacterales; family 70-9; genus 67-14. The sequence goes on from JBAWHK010000270.1 coordinate 210, forward strand.
TTCGTCGGTCCCGCCACCGATCGGCCCGAGGCGTGCATCACGCAGGGCACGTTCGACCTCGTATTCACGCATGTAGCCGTAACCACCGTGGATCTGGACCGCTTCGTCAGCGATCTCGACCAGGGCCCGCTGGGTCAGCAGTTTCGTCATTGACACTTCTTTGACCACGGATTCACCTTCTTCGAAGCGGCGCAAGGTGTCGTAGGTGAGGGTTTTAGAGGCGGCAGCGGTGGTCGCCATATCGGCGATCTTGTGGCGGATCGCCTGAAATCCGGCGATCGGCCGTCCGAAAGCTGTGCGTTCCCGGGCGTAATCGGTTGACAGGTCGATCATCCGGTCCATCGCACCGACCGCACCGATCGCCATCAGGAGCCGCTCCCAGGCGAAGTTGGCCATGATCAGCTGGAATCCCTGGTTTTCTTCCCCGAGCAGGTGACTGTCCGGCACGGCAACGTCAGTGAACGAGATCTCACCGGTGTCGGACGAATGCCAGCCCAGTTTCTCCAGTTTGCCGGTGACTTCGTATCCGGGCATGTCACTTTCCAGGACAAGGAAGGAAATCCCGCCATGGCCGCCGCCCTCGGTGGTTTTGCAGGCACAGACCAGAAAGTCGGCGCGCACACCGTTGGTGATGAAGGTTTTGCCGCCGTTCACCACCCAGCCACCCTCAACTTTCCTGGCCGTGGTGCGAATCGCAGCTACATCCGACCCCGCGCCCGGTTCGGTGATGCCGAGCGCACCGATCTTCTCGCCTTTGATTCCCGGAACCACCCAGCGTTGGCGCTGCCACTCGTTGCCGAACTTGAAGACCGGCGGCATTGCGATCGAGGAGTGTGCGTTGAGCCCGGCGGCCACACCCCCGGAAGCTCCGCGGCGCGAAAGTTCCTCGACCCAGATCGCATCGTGAAGATGGCCGCCGCCCTGACCGCCGTACTCCTCCGGGAACTTGAGTCCGAGAAAGCCGAGTTCGCCGCAGCGGTCGAACAGTTCCCGGGGGAAGAGTCGTTCTTCTTCCCAGGCATCCACGTGAGGGGCGATTTCCTTCTCAACGAATCGACGTACGGATTCACGAAGGTCTTCGTGTTCGGTGCCGAAAGGCGGCGGCGGGGAGATCCGGTCGGTGGCTGAATCAGGGGTTGAAGTCACCGCATACCGATATCAGATCCCCGGATGGCAGCGCCGCACTCACGCCGACCAGCCGGCCCTTCCGGGACCTGCAAAAGACACGCCCCGGAATCCGGGGCGTTTCGCAACTGGGTGTGCTGTGTCGGCTTAGTACTTGCCGGGGTGACGGACCTGGAACTTGCCTGAAGTCGAGCGCATGCTCGTACTCCAGCCGGGGCCGTTACCGGGAGTCATCGAAGTGTCGAACCGGAGTCCGGCAACAACCATGTACATGTGGCCCGGGTTCGAGTAGACCGTGATCCATTTACCGGCGCCGCGCTTCTTCCAGTTCATGTAACCGGTGGAAGGCATCGGGCTGGAAACGAACTTGCCGCCGCGCAGGGCGAAACTCACGGAACCGGAGCAGTCGTAGCCCTTGTCGAAGAATGAACTGTGGCCGCCACCGTAGATGTACGGCTTGTTGCGGATGCGGTTGGCCCAGTTGATGACCCTCTTGACACGGGCCGGGGCGGAAGCGGGGGCGATTGCCTTGCCGTTGACCAGCTTGGCTTTGGCCGCGGGGGCGCAATCAGAAGTGGTCATCGAGAGGCCGCCACTTGAAGTCTCGGCGCATTTGGCGGCCTGAGCACTGTTCGGGGCGACTGCGAGGATCAGAGCGAACACCATGCCGAGAAAAGCGGCAGCAGCGAACATTCCGGGTTTCAGCCTATGAACTGCGTGAAACGAATTAATGCCGATCTCCTTTGTCGGCCTACGGGGTTAGCTGTCGGGCTAGCGCTCTTAAGGAGCCTGCGCTCCCACCTCGGTGGTGGGTTCGCCCCAGAAACTTGGTTCCCCCGCTCTCTGACCCATATTGATGGGCAGAGACTCGGCGTCTCGGTTTGTGAACTTGCGGAACTATAGACGATCTGCACATGATTCGCTAACGCTTCCGGTAAACCTTCCCGTGAGCTGGGCTTTTACGGGACTTTCTGTATTTCGACTTTCTTCAGGGATACCGCCGACGCAGGCAGGCTCACCCGGGAGCCGGTGCTAGATTCTGAAGCGTGGAATTGATAGGCAAAAAAGTTCTGTTGACCGGTGCGACCGGCGGCCTCGGCCGCTCAATGGCTTCGCGGCTGGCCGCGTCCGGGGCTGAACTGATCGTTTCCGGTCGGAAGGCCGAAGCCCTGGAGTCACTGATCCGTGATCTCCCGGGGCCAGCGGCGGGCACACATTCACTGATCGTGGCCGACCTCGGGGAAACTGGCGCCGCCCTGGCGCTGGCTGAACAAGCTGGCGAAGTTGACTGTCTGGTCGCCAACGCCGCCCTGCCCAGCACCGGCAGGCTGACCGAGCTGACTGACGAACAGGTAGCCCGCATGCTGCGGATCAACCTTGAAGCCCCGATCCTGCTCAGCCAGGCTTTGCTTCCAGCGATGCTGGAACGCGGATCAGGCAAGCTGGTTCTGATTGGTTCCCTGGCCGGCAAGGCGGGCAGCCCGAGGTCCTCTATATATAACGCGACCAAATTCGGCATTCGTGGTTTCGCTTTCGGTCTGAAACCCGATCTGGCCGGGACCGGGGTTGACGTGACCCTGGTTGCCCCGGGATTCGTCCGCGACGCCGGCATGTTTGCCGACGCCGGTATCGACGCCCCGGCCGGAATGGGCACAACCACCCCGGAACAGGTTGCGGCCGCCGTACTTCAGGCGATCCGTTCCAACAAGCTTGAAATCACCGTGGCCCCGGCAGTCCAGCGGACCATGGCCCACATGGGCCTGATCAGCCCCGCTCTTTCCCACCGGATCCAGTCCGGCAATACCGGCCAGTCAGCCGCAGAAGAGCTGGCCGCCAACCAGGCCGACAAGCGGTAATCCAGGAAATCAACAAGTGAGAGAAGAAGACATGAGCAGCGATTCATACGGAGCCCGCGGAACCCTCGACGTAGGCGGCAAGTCCTACGAGATCCATCGTCTGGATGCGCTCCAGGCCAAGTACGACGTGGCCCGCCTCCCGTACTCGATGAAGGTCCTTCTCGAGAATGTGTTGCGTCTCGAAGACGGTGTATCGGTGCGATCCAGTGACATCGAAGCAATCGCCACCTGGGATGCCGCCGCGACACCCACGGCCGAGATCCCGTTCCAGCCGGCCCGGGTCCTGATGCAGGACTTCACCGGGGTGCCGGCCGTGGTTGATCTCGCGGCAATGCGTGACGCCATGGATGAGATCGGCGGTGACGCCACCGCGATCAACCCGCTGGTCGACGTCGACCTGGTGATCGACCATTCGGTCCAGGTCGATGCATTCGGCAACGGCATGGCCTTCCAGACCAATGCTGAACGCGAATTCGAGCGCAACCAGGAGCGCTACGAGTTCCTCAAGTGGGGTCAGGAATCCTTCGATAACTTCCGGGTGGTTCCGCCGGCCACCGGCATCTGCCATCAGGTGAACCTCGAGTATCTGGCCCAGGTCGTTTACAGCCGGGAAAAGAATGGTGTGCTTGCGGCCTACCCGGACACTCTGGTCGGAACCGATTCACATACGACGATGGTCAACGGCCTCGGCGTGCTGGGCTGGGGCGTAGGCGGAATCGAAGCGGAAGCCGCGATGCTCGGTCAGCCGATCTCGATGCTGCTGCCGCAGGTGGTGGGTTTCAAGCTCCACGGCAAACTGCCCGATGGTGCGACCGCGACCGACCTCGTGCTCACCGTCACCGAAATGCTGCGTGAGCGTGGCGTTGTGTCCAAATTTGTCGAGTTCTATGGACCGGGACTTTCGAAGCTGCCGCTGGTCGACCGGGCAACGCTCGGCAACATGTCACCGGAATTCGGATCAACCTGCGCGATCTTCCCGCCCGATACCGAAACCCTGCGCTATCTGGAACTGACCGGCCGTCCGACCGAAACGATCGAACTAGTTGATGCTTACGCACGTGAGCAGGGCATGTTCCACTCCGAAGATTCCGAGGATCCGGTCTTCAGTGACACGCTCGAACTCGAACTGGATTCAGTGGTTCCGTCGATCGCCGGTCCGAAACGGCCGCAGGACCGGGTTTCCCTGGTTGATGCCAAGCCGGCTTTCCTCGAAGCGCTGGTCGAGTTCGATGAAGACGCTGCCCAGGAACTGAGCCCGCTTGACGAAGCGCTTGATGAGTCCTTCCCGGCGTCGGATCCGCCCAGCGAGGAGCAGAACTCATCTCCGCTCGGCAAGCCGCACACCGCTGTCACTGGTGAGGACATCAGCGCGATCGCTGAACGTTGTTCACACGATTCAGTCCCGGTGACCCTTGAGGACGGCACTTCTTTCGATCTCGACCACGGGCGGGTAGTGATTGCCGCGATCACGTCCTGCACCAACACCTCGAACCCGTACGTGATGATTTCGGCAGGCCTGCTGGCCCGCAACGCTCTGGCCAAGGGCCTGAGTCGCAAGCCCTGGGTCAAGACATCCCTTGCTCCGGGATCGACTGTCGTTACCGACTATCTCGACAACGCTGGCCTTACCCAGTATCTGGACGGCCTCCAGTTCAACCTCGTTGGCTATGGCTGCACCACATGCATCGGCAACTCCGGTCCGCTCGATCCGGCAGTTACCGCCGCGATCGACGAGAAGGATCTGGTCGTTTGCTCGGTGCTTTCCGGCAACCGGAACTTCGAGGGCCGGATCAGCCAGGACGTCAAGGCGAACTACCTGGCATCGCCGCCGTTGGTGGTCGCCTACGCCCTCGCCGGGCGCATGGACATCGACATCACTACCGACCCGCTCGGTGAGGATCAGGACGGCAATGCCGTCTACCTGAGCGATATCTGGCCAAGTACGGAAGAGATCGCCGAAGTCGTCGGTAAATCGATCCGCCGTGAGATGTTCACCAAGAACTACGGCGAGGTCTTCAAAGGGAACGAGGACTGGCAGGCCGTATCGGTTCCCGAAGGCGATCGCTACACCTGGCCTGATTCGACCTACGTGCGCAAGCCCGCTTTCTTCGAAGGAATGCCGGCCGATCCACCCGGTCTGGCTCCGATCAATTCGGCCCGTGTACTGGCCCTGCTGGGTGACTCGATCACCACCGACCACATCTCGCCAGCGGGGGCGATCAAGAAGTCAAGTCCTGCCGGTGAATGGTTGATGGAGCAGGGCGTTGAGCCCGGTGATTTCAACTCTTACGGTTCCCGTCGCGGGAACTACGAAGTGATGGTGCGTGGCACCTTCGCCAACATCCGACTGCGTAACCAGCTGGTTGAAAAGTCTGGCGGTTTCACCAGGCATTTCCCTGACGGGAAAGAAACCAGCATCTACGGTGCCGCAAAGCAGTACGCGGAAGACGGCATCCCACTGGTCGTGCTGGCCGGCAAGGAGTACGGCTCGGGTTCGTCCCGCGACTGGGCCGCCAAAGGCACCATGCTGCTGGGTGTTCGCGCCGTGATCGCCGAAAGCTACGAACGGATCCACCGTTCGAACCTGATCGGCATGGGTGTGGTGCCACTTCAGTTCCCGGAAGGAGAGTCGATTGAATCGCTCGGCCTGACCGGTGAAGAAGTGATCACGGTCGGAGATCTTCAGAACGGTGAGGCCAAAACCGTGACCGTGACCGCCGAGCGCGATGGGGCTGACACAGTCACTTTCGAAGCCACGGTCCGCCACGACACCCCGAATGAGATCCGTTACATCCAGAACAGCGGAATCCTCCAGACAGTCCTGCGTGACCTGAACAAGAAGTAGAAGGTCCGGGTGACACCGAAGGGCGGCGACTTCGAGTCGAGTGCTTTCAAGGACAGGATCTCCCCGGTTTCGATCGGGGAGCTTTCTGCCGCCTTCGAAGCGGCGTCGGGTGATTTCCCCGCCGCGTCTTTCGTAGCGCGGGCCACGGACGGGCTTGCCGCGCTGGAACTCAAAGCGCGGGTAATCCATGTGGCCGATGCGCTGGCTTCAGCCCTGCCGGACGATTTCACCGAAGCCGCAGGTTTGATCAACCGGGCACTTGACGATCCGGCGATGGATGGCTGGGCCGTCTACTGCGTCGATGATTACGTCGCGCGGTACGGCCTTGATCATCCGCGGATCTCGCTGCAGCTGATGGAACGCCTGACTTCTCGCTGGTCCTGCGAGTTCGCGATCCGTCCCTTCATCGAAGCTCATCCACAGGTCACTTTCGAGTTCTTCGATCAATGGATCGGGAGTGAGGACGAGCACCTGCGGCGGCTGGTGTCGGAAGGTTCAAGGCCGCGTCTGCCGTGGGGAGCCCAGCTCCGGGGTTTCATCGAGGATCCGGCGCCCACGATCGCTCTGCTTGACCGTCTGGTTGACGATCCGGCGATCTACGTACGCAAGTCAGTGGCGAACCACCTGAACGACATCGCCAAGGACCATCCGGAGCTGGCAATCGAGACCGGCCAACGATGGATCAAAGAAGGGGGCGAAACGGAACGGCGGGCCTGGATCGTGAATCACGGCATGCGCAGCCTGATCAAGGCCGGCAACCCGGCTGCCCTCTCCCTTGTTGGTTATGACCACGGTGCCGCGGTGGAGATCCGTGAGTTCAGTGTCTCGCCCGGGACGATCAGCATCGGGGATGCCGTGCGGATCGAGTTCACGCTGGAAGCGGCCGATGAAACCCCGGCGATGGTCGATTACGTGATCCACCACGCCGGCGCCAAAGGTGCGCGCGGCCCGAAGGTCTTCAAGCTGAAGCGGGCGGTTCTGAAGTCAGGAGAACAAACATCTTTCAGCCGCGAGCACCGCATTCGCGAAGTTTCAGTCCGGAGGATCTATCCGGGCCCGCACCTGATCGAAATCCAGGTGAACGGCCGGGTGCTGGCTTCAGCCACGGTTGACGTCACCGCCAGCTGAACTGAAGCTGTTTGACTCACGGTTCCGGGGCTGAACAAATATAGGCGCGGGAGGGCCGCGGGAGGCAGGGGGTCCGCGCGGCCCTCACCGCGCCAGCGCGTCGGTAGCCAGGGAGGGATGCCGACGCGAACGCTTCCAATGGACAATCCACCGGAAGCGGGCTTGGAAAATCTGTATTAAAAAAGGTCGGGTCCTCACCGGGCCCTCTAGTCCGATCCTGCTCCTTCCCTATTCTCCCTATGCTGCTACGGACTTCAACCCTGATCTTATACACCTCAAGTCACCCCGCGTCAATCAATCCGCGGGACAGCTTGAGGTACCGCCAAAGTTCGGCTCAGGAAGTGGGCGTCAGGGCTGTCAGAACGATGCGTTCCTGCTCCCTGATGTGGGCTACGGAGTAACCCTCACCCGGGCTCGCACGTTCCGGCCGGCCGATGTAATTGAGGTTCAGGTGTTCCGGCATGATGCTCGGCAGGCGGCGGCGCATGACGCTCCACGCACCCATGTTGCTCGGCTCTTCCTGGACCCAGGTGACCTCTTTGAGGTTCGGGTAGGAAGCGATCAGGGTTGAAAGCTGTTCCCGGGCGAAGGGGTAGAGCAGTTCGACCCTGGCCACCGCAACCGTCTCCGCGGATTCGCGTGAGTCGGCGGCATCGATGTCGTAGTAGACCCGTCCGGAGCAGAGCACCAGGCGTTCGATCTTGTCGCGGCGTTCAGTAGCCCGCGGGTCGTCGAGAATGAAGTGGAAATGCTCATCGGTGAGCTGGTCCAGACTTGAGGCCGCCGCGGCTGCGCGAAGCATGCCTTTCGGGGTGAAGACCACCAGCGGCCGGGCCTTTTTGATCAGGGCCTGACGGCGCAGCAGGTGAAAGTACTGGGCCGGGGTCGTCGGGTTGGCGACCCGCATGTTGCCTTCAGCGGCCAGCGAAAGGAAACGCTCGATGCGGGCGCTCGAATGTTCCGGCCCCGCTCCTTCATGGCCGTGCGGCAGCAGCAGAGTCATCCGGGAAGTGAGCCCCCACTTCGATTCGCCCGAAGCGATGAAACTGTCGATGATTACCTGGCCGGAGTTGGCGAAGTCACCGAACTGAGCTTCCCAGATCACTAATGAATCCGGATTCGATGAGGCGTAGCCGTATTCGAAACCGAGACAGGCGATTTCGGAAAGCGGGCTGTTGTGCAGTTCGAGCGGCGCTTTCGCGTTTTCCAGGTGCTGGATCGGCGCGTACTTGAGGCCGGTTTTCTCATCGTGCAGCACCAGATGACGCTGCGAGAAGGTTCCGCGTTCGGTGTCCTGTCCGGTCATGCGGACATGGACGCCTTCGGTCAGCAGCGACGCCAGCGCAAGGCCTTCGGCGTGGGCGAATTCGATGCCGCCGTTGTCCATGGCATCGGTGCGTTTGCCGAGCGGCTTGCGCAGCTTGCGATGGATCGAGAAACTCGCGGGAACCTCGATCAGCTTTTCGTTCAGTTCGCGCAGGACCTCGCCGGATACGGCGGTCTGGACGGGCGGACTGGCGCTGCGGTCCATTTCGCCGGTGCCGAAGTTGGTGACGGTTGGATCTTCGTAAACCCCGGAATCCATCTTCTTGCGCAGATTGTCGAGCGTTGACTTGAGCTGGGACCGGCGGGCCTCAGCCGCTGTTTCGGCTTCTTCCGCCGTGACAACTTCCTGCTCGATCAGCTGTTCCGAGTAGATCTGTGAAACCGGCTTGTGGTTCTTGATGGTGGCGGTCATCAGCGGCTGGGTGTATGCCGGCTCATCGGTTTCGTTGTGGCCGAAGCGGCGGTAGCCAACCACGTCGATCACGATGTCGCGACCCCAGTTCTCGCGGTAGGCCATCGCCAGGCGCATCGCCTGGGAGCAGGCTTCGACGTCATCGGCGTTGACATGGATGATCGGCACGTTGAACCCCTTGGCCATGTCGGCTGCGTAAGGGGTGGAACGGCCATCGGTCGGATCGGTGGTGAAACCGACCTGGTTGTTCTCGATTATGTGAATCGTGCCGCCAACCGAGTAGCCGTCGAGGCTCTGGAGGTTGAAGGTTTCGGCGACCACACCCTGGCCGGGGAAAGCGGCATCGCCGTGGAGCACCACCGGCACAGCCTTCTTGTAGTCGTGGGTGATGGTCGAACCATCGATGTCGCTCTGCGAGAACCGGGTTGCGCCGGTTACGACCGGGTCAACGAACTCGAGATGGCTCGGGTTCGGGTAAAGGTGGACGTCGATCGACTCACCGTCGGAGTTCTTGAACGATCCCTGATGGCCGTAGTGGTATTTGACGTCGCCGGTGCCGCCATGCGGGATCGCAGCGACGGCCTTGACGTCTTCGATTCGTTTGCCGCCTTCGAATTCCGCGAAGATCGATTCCGGCGAACGGCCGGCATTGTGCGCCAGCACTGACAGCCGTCCGCGATGGGCCATCCCGAGCACGACTTCTCCGGCGCCTCCGCGGATCGCGAGGGTGGAGAGCTCATCGATCATGGTCACGATCGCATCGAGACCTTCGATCGAGAACATCTTCTGGCCAAGGTAGGCCTTTTCGATGAACCGTTCGAACTCGAAGACGTCGATCAGGCGGTCATGGAGCCGGCGTTTCTCGTCACGGGTGAGCGGCTTGCGGTGCTCGCCCGATTCGATCATTTCCCGCATCCAGACACGCTGCTGATGGGAGGAAATGTGTTCGAACTGGTAGCCGATGGTGCCGGTGTAGGCCGCGCGCATCCGGGGCAGTGCTTCGAGCAGGGTTTCGCCGGGAACTCCGATACGCAGGATCGAGGCCGGGATCTGGCCCATGAGTTCCGGGGTGAGAGCCACCGTTTCCGGGTCCAGCGCCGGGTCGCCTTTCGGCTTCGCGCCGAGCGGGTCGAGGTTGGCCGCGAGATGGCCATGGGTACGGAATGCTTTGAGGATCGAAGTTGACGCCTGAACTGCCTGAAGGAGTTCCGGGGCCGGCTGCTGGCTGATCGCCGAAGTGCTGACCGGCGTTTCCGAAGCGAGCGGCGGGGCTTTGGTGGCGTTGGCGACCGAAGCGGCGAGGATCGACGGTTCGAGACCAAGATCGGCCGCGACTTTCTCGTAGAACTCGTTGTTGCCGGCGATCAACCCGTCGAGGGTTTTCAGGAAGTTGCCTGATTCAGCGCCCTGGATGATCCGGTGGTCATAGGTCGAGGTCAGCGTCATCACCTTGGAAACACCGAGATGGGCGATGCGGGCCGGGTCGGCGTGGGTCCATTCCGGCGGGTAAGCAATGGAACCAGCGGCAACGATCGTGCCCTGCCCGTTCATCAGGCGCGGCACGGAAGCAACCGTGCCGATTCCGCCCGGGTTGGTCAGGGTGACGTTGGTACCCGCGAAATCGTCCGGGGTCAGACGGTTCTCCCGGGTTTTCGTGATCAGTTCTTCGTAATGCGCGTGAAATTCGGTGAAAGTGAGGCGGTCAGCGCCTTTGACCGCGGGAACCATGAGGGCGCGGGAGCCGTCCTTCTTCTCGACGTCGACGGCGATGCCGAGGTTGATCTGGCCATCGTTGATCACGTACGCCTTGCCGTCACGCTCCTCGTAATGACGGGCCATTGCCGGCCATTCCTTCGCCGCGAGCACGATCGCCCAGGCGACGAGATGAGTGAACGAAACTTTCATGCCGCGCTGGGAAAGGGCACCGTTGAGCCCTTTGCGCTTGGCGTCCAGGGTGTCGACCGAGAC
>JBAWHK010000271.1:0-1923 GCA_049593795.1 Solirubrobacterales bacterium
GGTGCGCCGGGCCCGGATCCGCGGCCACCGATCCGTTACGCCGACACCTTCGACGACACGCCGTTGCCGCGACCGGCTTCGTTCAACGAAGCGGATATATCTGACAAAGCCAGCAACCTGAAGAACCTGCCGTTGCTGACCGACACGCAGATCGATGACATCACCGACAACTTTCGCGGGCGCCTCGGTGCCCTGCGGTCGGTGGATGACCAGGTCGGCAAGATCGTCAAGAAACTGAAGAAAGCCGGCGAGTTCAAGAACACCTACTTCATGTTCACCTCGGACAATGGCTACATGCAGGGCGAACACCGGCTGCGCAGCTCCAAGTTCCTTCCTTACGAGAACTCGGTCAACGTGCCGGCAATGATGAGCGGCCCCGGGATCAAGAAGGGCAAGGTCAAGACCGGTGCGGCGCTTGATGTCGACATCACGGCGACCATCCTTGACATCGCCAATGCCAAGTCCGGTCGTGTTGCTGATGGCATCTCGCTGCTGCCCGCTGCCAAAGGCAAGAAGCGGCTTCCGAAACGCGTCCAGCCGATCGAAGCGATGCGTTCCCTGTTCCTGTTCTACACGCCGGTCACTGCTTTCGATCTGCCGTATTACGGAGTCAGGACCAACAAGTTCAAGTACATCCACTGGACATTCGAGGGTGGGGCCGAGTTCGAGCTCTACAACCTGAACAAGGACCCGGATGAGTTGGACAACCTCGCCGGCAACCCGGCCTACTCCAAGGTGATGGCCAACCTCGAAGCCAAAGCGTCACAGCTTCGTACCTGCCGCGGCAAGACCTGCCGTTAGCTAGTTCGAACAGGTACCCGTTGCCTCGCGGTTCCGTCGCGGGCTGCGGGCCCGATGTCCGGATTGGCCGGGAGTGCAGAGGGTACGCTTGAGCCAATGGATCTTTCGGTGACAGTCCCGGCAACGATCGCTGCTCTCGTGGTGATGACTGTCACCTGGATGATCAGTTTGATCCGGAAGGATGCAGGCCTGGCCGACATCGCCTGGGGTCTGGTTTTCATCGCGATTGCGTGGACGTCGTATGCCGCGGGTGAAGGTTCAGGCGCAATGCTGCTCGCCGCCTGCCTGGTGACCATCTGGGGGCTGCGCCTGGCGACCCATGTCGCACGGCGCAACCTTGGACAGGATGAAGACCGCCGCTATCAGGCAATGCGGAAGAAACGGCCAGCCACGTTCTGGATCTGGTCCCTGTTCGGGGTCTTCCTGCTTCAGGGCGGCATCGCCCTGGTTGTTTCGATTCCGGTTCAGGCACTCGGGGCACAGGCCCCGGATTCGATCGGCTGGCTTTCCTGGATCGGGGTGGCGGTATTCGCCTTCGGTTTCTATTTCGAAGCAGTGGGTGACCTTCAGTTGAGCCGTTTCATCAAGGACCCGTCGACCGACGGCCAGGTGATGGACCGCGGACTCTGGAAGTTCAGCCGCCATCCGAACTACTTCGGTGATGCGACCGAATGGTGGGGGATCTGGCTGATCGCCCTCGGGTCCGGCGCACCCTGGTGGACTGCGATCGGTCCGGTTGTAATGACGTTTTTCCTGCTGAAAGTCTCCGGCGTCGCGATGCTCGAGAAGGACATGGCTGACCGTCGACCGGGCTACAGGGAATACATGGAACGCACCAGTGCCTTCATCCCGTGGCCGCCAAAGTCCTGATGCCCCGACTCGTGACCTGGAAATCGCCTGACCTCAAAGTGCTGGGCTACACGGTGGCCCAGGCTCCGAACCCGCCGTTGATAGTGGCGCTGGTGGGAGCGGTCTTGTCGCGTTTCCTCGACCAGGGTACCTTCGCTTTCGGGGTTTCCCGTGCTGCTTTCTACTCCGGCCTGGTCGTCTGGGCCTGGCTCGAATTGACCGACGGGGTGAACCGGTTCCGTCAGGCACTGGGTGCGGCCGGTCTCGTTTTCG
>JBAWHK010000272.1:0-22873 GCA_049593795.1 Solirubrobacterales bacterium
AGTTCGGCGGCCAGTTCCGGCACGGTTCCAGCAGGGGCGTTTTCTTCCGCGAAGCTGCCCTTGACCAGAAGAACGGAGGCTTCACGGTCGGACTTCAGGTCAACCCGGGCCACGATCCGTTCGTTCAGCAGGAATGGCAGCACGTAATACCCGTACTTTCGTTTCGCTTTCGGCGTGTAGATCTCGATCCGGTAATGAAACCCGAAAAGCTCTTCGAGGCGGGTCCTTTCGAAAACCAGCGGGTCGAAAGGGGCGAGTAACGCCCGGTTCGAGATCTTCCGTGGACGTTTCGCGTCCCGGTGCAGATAAGAGATCCGGTCCAGCCCCTCGACCTGTACCGGCAGCAGCACTCCTTCCCCGACCAGGGTCTCTGCGGCGGCCGTCGCTTCTTTCGCGCCCAGCCGGAAGTAGTCACGCAGGTCCCGGATGGTTGCGACTCCAAGGGCCCGGGCCGATATTTCCACCAGTCGGCGAATCGCTTCATCGTGATCTTCGGCGGGTGCCGCGTGAATGTGCGACGGCAGCACCCTTTCGGTCAGGTCATACCGGCGGCTGAACTGGCTGGTCCTTGACGCAGCGGTGATTCGTCCGTTCCAGAACAGGTACTCCAGGGCACTTTTCACCGGGGGCCAGTTCCATCCCCAATGTTTTTTGTCGGGCACGTGGTGGGGATCTATCTGCCGGCCAAGGTCGGCCGCCGTGACCGGTCCCGACCGTTCGATTTCGTCAATCAACGCGACCAGCAGTTCGGGTTTGTCGGCGGCTGCCCGCACTGTGCGCCAGGCATCCCGGTCGGCCCGTTCCATCCGCCACCGCAGCAGACGATGGGTTTCCGGCGGGACCAGCGAAGCTTCATGGGCCCAGTACTCAACCAGTCGACGCGGAGATTCTTCCGAGGCACGCGTAAGCAGCGCCGGGTCGTACGGGCCGAGCCTTGAAAACAGCGGCATCAGGTGGGCCCTCACCACGACGTTGACGGAATCGATCTGGATCAGGCCGATCCGGTCGAGCACCGTCTGCACCTGACGCATCGTGATTTTGCCCGCGGGTTTCGGGCGATCGAAACCCTGAGCCGCCAGTGCGACCCTTCTGGCCTGCGCCTTGCTCAGTTTCCCCGGGGCGGACTCTTTCACCAGCCCATCATGACTGGCAATCGAAACCGATTCGTGGAAGGATTGCCGGGTGAGCACCAAGGGGAGTGAGGTATCCGCGGCGAAAGCCAAGCGGAACGTCGTCGTCACTGCGGCAATAGCGGGCCTCGCCGGCCTGCTGTTCGGCTATGACACGGGCATCATCGCCACGGCGCTGTTGACGATCACACCCGAGTTCAACCTTGGCTCTCTCGCGTCCGGCATGGTCGTCGCGGCAGTTCCGATCGGGGCGGTGTTCGGCGCCTGGTTCGCTACCCGCGGTGGTGACAAGTACGGTCGGCGCAGCCTGATCCTCGCGTCTTCGATCATCTTCATTATCGGCGCAGTGGTTTCCGGGATCGCCCAGGAAGCCGTTCTCCTGATCCTGTCACGAGTGGTGATCGGTTTCGGTATCGGTGTCGCATCTGCGATCGCCCCGGTTTACATCTCTGAAGTCGCGCCCGCCGACATGCGCGGTCGTCTCGTTACTTTCTTCCAGCTGGCGGTAACCGTCGGCATTCTGGTTGCCTATCTCGTTGGACTTGCGTTCTCCGAGGTCAACGAAGGCTGGCGCTGGATGCTCGGGCTCGGTGCGATCCCCGCTGCCATCCTGTTGATCGGCGTGCTGCGCCTGCCGAACAGCCCACGCTGGCTAATGATGAAAGAGCGGCACGACGAAGCCGCCTACGCCCTGCGCCAGGTGCGCCCGGGTGGCGAGGAAGCGATCGAAACGGAGCTCGAGGAGATCCGCGTCTCGATGGCAAGTGACGTTGAAACCGGCGGCTGGCGTGACCTGATGAAACCAGCGGTCAAGGCCGCTCTCCTGGTCGGAATCGGCCTGGCGATCCTTCAGCAGATCACCGGCATCAACACGGTCATCTACTACGCCCCGACGATCATCAAGGACACCGGGATCAATTCGGACTTCTCCTCGATCCTCGCTTCGCTCGGGGTGGGTGTAATCAACGTGGTAATGACCATCGTCGCGCTGCGCCTGCTCGATATCCGTGGCCGTCGTGAACTTCTGCTTATCGGCGTATCCGGAATGACCCTGTCGCTCTTCCTGCTCGGGGTGGCATTCATCGGTGCTACCGGCACCTTCACCACGATCGTCGCGGTCGGCAGCCTGATGCTTTTCGTTTCCTCTTTCGCAATCAGCCTCGGCCCGATCTTCTGGCTACTGAACGCAGAGATCTATCCGCTGTCGGTGCGAAGCAAAGCTGCTTCGGCAGGCACGATGACCAACTGGTTTTTCAACTTCGCGGTCTCGCTCACTTTCCTGCCTCTGATCGACTTTGCCGGACAGACCGGGGCTTTCTGGCTTTACGGAGCGGTTGGACTGGTCACCCTCTGGTTCTGCTGGAAGTTCGTTCCGGAGACCAAGGGACGATCGCTTGAGCAGATCGAGACGATCTTCAAGCGGCGCGCCGGCGAGATCAAGTAGCCGGCACCGTAGAATCGGGGCATGTCACAGACCCCTTCATGTTCGATCCGCGACTTCCGACCGGAAGATGCGGAAGCCGTTCACCGCTGGTTCAACAACCGCGAAGCCACCAAAACATTGATGGAGCAGCGTGATGGCTTCACCCTCGAAAACGCCGAAGGCTGGACCGCCAACGCCGCGAAACAGGACGAAGGCGAAGACCGCAAGTACGCGATCGAGGTGCCCGGTATCGAGCAGCCAATCGGTTTCACCGCCCTCTACGGACTCTTCCGCCAGACCGCACCGGAACTCGGTGCGCTGATCGGCGACGACGTGCGTGGCAAAGGAGTCGGGCGCTGGGCTGAACGCCTCACCGTGACCAAGGCTTTCGAGGATTTCGGGGCACACCGGGTTTACGGCCGCATCCCGTCCTTCAACACTGCCGCCAAAAAGGTGGTCACTGCGCAGGGCTGGCAGTACGAAGGCAACATGGTTGACCACATCAAACGTCCCGACGGCACCCTGCTCGACTGCGAGGTCTGGGGTGTGTCCCCCGACCAGTTCTTCAACGCTGTCGCCAAGTGGTGAGTTGACCGCACGGGCCGAACTGATCGAGGACGGGGGACGGGCCGCCGTCTCTGCCGATTTCTTCCGATCCCGGGAGTTCCTCGCAGCCGAATCGACAACGCATTCGCTGCGGATCGTGACGGACGGCGGGTCGGTCACCGCCCCGGTCCTGGTGCGGTCGGTCGAGGGCAGCGATGCGATCGACGCGATCTCCCCCTACGGGTATCCGGGATTCTCAACCGAGGGCGACGTTGGCCGGATCGACCTGGACGAAACCGATTTTTCCGAAACCGGCCTGGTCACGGTTTTCCTGAGGCATGCCCTCGGGGGCGAACCCGCCCTGACCGGGGCAACCGCGCGCAACGTCTGCCTGCTTTCCGATCCGGCCCTGCCTCGCAAAAGCCGTCCGAGTGACCGGCGCCAGGTGCGCCGGAACGCGGAAGGCGGTTACGAGGTCGAGATCGTCGATGCCATCACCGCCGGGGCCACCGAACGCACCGGATTCTTCCGGGCTTATACGGAAACGATGGAACGTACCGACGCTGCGGAACGCTACTTCTTCACCGAGGAATACTTCAACCGGATCTACACCTGCCCCGGCACCAGAATCGCGATCGCCCGGGATGCCGACGGGGTGGTTGCTGCCGCCTCAATCGCGACCGTGAGTGACGGAATGCTCCATTACTACCTGTCCGGTACCGCCAATTCCAACCTGCGCGATTCACCGATGAAAAACGTGCTTTTCGCCCTGATCGACCTTGGCGAAGAACTCGAGCTGCCGCTCAATCTCGGTGGCGGAATCACCGCGGGCGACGCACTCGAAGAGTTCAAACGCGGTTTCGCGAACCGCGAAGAGCAGTGGTACACCTCGGAAATAGTTTGCGACGCGGCGAAATACGAACAGCTTTCCCCCGGCGAAGCCGGCGGGTTTTTCCCGGCTTACCGCGCCACCTGAATCCGGCCTGATCAGCTTTCTTCGGGGGCCAGATCCCCGAAGCTCGGACCCTCGATCGGCGGGAAAAGATCCAGGGGTTCCGGAGCGTGATCGTAGTGAACCGCGGCCCAGGCCCTGATCGCGTCCAGCGTGCTTTCCCCCTCGAAATCCTTGCAGCGGATCAGGTTCGTCCAGGCGGTTGCCGCAACCGAATACGGCATGTCCGGATTCGGAAAAAGCAGGGCGCCGCTGTAAGCGGAGTCATAAAGGCCCTTCAGCTTCAACTGGGCGGCTTCGGGAAGCTTCGGGTTGTACTGGATGGCGACCCGGCCATGTTCCAGTGAATGAACCACGTCCTGCGGGGCCGGTGTCTCCACGTAAGCACCGTCGGCCTGCTGGAGAGGCGGTCCGATGTGCGGGCCCGAGGTCGGCGGCACAGTGCCGTAGTCGGGCGCCGGGTCGTCCCGGGTCAAGTGCTTTCCGCCTTCGTCCTTCAGATCCTCGGCAACGGTACAACCGGAAAGCGCCACCGCTTCATCGACGTCAGTTACCTCGACCTGCACGCTGGAACCGGCCCGCTCATCCGGAGCCACCCCGTTCGTGTTTCCACTTGACGGCGTTGCGATGTGCGCGGCCCCGGGATCCTCATTGCCCCCTGCCGTGACCGCCAGGTACACACCGCCGGCGATCGCAACCAGGATCAATGCCCCGAGCAGGTAACCAAGGGCCGATGGCCGTTCGTCACCCGCCGGTGAACCGTCGGCGGCCGGGCCCGCGCCCGGGGTCACGCCTGGACGGACTGGCCGCGGGCGCCCCGCCAGGGCTGTGCGGCACGGAGAGCACCGAGCACCGCCCTCGTGGCCGGTGCTTTGTTCAGTGCGTAAAAGTGAATTCCGGGAACACCTGCTGCCAGCAACTCAGCGCTTTGCTGCGCTGCGTAGGCAACGCCCAGGTTGAACTCGGCTTCCGGGTCGCCCTCCGCGGCCCGCATCGCGACTTCCAGATGCGACGGGATCGATGCGTCACACAGATCACAGATCCGTTTGGTGTGGGCGTAACCGGTAACCGGGATTATTCCCGCAAGGATCGGCACATCGATGCCTTTCGCCCGGGCCGCATCAACGAAATCGAAATAGGCGCGATTGTCGAAGAAGAGCTGGGTGATCAGGAACTCCGCGCCAGAATCAACTTTCGACTTGAGGTAGTTGAGGTCGGTCTCCATGTCTGGAGCCTCGGGATGCTTCTCGGGGAAGCAGGCGCCCCCGACCGCAAAATCATAGTTGCCGGTGATGAAGGCCGAAAGTTCAGCGGCACTGCCCAGACCACCTTCGGGCTGGACAAAATCGGTCTCGCCTCGTGGTGGATCTCCCCTGAGGGCAAAAATGTTGTCGATTCCGACATCCCGCAGGCGATCGAGGGTCACTTCGAGGCCGTCGGTCGTTTCACCCACGCAACTCAGGTGGGCCATTACCTCGAGACCGACTTCCTCCTTCAGGGCGGTGGTGATGTCAACCGTGCCGTCACGGGTCGAACCGCCAGCACCGTAGGTCACGGAAACGAAGTCGAGGTCAAGCTCGGCCAGGGTCCTGGCCGTGTCGAGCAGCTGAGTGCGGCCTTCGTCAGTCTTCGGAGGGAAGAACTCAACCGAGAAAACCGGCTTGCTGCTACTTATGATCTCGCCGATGCGCATCCGGAAAGCCTAGTCGAACCGCAAAATTCAGTCTGGCGCGAGGCCCTTGCCGGTTGCTGCCAGCCAAACAGTGCGGCGCAGGATTTCGAAATCGAGCCGGGCTGAACGATTGTCCACGTACTCGATGTCCAGTTCGATCCGTTCATCCCAGGGAATACCCGCCCGCCCCTGGACCTGGGCCCAGCCGGTGATGCCCGGTCGAACCTCGTGCCGGCGTCGCTGCCGCTCGGTGTAATCGTTGACCTGGGCCGGAATCGTCGGACGCGGACCAACCAGGGACATTTCACCGCGGAGCACATTGATCAGGTTGGGCAGCTCGTCGAGGGAGGTCCGGCGAAGCAACCGGCCGGTGCGAGTCACCCTTGGATCTTCACGGCCAACAACGGTCCCGACCCCGACCGGGTCCGATCCGGGGACCATCGTGCGCAGTTTCAGCATTTCGAACTCGATCCCGTTTCGACCGACCCGGCGCTGGCGATAGATCACTGGACCGTCGCCTTCGAGCCGGATCATCAAGGCGGCCATCAGCATCAGCGGGGCGGTCACTGTGGTCAGGACCAGGGCCAGGAAAAGATCCAGAAGCCTGTTCAACGTGTGCCCTCCGCTTTTTCCCAGTAGCCGGGAGGTCCGCCGCGCCAGCGATCCCAGAGGCCAAGCGCGATCGAAATCGTGGTCATTACGTAGTAGCGGCTGATCCGGAAGGGAAGCCACGAAATCCAGCGCCCGAGGACCGCCGCAACCATCAGCGCCAGCTGGATGTAGAGCGTCAGTTCGTAAACCAGTCCCTGGTTGTACAGAAGGATGTTGGTGATCAGAACGATCAGGTGCAGGGCCGGGGTGAGATACCGGAGCAACCGGTGCGAAGCGATCTCGAAAAAGTAGATGACCGGGTATCCACGCGGATCGATCATGCCTTCACCGATCACGATGTCCCACAGGCCGACCATCATGCGACGTTTCCGGGAAAGCTCGCCTTCCATGCTTGGCACCATCTTTTCCGTCGCCTGGGCCTTCGGCCGGTAAAGCGAAGCGAATCCGCGCTTCGCCAAAGCAAACGGAAAGGAAAGGTCATGGCTGCCGGACGGGTCCAGATCGATGTATTGCGAGGCCCGGACCGCATAGATCGCGCCGTTGCCTGCGGTGACCCCGGCCAGCCGGGATTCAAGTTCGCGCACTTTCATCTCGTAGCGCCAGTAAATGCCTTCAAGGTTGCCGCCTTCGGGTCCGGTGAAACGGACCTGTCCGCAGACATACCCGACCTTTTCGTCGCGGAAGGGCTCGAGCAGTTGGGCGAGAGCATCGGGCTGCCATTGTGAGTTGGCATCGGAGAAAGCGAGGATCTGGCCTTTCGACGCAGCAGCGGCTGCGTTCTGAACAGCAACCTTGCCGCTCCTTGGCAGGTCAAGCACCTGATCGGCACCAGCCTCGCGGGCGATTTCCACGGTTTTGTCAGTAGATCCATCGGAAGCGACGATGATTTCCAGTAGTTCGCGCGGATAATCAATCTCGAGGGCGTTCTTCACTTTCGCTTCGATCACCGCCTCTTCGTTATATGCCGCGATGATCAGCGAAACGACCGGGATCGCACTTTCGTCCGTGTCGACATCACCAACCAGTGACGGGAACCGGCCTGCCCGTTTACCTCGCAGCACCCCGGCCTGATGGCTGAAACCGAGTCCGTCGAGGATCAGCAAGGCGATCGTGTACCCGAAATGGGTGAATACGATCAGCCCGGCAGACAGCCAGAAGATGATTGCAACCAAAGTGATCATGCGCCGACTTCACGGTAGAGATCAAGGGTCTGACGGGCAATGCTGGCCCAGGCGAATGGTCCTTTTGCTGCGGCCGCTGCCTTACGGGCGAGATCCTTCCTTGCCGCATCGTCATCCACGAGTTCACTCAGAGCATCGGCGAGACCTTCGACGTCCCCGGGCTCGACCAGCCTGGCGGCATCGTGTTCACGGGCAACGTCACCAAGTCCGCCTACGTCCGAAATCACCATCGGTTTGCCGAAAGCCAGGCCTGTGTAAAGCACCCCGGACTGCTCCCCGTCGCGATAAGGGAGCACGAGCAGGTCAGCTGCGCGCATGATTGCCGGGATCTCGGTGTCCTTGACGAAACGCGGAAGCCAGCGGACCCGCGCCCCGAGCTTTTCGGCCCTGGTTTTGAGGTCGGTCAGATCCATGCGCGGGTTGCCCACGATCCACAGTTCCGCCCCTTCAACCGCAGCGAAAGCTTCGAGCAGAACATCGACTCCTTTGTAGGGGCGAAGCAACCCGAAAAAAAGGACGACCGGGCCAGTCGCGTCCTTCAGTTCAGCCGGCAGGGGATCCTCGGCCGGAAGCTCGGTCAGGTAGTCGAATGATCCGTGGGGAATCACATGGATCTTTTCCGGGGAGATCCCGACTACGTCCTCCATCCGGCGGGCGCCGGTCTGCGAATGGACAATCAGCGCATCCATCGAGTCGAATGCCTTGAAGGCCGACTTGACCTGACGGGAAGTCGGTTCCGGTGGAGCCACGTAATGCGCGGTCATCACCCGCGGTGGGCCTGTGGGCAGCAGACGATGGTCCAGCGACGGCACGGTCAGCCATTGGTAGTGGGTGACGTCTCCTTTGATCATTCCACGCAGCCTTTTCATGTCGGCCAGGTGCTCCGCAAACTTGAACGGGACCCGACCACGGGCGTTCAGTCCGCGAGCGGCTGAGCGACGGTAGAAGACATCTTTGGCTTCATAACCAACCGCCTCCGGCACCGGCCCGTAAAGGAACCGGGAGGTGAGCAGCTCGACCTCAGCGCCTTCGGCAGCCAGCGCCCGGGCGAGAGCTCGGTCGTAGGGCGGCGTGAAGGCGGAAGGGTCGATCAGCTGAATGCGCACGCCCTGATTATCGTAGGCGGCAGTGGTTACCGACCTTTCCTACTGCGTGGTCAACAACGATGGCCGTGAATACCTGCTCGAATGCCTCGCTGCGATCGAGCGTAACGGCATGTCCGGAATCAGCTCCGAAACGATAGTTCTGGACAACGCTTCGACCGATGGCTCGGTTGAAGCGGTTCTCGAGCACTACCCGGAAGTGGAAATCATCCGGCTGGTCGAAAAGGAAGGCAAAGCCGCCAACGACACGACCCTGATGAAAAAGGCAAGTGGCCGGTACTGCCTGCTGCTGAACGAAGACACGGAACTGAAACCGGGGTCGGTCGAGGCGCTTTACGAATCGATGGAGTCCGATCCCGCGGCCGGGGCAGCCGGGGCCCAGCTCTTCGACGGCGAGGATCATCCTTACGCCTGCGCCTGGAAGTTTCCGGGAGTGGAAACCGCGATCGTCGGGGCGATGTTCCTGCATGGTCGCCTCACCGTGCAGAGTCAGGGTCCCCTGACCACCCGGGTCGACTGGGTTCAGTCAAGCGCTCTGATGGTTCGTCGTGAAGCGGCTGAGCAGGTCGGTTGGATGGACCCGCAGTTCTTCGTCTATTACGACGAATGTGACTTTGCGAAAAGGCTGTCTGATGCCGGCTGGCACAGCCTTTATGTGCCGTCAGCCGAAGCGATTCACCACAATCAGCTCTCGACCGATCTCAGCTCGGGGCTGCCACGGATCGTGGAGTTCCACCGGAACCGGGATCTCTACATGCGAAAGCATCACGGCCGCACCGCTGCCCTCACCGTAAGGCTGCTCACCGCCTGGACTTATGCCCTGAGAACGGCCGCGTCAGTGGTGATGCCGGCCGCCCCGACCAGGGTCTACGCGGCCCACACAAAACAGGCCCTCTTCCCCTACAGCGGAGAAAGCCTCAAAGACCGGAACAACGCCTGAAGAGGTCCTTTTCTCAGATACCTCCCAGTGCACCAAACACGGATTTCCCAGTTAAGGAAATCCGTGCCTTGTGTGATCCGGGCCTAATTCCTGAGGTCCTCGTTCATCTGTTCAACTTCGTAGACCTCGGACAGTCCCTGATCCCGGGTTTTGGGATCGCTGGCTTCCACTGCCCTTGCGGCCTTGATCTTCTCGATCAGCAACGAAGGCTGCCTGAGCATCGCGAGATACCGTTTTTCTTCGCGGGTGAAGAAACCAAGGCTGAACATTGCCAACGGCAGGACACAGATCAACAGGGAACGGATCGCCAGCGGCGCGATGCCCGTATTTGGAACGAACACCTCGCCGATCGCAACCAGAACCGCGCTTGCCCCGACCACTTTGAGCAGACGTGCCCATTCGTACGGGACGGGAAAGAGCCTCTGGGTGAAGATGTACATCAGGACCAGCACGATGCCGTAAGAGATGACCAGTGAAACCCCGGCCCCGACTATTCCCCAGATCGGAACCAGGATCAGGTTGAGCACGATGTTGACCACGACCCCGGCCAGCGTTGCCGGGAAGTTGAACTCGGTTCGTCCGGTTCTTCCCAGAACAACCAGCAGCACCATGTAGATCGCGTAGAGCGCGGTACCTGCTGCCACCGGGCCAACTGCCTTGTAAGCCTCGAAATATTCAGGGGCGGCGAAAATGCTGATGATCCATGGGGCTACCAGCCAGATCGCGGTGATTACCATCGCCATCAGCACCACGAACCAGGTGACGATCGCCGAGTAGGCCCGGCGGGCTTCATCGTCATCGACTATCGAGTAGGCCAGCGGCGGGAAAGCGAGCTGGAATCCGCGGACCAGGACGTTGATTGACTGCGACACCTTGATCGCCAGCGAGTAAAGGCCCGCTTCGGCAAGACCCAGGCTGCGGGCAATGATTATCCGGTCAACGAAACTGAGCGAATAGAGCGAGAGCTCGGCCGGCATGGTTGGCAAACCGAAACGCATCATCCGTTTGAGCAGTGGCAGGTCCGGGATCAAAGAGAGCCGTTTGCGGTGATAGACGATCAGGCCAAGTACGAAAACGACCCCGGTGCCATAACTGCCGAGCAAAAGACCTTCGGCTCCGAGATTGAATGGCACCACCAGGATCACGGTCACCGGAATGGTGACGAGGACCGAAGCGAGGGTCACGACAAAGAACGGTTTGGATTTTTCGTCGAGACGGAAGATCGTCAGCAGGTACTCGGAAAGGGTGAGTACCCAGAGGCCGCCAATCGCGATCCTGGCCAGTTCGACCTCGGGTTCACCGAGCAACGCTTCGGAGATCGGTCCGGCCAGCGGCAGGAGGACCAGGGCAGCGACCGTGCCGGCCCAGAAAAGTGCGGAGAAGGAAGTGGCCACCACTTTGGCCGGATCTTCATCCGTCTTGTAATAGAAACGCAGCAGGGCTTCGACCACACCCAGACGGATGATGATGCTGGCCGCGACCACAGCTCCGAACATCACTTCGGCCGCCCCGTAATCGGCCGGCGAGAGATACCGCGTGTACAGCGGCAGCAAAGCGACCGCGATCAGCTTCGAAAGAATGCTGGCCGCCGTATAGGCAGCGCCTGTGCTCGCTAAGCGGCGGAGGTAGCCCGACATGGGAAAGCGAGGCTATAGCCGATGGCGATCAAAACCCAGGTGATCGGGTCGTCGAGGAAACCGGCGTAGGTGATGGTGTGGACCAGGACCGCAACGAAAGCGGCAAGAATCGCGGCGCGTGAGGCCGGTGGGCCCCGGGTTTTGTCACGGGCACCGGGGGCCGCTCCCAACCCCGGCATTACCGCCCTCATGCCGGCTGTGAGTGCGGCGATCACGGAGATGATCAGGGCAACATAGACCGCGAGTCCAACCAGGCCCTGCTCGGCGGCGACCGTCACCGGTTCGGTGTGCGATTCGATTACCGGCGCGTTGCCATTGGTTTCTTTGTCCCGGAAAGCCTTTGAGAAAGCGCCGGATCCGTAACCCTGGACCGGCCGCGCTTCGAACAGGTTGATGCCACCCTCGATCAGGTTGGCCCGTCCGGCCGACTGTGCGTTCAACCGGCTCAGGTCCAGCTTCACAACCCCGCCGGCAACGGTCGCGAACAGGATCACACCGACCACCAGCACACCCGATCCGACCAGCACCCATTTCAGGCTCCAGCGCAACGCAACCAGAACTGCCAGTCCGGCCAGGAGAGCGATGAAGGACGACTGCGAATACGTGATCACGAGGCCCAGCCAGAGGATCGCCGCGACGGCACAGAGGATGATCGTCTCTTTTCTGTCCCGCGACCAGATCAGGGTGGCAGCGACCAGGGTTATCGCCAGGGCCAGATAACGACCGAACACGTTCGGGTCCCAGAACAGCGAGTTGACCCGGAAGTAGACGTTGAAGTCATTTGTCCGGATCACCGTTTCGTTCCAGAGCAGGAAGCGGAACTGGTGTTCGGCGAAAGCGATCAGGGTGCAGATCAGCGCGAGGCCGACGATTACCACCAGGGTGGTCCGCAGGCGTTTCGGAGTCCATTCGAAGTCGACCATCAGGGCGAAGATCACTGCGAACGGAATCAGGAAGAAACAGAGGTTCTGAAGACCGGTCGAACGGTCGTATGACCAGAAAAGTCCGAGCGCAAAAATCACCACCGATGCCGCGAGCAGCGGTTTCACCCAGGCGGCGATACCGTGCGGCGCGACCCGTTCGGGCCTCGCTGAAATCCCGGATTCGGGGCGAATCCATTGTTGCCAGGCCGAAGCGGCAACCCCGCCGGCCATGACCAGGTAAAGCGGCATCAGCAGGTTGGCTTCTTCACCACCTACGTCAAGGGGAACCCGGAACGGC
This sequence comes from Solirubrobacterales bacterium, assembly GCA_049593795.1. Classification (GTDB taxonomy): domain Bacteria; phylum Actinomycetota; class Thermoleophilia; order Solirubrobacterales; family 70-9; genus 67-14. Next base: position 12,418 of record JBAWHK010000272.1, read on the forward strand.
AACGCCACCAGGATCAGCACCGGCAGGGCCATCGGCCAGCGCGTGAAAATCCCGGCCAGAACCGCCACCACGATTCCGACTACCGCCAGAGCAGCGATCAGGAGAGCCGGTGAGTTCCTCAGTTCTTCCACCTGGGTTGCGTGCCACTGGTCTCCGGCGATCAGCGCCGGGGCGAGCACGACCGCGGCGACCATGACCATTCCCCGACGTCGCGACGAGGTATCAACGATCGCAACGGCGGCACAGAGAGCAGCGATCAGGCCGATTACCGATTCGATCACTTGCCGTCATCCTTGCCGGAACTGGCATCTGGCTGGTTCTTCGTCGAAATGTGGGCGATACATTTCGAACCGTCCCCCGGCAGGTTGCGCAGACGGATCCGCCCGGGCAGGTAAAGCACCCGGTTGAGGCCATGCATGGTTACCCGGACCCGGTACTGCTCGGTGCGTGGCACCCGGCCATTGTCTTTCTTGCCATCCCAGATGATGGAGTGCTCCCGGTACCGCTTGAAGAACCGGTCGGTTTCGAGTTCCCTGATCGGATTGCCACCCGGCCCGATGATCTCAACCGAAGCGTCATCCGATTTCGTCGTCCGGAAATTGATCGCGATCGTGTCGCGCTCACAATCTCCATTCGGGGTGAAAACCGAAAGCTTGTTGGTCACGGCACCATCCGCGATGAACTCAACCCGGTCGATCACCAGCGGTTCACGCTTCAGTCGCTGCGACCATCCGAAAGCAGCGAGGGTCAGGACAAACAACAGCCCGATGGCGATCGGCGCCACCCATCGCGAGCGACCGGATCGAACCGGACTTTCCAAACGACTAACCGTCCGTCGGCAACGGCGAATGATCGGTGCCGATGACCACCACGGCCATCGAACCGGTGGTCAACGTTTCAACCGGACTGGTGATCGGTTCGGTTGCGTCGATATCGACCGCTTTGCCGACCTTCTGGGCGGCCGCCTTGTTGCCAGGCGTGTACATGACCACGCTCGAAGTGAAAGTTTCGGTGGCATCGGTGACGATGCCGGTCTTGAAGTTCGCGTTTTCGAGGACCAGGGCGTAATCGCTGGCGAGGCCGACTTCGGCGCCGCCGGTTCCGTTGAGCACGGCCACCTTGATCTGGGCCGGCTTGTTGGCCGCTGCCTTCTTCGAATTGTTGCCGCCCGAGCCTCCATCGTCGCCGCCAAGCAGCGTGGTTCCCGCATAGGCGGCTCCGGCGCCGAGAATGATTACCGTGGCGACTATCGCGAGAATTCGCCCGGTGCGTCCGAGCCGATCCCAGAACGAGCCTTCGAGCAGGCCTTCCCGTTCCATCCGGCGTTCTTCCCGTTCGGCCAGGACTTTCAGTTCAGCCGACCGCTCTTCGGCCACGATCTCGCTGACCTCGCGGACTTCGGCGTCGCGCTCGGGAGCGCCGCCCGCCCATTCACGCAGACGGCGGATGTCGCGAGCCTGGGAAAAGCAGAGCATCGCGAGCACAACGAGACCAAACAGGGAAACGATCCCTGCATAGCCACCAACGGTCTGGATCACGTCTTTCACGTTTTATTCACCAAGCACAGACATTTCTGGGAAGGGGAAATTCCCGGTCTAGACGGCAGCATGTTAGTCAGCCACGCAAAATCAGGGAATCCGGACAGGATCGACTCCCGGGCTGTTGACGATTTCAACGAGCATTTCGGCAAGGTTCGATTCGTCGCCGGTGCGCACCAGAAGCTCGAGCTGATTCAGCGTGTTTTCCACCCATTCAGGATCGATCCTTTCATCACGAACGGCACGCATGATGCGTTTCGAGGCAGTTGGTTGCGGTCTTTCTTCTTCGCCGAACAGTTCCTCGTGGAGTTTCTCTCCCGGCCTCGGACCGGTGAACTCGATCGCGATGTCCTTCTCGGGTTCAAGGCCTGCAAGTTTGATCATGTTCTCGGCCAGGTCGACGATCTTGATCGGATCGCCCATGTCGAGAACGAACACGTCACCCCTGGTATTTCCGGTGTCGGCCGCCCGGATCACCAACTGGACTGCTTCGGGGATCGTCATGAAGAAACGGGTCATGTCAGGATGGGTAACCGTCACCGGTCCGCCCTTCTCGATCTGTCGTTTGAAGATCGGCACCACGCTGCCTGACGACCCGAGCACATTGCCGAATCGCACGCTGACGAAACGGGTGTCCCGATGACGTTCACCGGCCGCACCAATCGACCATTCGGCCAGGGCCTTCGACGCACCCATCACCGTTTTCGGGGTGACCGCTTTGTCGGTGGAGATCAGCACGAACCGTTCGACTTTGGCGGCAGCAGCCGTTTCGGCGGTGATCCTGGTGGCGATCGCATTGTTCCTGATCGCCTCCAGCGGATTCGACTCCATCAACGGCACATGCTTGTACGCGGCAGCATGGAAAACGACGTTCGGACGGAACCGCTGCATGACTTCGAACATGCGTTCCGTTTCCTTGCAGTCACCCAGGACCGCTTCAACCCGGTTGAAATGACGTTCGGCAACCATTTCGCGTTCGATCAGGAAAAGGTTGTCTTCCGCATGGTCGAGCATGATCAGCAGCTTCGGGTTGACCCGGGCGATCTGGCGGCAGAGTTCCGAACCGATTGATCCACCTGCACCGGTGACCAGAACCACCTGGTCTTCGAGGTAAGCCCCGACCCGTTCCAGTTCAACCACCACCGGTTCACGGCCGAGGACATCTTCGACCTGAACCTCACGCAGCTGCTGGCTCAGCTGGACCCCGCCACGAAGGAGCTCGAAAACGGTCGGCAGTGTCTTGACGCTGATCTGGCGGGAACGACAGGCAGCGACCACTTTGGCACGCAATGTTCCCGGAGCTGAAGGAATGGCGATAACGACTTCATCCGGTTCGGTTTCATCGAGGATCGTTTCGATCTCATCGGTGGTGCCGAGCACCGAGATGCCCTGGATGCGCATGCCGCGCATGCCGGCGTTGTCATCGACGAACCCGATGGCCATGTCCCCAAGGGCAGGATTCAGCCGGAGTTCGCGCACAACCATCTGTCCGCCGGATCCGGCGCCAACCACGAGGATTTCGCGACCACGGGCGATCCGGCGGCCACGATCGGGCCGTTCCTTGAACAGCCGGGTGCCGAGCCTTGCACCAGCGATCAGCATCATCTTCAGCAGGAAGTCGACCATCGCGACCGAGCGTGGCAGATCGACCTTGAAGGGCTTCGCGACGCTGAAAACGACGATCAGCAAAAGGCTTGAGACGGTGACTGCCTGGACGATGCGGGCAATGTCGCGTCCACCCACGAACCTCCACCACTTCTGGTAGAGCCCGAACAGATAGAAGATCACGAGTTTGCCAACCACCACGAAAGCGACCGAACTCAGGAAAAGATCCACGTATCGGTCGGGGATCGTTCCCGGCACATCGAGGAAGCGCAACTGGAACGCAAGGAAGAACGAGAGCGCCACGAGAAAGGCATCGCCAGCCATCTGCCACAGCTGGTATCGACGTAAATGAAAGTTCGGACGGCGCATGGAAACACGAAAGTCTAGTCGGGAATAGAGTCAAACCTCTGATTTCCGGCACGAGTGACACCCAACGAGCAGTAATCCTCGGAATCGTCCAGGGACCAACCGAACTCCTGCCGGTGTCCAGCTCCGCCCATCTGACGATGCTCCCGCGCCTGGCCGGATGGGATTGGGATCGACTCGATCCGGAACTTCGCAAAAGCTTCGAAATCGCCCTTCACGCCGGGGCCGCGATGGCGCTTCTGCTCACCCGACGTCACGAGATCGCCGATGAACTCGAAGCTTTCGACCTGAGACGCGCCGCTGTCCTTGCCCTTTCTTTCCTGCCTGCTGCCGCGGTCGGTTTTGGTTTCGAACGCCACATCGAATCGCGACTCGGCGGCCCGAAATCAACTGCGGCCGGCTTGATCGGCGGCGGAATCCTCATGGCTCTGGCCGACCGCCGGCCCCAGGTCCGTGGCCGCGGGGACGCCGGAGCGGCCGACGGCCTGGCTCTGGGAGTCGCCCAGGCCGCAGCCCTGATGCCGGGGGTTTCACGCAACGGAGCGACCCTGACCGCTGCCCGGCTGCGGCGATTCTCCCGCGACCAGGCCAATCTGCTTTCCCGGACGGTCGCGCTGCCAGTGATTCTCGGTGCCGTCGCACTCAAGGGAACCAGGCTGATCAAACGTGGGGTTTCCCCCGACCAGCGCCGCTGGCTCGCGATCGGGGTAGTCACTTCTTTCGTTTCGACCATGGCTTCGAACAACCTGATCAACCTGGTCGAACGGGACCGTGCCCTGCGGCCATATGCGGTCTACCGGATTGCCCTGGGGCTGACCATCCTGGCGGTTCTAGGCAACCAGGCCGCGACTGCTGTTGAATCCACTGAAGATGAACCAACCCCCGGAGAGACCAGTGAATGAAACCAGCCAGACCCCGGACGCCTACGCCCAGGCCGGTGTCAGTCAGAGCGACGCCGACCGTGCCGTGAGTCTGCTGGTCGGGGCACTGGGCAAAGCCGCACTTGGCCGGCCCTCCCGTCAGGTCGATCTCAGCGGCCATTACGCCGCCGTGATGAAGCTCGATGAAGTCACCGGAATCGCCCTTTCCACCGACGGGGTAGGCACCAAACTCCTGGTTGCCGAAGAACTTGGCCGCTACGACACGGTTGGCATTGACTGCATCGCGATGAATGTCAATGACATCATCTGCGTCGGTGCCGAACCGATGGCGATGCTCGATTACCTCGCCGTCGAGAAGGCCGACCCGGAACAGTGCGAACAGATTGGTATCGGGCTGGCCCGCGGCGCTGAGCTGGCCGGAATCGAGATTCCCGGTGGGGAACTCGCCCAGATGGGCGATCTGGTCAAGGGGTTCGACATTGCCGGCGCCTGCTTCGGCACGGTCCGCCTCGATTCCATAATCGACGGCTCGGCCGTCTCCCCCGGTGACGTGGTGATCGGACTGCCTTCTTCGGGTATCCATTCAAACGGCTACACACTGGCCCGCAAAGCCCTTGAAGACCTGTCTTTTGACGATGACCGCCTCGGCCAGACCATCGGCGACATCTTGATCGAGCCGACCGAGATCTACGTCAAGGCAATCATGGACCTGCTCAAATCCGATTCGGTCGCGGTCCATGGGCTTGCCCACATCACTTCCGGCGGGCTCGACAACCTGCTTCGGCTGAAAGCTGACGTCAGTTACGACATCACTGATCCGCTTGAACCTCAGCCGATTTTCAACCTGATCCAGGAACGGGCCTCGGTGCCGGATGACGAGATGTACGAGGTTTTCAACATGGGCTGCGGCTTCTGCTGCGTGGTGCCTGCAGCAGACGAAACCGAGGCTCTTTCAGTACTCACCGGCCATTACCCCGGTGCCCGCCGTATCGGCACGGTCAGCGCCGGTCCGCAGCGAGTCGATCGCGGCTGAAACCGCCGCTGGTCCAGTCCGTGGGGTTCGAGCCCGTTTGACGCCCACCCGGGCGAGTAGATTCAGAGTGATGGTTTTTTCCCCGAACCGGCTGCCTGACTACGATCGAAGCCGACTCAAGGTAGGCTCGCTCGCTCATGGTTTTTCGCAATCTGGATCGGTGAAATAGTGGACCTCGACACCTTCTCCGCGTCGAGAATTCTGCAGTGCCCATGAACTCTTCCCCTCCCCCTTCCAGTGCTCAGATGATCGGTACGGTGCTTTCCGACCGTTACCGGCTCGAAGCCAAACTCGGCAGCGGCGGAATGTCGACTGTCTACCTGGCCCGGGATGAAGTCCTCGACCGGCCGGTCGCCGTCAAGCTGATGCATCGGGAAATGACCGAGCAGCCGGATCAGCTCGAACGTTTCAATCAGGAAGCCCGGGCGGTCGCCAAGCTGTCGAACCCGAATGTGGTCGCGGTAATTGATGCTGGCGAAGACAACGGCCGGCCCTACATCGTCCTCGAATACGTACAGGGCGAAACGCTGAAACAGCGGATCAGCCGGGTGGGTGCGCTCGACGCAACCGAAGCTTTCGCATACGCCCTTGAAGTTGCCCAGGGACTCGGGGTGGCCCACGAAGCCGGCATGGTCCACCGCGACGTGAAGCCGCAGAACGTACTCATCGACGCAACCGGCCGGGCCAAACTGACCGATTTCGGAATTTCCCGGCAGCTCAACGACGAAGGCGTCACCGCGACCGGAAAGGTAATCGGAACCACCGATTACGTGGCCCCGGAACAGGCCATGGGCAAGGATGTCGATCCGCGCTCCGACATCTATTCGCTTGGCATCGTGCTCTTCGAGATGCTGACCGGCGACGTGCCTTTCGAAGCTGACAACCAGATCGGTGTCGCGATGAAACACGTCAACGAGCCGATCCCGGACGTCCAGTTGCTGAGGCCCGACATTTCGGCTGCTTCGGCACTGGTGGTGGAGAAAGCGACCGCGAAAGACCCGGACGACCGTTACGCGACGATCGAAGACATGGCAATCGACCTTCAGACCGCGCTGGAAGTCGAAGCCATCCGGGCCGGCGGAACCAAAGGTGAAGCCACGTCGGTCCTGGATGCGGTTCCGCCACCGAGACGCCATCTCGCCACCCGTCAGGGATCCCCGTGGCCCGCCGTGATACTGCTGGTCGTGGCGCTCGCCGTCGCCACCGCAATCGCGATCGTTATCGCCAGCGGGGACGCTCCCGGCGGTGGTGGTGGCCGTGACGCCGAAATCCCGGTCACCCCTTCGGCCAATGCCATCCCCCTGGTTTCCGCCACCGACTACGACCCTGAAGGCGACGAGGAGCATCCGCTGGAAACAGGGTTCGCAATCGACGGCGACGAAGAAACCGTGTGGTCAACCGAAACGTACGACCTTGATTCACTCAGCGGCAAATCCGGTGTCGGCATTTACGTTGGTGCCGAATCCCCGGTAGCGGCAACCGGCATGGAGATCACTACGCCAACCCCGGGATGGACGGTGGAGATCTACGGCACCAACGATCCGATCCCGACCGACGTCGACAGCTGGACAAGACTCGGTGCGATCAACCAGGTGAACGAAACGCAGAGGACCGACCTGGTCACTGCCGGAGCCGAATACCAGTACTACCTGCTCTGGATCACCGACCCGGTCGAGGTCGACACCGGATTCGGGGTCGAGATCTCCGAAGTCCAGCTCTTCGGCTGAACCAACCGGGATATCTCAGAACGAGTGTTGTGCTTCCGCGGCCTGCCGCTCGATTGCCAGCTCAACCAGCCTGCTGCACAAGTCCGGGTATTCCAGCCCGGTTGACTCCCACAGCTTCGCGTAAACGGAGGTTTCGGTGAAACCCGGAATCGTGTTAATTTCGTTCAGCAGGATCGTGCCGTCCGCTTCGACGAAAAAGTCGCACCGGGCCAATCCCGAGCATCCCGCCAGCGTGAAAACTTCCTTTGCGAGCTTTCGGAGTTCAGCGATTTTTTCTTCACCGATCTCGGCTGGCACCGACAGGTTCATGCGACCCTCGGTGTATTTGGCTTCGTAGTCGTACCACTCGGCGTCAGCCAGGATCTCTCCGGGAAGTGATGCCTCCGGGCTCTGGTTACCGAGGACGGAACATTCGATTTCACGGCCGGCGGAGTTCGCTTCGATGATTACCCGCGGGTCATGGGTGGCCGCCTCGGCTACCGCAGCTTCGAGTTCTTCAGGGCCACCATCCACCTTGACGATGCCGACGCTCGAGCCCAGCCGGGAAGGCTTCACCCAGAGCGGGCGTTCGAGTTTCGCCGCGCGCTCCTGCCACCCTTCGGTAAATGCCTGGACAAAATCAACCTGGGGCAGTCCGGCGAAACCACACAGACGTTTCAGGGTCAGCTTGTCCATGCAGACCGCCGAGCCCAGAACGTCGGAACCGACGTACGCGACCCCGGCCGTGTCGAGGGCACCCTGGGTGACCCCGTCTTCGCCGAACGGTCCGTGGAGCACCGGAAAGGCAGCATCAACCCCGAGCAGCCCGGTGCCAGGCTGGATCGTTACCGGTTCACCTTCGCTGGTCCAGTTGCCGTCCTTGCCGATCAGGATTTCGACCACTTCGTGTCCGGCCGCTTTCAGTCCGGCGGACACCGCCGCCCCAGAAACCAGGGACACCTCATGCTCGCTCGACCGGCCGCCACTCAGGACCGCGACCTTCATCAGTTCACGCCCAATCCGCCCGAAGACGATGAGTCGTCGGCACTTGCGTTGGGGTCATAACTGCCAACGATGATCACGATCCTGGTGCCTTCGTTGACGTCACCGCCCGCGCCTGGATTCTGGTCGATTACCCGCCCGTCCTGCGGCTGGATGCTGGTCGACTGATCCTGAACCGATGCGACGAGACCGGCAGCGTTCAGGTCCGATTTTGCTTCGGCTTCGGTCAGGCCAACCACGTTCGGAACACTGACCGTGGTTTCCGCAGGCCCGGACGAAACAGTCACTTCCACGGTGCTATCCGGATCGACTTTCTCGCCGGCGTCCGGTGACTGGTCAAGGACCTCGCCTTCCGGACGATCACTCGCTTCAGTGGACGTGCTCATCGAGAGGCCTTTGGCCGAGAGCTGCTGACGGGCCGCGTTCTCCAGTTCGCCAACTACCGGCGGGACCGCAACCTGCTGCGGTCCACTGGAAACGAACATGGTTATCTGCGTTCCGCGTTTCACCGATTCGCCTGCCGCGGGATCGGTTTCGATCACGTTGTCGACCCCGACATCCGATGACGCTTTGGTTTCCACCGACACACCAAAACCGGCTTCGACCAGGTTCTGCTCGGCAGTGGTTCGGTTTTCGCCGGTTACATCCGGGACTTCAGCGGTACCGGGCCCGGCGCTGACCACCAGGTCCACGTCGGGATCCGAGCAGAAGAAGCCAAGGAAACAATCCTGATCGGCGGTACCGGAAGGGTTCTGCTGAAGCACGAGGTTGATCGGGCCCGATTGCTGTTTCCGTTCCACCTGGCCGATCGAGAATCCGTCTTTGTTTAGTTCCGAAATCGCCTGATCGACGTTCTGCCCGACCACTTTCGGGACTTCGACGGTATTGGTCCGCAACGCACCCCAGAGCAGAAGGGCAACGAGGATCGCACCAATGGCCGCGAACCACATCCATTTCTTCGACGGCCTTTCAGGTTCAACGTATCCGGCCATCGGATCTGACTCGGCCAGGTCAAGTGCTTCGATGAAAGCTTCGGCACTGCGGTAGCGGGCGATCGGTTCCCGCTCAAGCGCTTTCATCACCACGGCATCGAGAGCCGGCGAAACGGAATCGTTGTAGGCGCTCGGCGGGTAGGGCGTCTCCGACATCTGTCGCATCGCGATCGCCACGGCACTGTCGCCGGTGTACGGAACCTGGCCGGTCAGGCATTCATATAGAACCACTCCCACCGAATAAAGGTCGGATTCGGGCCCGACCTCCAACCCCTGGGCCTGCTCGGGGGAAAGGTAATGGGCGGTGCCCATGATCGAACCCTGTTCGGTCAGGTCGGACACGCCGCCAGCGCGGGCGATGCCGAAGTCGGTCACGGTCGCCAGTCCGGTTGCGTCGACGATCACGTTCAACGGTTTCAAGTCACGGTGAATCACCCCGTGGCGGTGAGCGAATCCGGCTGCCTCGAGGATCTGGCGGACTATCGCGACCGATTCCTGCGGGGTCAGTCCAAGGTTGATCAGGTCCCTGAGCGTACGTCCGTCGAGATAGGACATCGCGATGTAATACGTATCCCCGACCTGGCCACGGTCGAAGATCGAAACGATGTTGACGTGCTGCAGACGGGCGGCAGACTCTGCCTCCCGCCGGAAACGTTCGATGAACTCCGGATCACGGGCGAACCGGTCGTGCAGAACCTTGAGTGCGACCCGGCGGGGCAGGTGCTGATCATCGGCCAGCCAGACATCGGCCATGCCTCCTGATCCGATCAGGGCTTCGATCCGGTAACGGCCATCGATCACATCACCTGTACGTAGGCGGCTCATTTTCTCTCGACTTCCAGGTCCATGGGTTTATTCACCGATCAAACTCTGCATTACACCGGCAGCTATCGGAGCCGCCACGGTACCGCCCTGGCCATCAGTGCACTCCACTGTGGCCGCCACTGCAATCTGAGGATCGTCTGCGGGGGCGAACCCGATGAACCATGCCTGATTCGGCAATCCATCGCATCGCTCCTGGTCGGGCACCTCGGCCGTGCCGGTTTTACCGGCGACGTCAATGCCGCTGAGCGCCGCCGCGGTTCCGGTTCCTTCGTTCACCACCGACTTCATGGCTTCGGTCAGGGCATCAGCGGTCTTCCCGGACATCACATCCGATTGCTGTGACGGATCCATGGTGTCGAGGGTACGCCCGTCGACATCCCTGACTTCCTGCCAGATCTGCGGTTTCATCAACTTGCCGTCGTTGGCGATCGCCGATGCCACCTGGGCCATCTGGATCGGGGTTGCGAGCACCCGTTCCTGACCAATCGCGATCCGGCCGATGTCAACC
>JBAWHK010000273.1:0-9116 GCA_049593795.1 Solirubrobacterales bacterium
CGTCTACTTCCAGAGCTCCGCCGACATCGCCCACATGGCCGGCACCTACGTGCAGTCCGAATGGGAATACATCGACGATCGCACCGCCCGCTTCTGGGGCATCCACAACGAGGAGTTCTCGCTCGACGAGTACGTGAGCCATTTCGCCGCGATGGACGGCAAGCTCGCCGCTCAGAACGACTACTACCTCCACCCAGTTTCGTACAAGGTGTGGAAGAACACGGGTGGCGAAGGTGCGCTGCCGGCCCCTGGCCGCAACGCCAACCTGATCCCGGCACACGTGCTCAACGATCACGACTATCCGCTGCGAGTGAACCCGAACGGGCTGAGCGATTCGACGGGGACATCCCGCCTGCCAGCCAAGAGCACCAAGTACACCTTCGCCTGCGGCAAGCTGACCGAAGACGAAATGAACAAGGCATCGCAGGAGTTCAACTCGCCACTGCTCGAAGCACCGTGGCGTTACATCGATGAGCAGACAGTGAAGTGGCATTCGGATGATCCCGATGTCCAGGCGCTCTACCGCTACACGCAGAAAGGATCCCGACTGATCGAAGGCCAGGGTTCCGGGCTGGTGCGAGCGGACATCGAGAAAATCCGGCGTGATGCCGGTGAGAAACCGTGGTCGGAACTCGGCCTCGGCGCAGAGAACAAAAAGACCGTGGAGGCGTGAGATGACCATGACCGAAATCGATCGAGACCTCGTGACCCTGCACACCCTGAAGATCAAGGGACGTGCCGGTGAAGAGGAAATCCTGACCGTGGTTGGTGGCAGCCCCGAAGAGCTGTCGGCAACCCTGGCCTCGCTTTCCGAACAGGAACTGGTCGTCGAAAGGACCGGCGGTCGCCGTCCCGGCTGGATGCTCAGCCCGACTGGCCGTGCGAAACACGAAGAACTGCTCGCCGAAGGCGTGAGTGACGAGGACCGCGAGAACCTCGCCGAAATCTATGAAGGTTTCCTCGCCCTGAACGCCACCGTCAAGGAGATCTCATCGAAGTGGCAGGCGGTCAGCGATGACGCCGAACGTTTCGAACTGATGGAAGAGATGCATGAGGTCCATCCCGACGCCGCCGAGACCCTCAGCAACGCCGGTGGCATCATCGACCGTTTCGGCCGTTACGGCGACCGGCTCGGCACCGCCCTGGAAATGGTTGAGGAAGACCCGCGTTACATGGTCAGCCCGGCCGTTGACAGCTACCACACGATCTGGTTCGAAGCTCATGAGGACTTCCTGCTCACCCTCGGACGGACCCGGCAGCAGGAAGGTTCCGCCTGATGGGAAAAGTCCACACAGTCCTTGGAGAGATCGAGCCCGACGACCTCGGGGTCACGTATTGCCATGAGCATCTCTCCACCATGCCTGCCCAGCACCTGCTGGACAAGATGGGAGACACCGACATCATCCTCGAGGACATGGCCAAATCGGCCGAGGAACTCGAGATTTTCAAGGCGGCCGGCGGCCAGGCGGTGGTTGACTGCACCACCACCGAGTACGGCCGCAACGCCCAGGACCTCGCTGATCTGCAGAAGCAGACCGGGGTCAACATCATCTGTTCGACCGGGCACATCATGGAGGGGTACTGGCGCGGCGTTGAAGACATCATCGGCCGCGATTCAGAGTCCCTGATCAACGAAATGATGGTCGACCTGACCGACACGATCCCCGGCACCGAAGACATCCGGGCCGGCGTGATCAAACTCGGCAGCTCGCTTGATGAAGTCCGTCCGGAAGAGGACAAGATGATCCGGGCCGGCGTCGAAGCGCAGAAGAACACCGGTGCTCCGATCCAGACCCACACCACGGCCGGCACGATCCCGCTGGAGCAGGCCCGAATCTTCAACGATGCCGGGGCCGATCCGGAACACACGATGATCGGTCACCTCGACCGCCGTCTCGACTGGGATGACCATCTGGAACTGGCGAAGCAGGGTTTCCGCCTTGGCTATGACTGCATCTCGAAGGAGCAGTACCAGCCGGAAGCGCAACGGATCGAGTTCGTGAGGCGCCTCGTTGAAGAGGGCCACGGGGACCAGATAATGCTCTCCGGAGATATCGCCCGTCGCAGCTACATGACCGCTTATGGCGGAGGGCCGGGATACAGCTACATCCTGTGGCGTTTCATCCCCTGGCTTCACCAGGTCGGTGTGCCGGAGGAAGCCACCCGCAAGATGGTGGTCGATAACCCGAAAGCTTTCTATGCCTGGAAGGACGTCTGATGCGCGCTGCAGTTTTGGATGAATCAGGAGAACTGACCGTACGTGACGACTGGCCGGAACCAACACCGGGTCCGGGCGAAGTACTGGTCGCGCTCGAAAAGGTCGGTATCTGTGGATCGGATGTCCATTTCGTTATCGACAAGTCTTCGAAGACTTCCTATGCCCCGATCGTGCTCGGCCATGAGCCTTATGGCCGGGTCGCCGGCCTTGGCGAAGGTGCTTCCGGACCGGCGGTCGGAACCCGGGTGGCGATCATGCCGCTGATCACCTGCATGGAATGCGACCGTTGCCTCGCCGGCAAGACCCGGCTCTGCAAGCAGCGCCTCTGCATCGGCGCTGACGCCGAAGGATGCTGGGCTGATTTCACTACCGTTCCGGAACGCAATGTGGTGCCGGTGCCGGATGGCCTGAGTGACACCCTGGCCGCGGTCGCGACCGACTCGGTTGCGACCTCCCACCACTCGGTCGCTACCCAGGGCCAGGTTGGCCCGGGCAGTCGGGTTGCCGTCTGGGGCACTGGTGGCCTGGGGCTTTCGGCGGTTGGTATCGCCAAGGCGCTTGGTGCCGCCAGCGTGATCGCGGTCGATCCGCGCGAGGAGGCCCGTGAGTGGGCCCTCCAGACCGGTGCCGACGCGGCCTATGACCCGGAGGAAGGCTTCAAGGCGATCACCGAGGGCGGCGGGGTCGATGTAGCCCTCGAGTTCGTCGGTCGCGCGGAAACGGTTGAGAAGGCCGTGCGTTCGCTCGACGATGGTGGCCGTGCCGTGATCACCGGGGTTGGCATGGAGCCCGCCAACGCGGGCCGGATCATGACTTTCGTTCTGCGTGAACGTGAGCTGGTTGGTTCATACGGCCACGAGCCGAAGGATGTTGTCAGGAGCCTTGAGCTGCTCGCCTCCGGAGACCTTGTTCTGCCGAAGGTAGTTGGTGACGTGATTCCACTTGAAGACGTGCGGAACGGACTCGACCGGGTCCACACGGGCGATACGGGCGGGTCCCGAATCGTCGTTGACATCATCGCGTAGAGATGTCCCCCAGGGAAGGGCAGGTGTCGGCCGGCATGACCGAAAAGGTCCCGACCGGCATCTGCCTCCCCCTTCGGGGTTTCGGCGGGGCCGAAGCCCTGAGACTTGGCCAACTGGCTGAAGAGCTTGGTTACGACTCTGTCTGGGTGAGTGAACTGGCGAGCTATGACGCGATTGCGGTTGCCACTGCGATTGCCGCCACCACCGAACACATCCGGATTGGCACGGCGATCGTGCCGCTGACCACCAGGACCCCCGCCCTCCATGCGATGGGGGCTTCCACCTTTGGTGATATTGCCGGTGAGCGGGCGATGGTCGGTTACGGACTTTCGACCGTGCCGATAATTGAAGGCTGGCACGGACAGGACCTGCCGAAAGCGCTGCCTGCCGTACGTGACCTGTTCGCGATCATTGACCAGGCTTTCACTGGTGAATCGACCGACTACGAAGGTACGGTCCTGAAATCCCATGGTTTTCGTCTTGAAGCCCCGAGCAAAACACCGCCGCAGCGTTACCTCGGCGCGCTCGGTCCGAAGATGCGGCAGTTCAGCCGTGAAAAATGTGACGGCCTGATTCTCAACTTCGCTCCGAGGTCGGCCCTCGGCACCATCGCCCGGCGCGAACGTCCGGCAGGCTCAAAGTACGGGATCACGCTGCCGATACGTACCGCGGTGGGCAACGATCTGGACGGCCAGATCGAACGCTTCCGTCGTGAGGCAGCCTCTTACCTTCGCGTACCGGTTTACGCTGAATCGCTGAAAGAACAGGGCAAAGCTGAAGTGGTCGAGGCAGTGAGCGGACTTGGTTCTCTCCAGGAAATGGCCGACGCCCTGCCCGACGATTTCGTTGACGACATGGGCCTTCTCGGAAACCGGGACCGGGTCCACGAAACGTTGGCTTCGATTCAAGACAACGGGGTCACTCCCCTGATCGTGCCGATCGCTGACCCGGGCGATGTCGCCACCTACGAGCAGACGATCAGGGCCACCGTGCCGCGCGGCTGATCACCGCTGAAACTGGTTCGTTTTCAGGTTCTTGTGGCATTCGGACTGGGCATCAGCCTCGCGTTTGCTTTGCCGGGACATGCTGATGTAGGCGCCCATCATTCCGGTCTGGACGAGGATTGCTGAGGCGATGACGATAATTCCTGTGGGGGACATTCTGTCTCCGGTTCGTTGGTTGCCCCTGTAGTACGGGCACCGATGCCGGCGGGATCAATGGAAAACCTGTGTGCCGGATCACCCGGATCGCCATACTCAGAGGATGATCAGTCATTCGACCCCGGAAGTCATCCGGGACCTGCTCACTACCACCCGCACCTGGGCGGTCGTCGGTTGCTCACCCGACCCGGACCGGGATTCACACCGGGTTGCCCGGTTCCTCCAGTCACATGGATTCCGGATCATTCCAGTGAACCCGGCCGCAACCGAGATCCTTGGTGAGAAAAGCTATCCCGACATCGCCTCGATCCCGGCCGAAGTCGAGATCGATGTGATCGACATATTCCGTCGCTCCGATCAGGCCGGTGAACATGTCGACGAAGCGATCAACCGTCACGTTAAGGGTGTCTGGCTCCAGCTCGATGTGATTGATCCGGTTGCCGCGATCCGGGCGGAAGAAGCCGGACTCGCTGTGGTGATGGACCGCTGCCCGGCGATTGAGCTGCCCAAGATAACGCTGACCTAGATCCCGAGGTCGATCAGTTCGAAGGTCAGCTTCGAGCCATCGACCACCGCCCGCGCCATCGACTTGAACGGGGAACGGCGCCTTTCAGTCGGGCTGCCCGGGTTGAAGATCTGGAACCCGTCCGCTTCCTCATGGAGCGGAATGTGTGAATGGCCAAAGATGACCGCGTCAGCTTCTGAAAACCGTGTGCGCATCCGGTTGTTCCGCCCCTTGCGGGCCCCCGCATCGTGGATTACCGCGATCCGGACTGTTTCAACTTCGACCACCTGGCTCTCCGGCAGATCCTGACGCAACCCCCGCGAATCGACGTTGCCATGGACCGCGACTACCGGGGGCCCGAACCTCTTGAACATCTCCAGCACCGGGACCTCCATGAAGTCACCTGCGTGAATGATCAGATCCGACTCGCGGCAGATCTCCACACATAGGTCAGGAAGTTCCCGTTTGCCTTTCGGCATATGGGTATCGGAGACGATCGCGATCGTGGTTGCCATGGAATCCATCATGCCGGTTGGGCGATACTCCGCCCTTGGTCCCTTCGGCCCTTCCCTGCCAGGTGCCTCCCGCGAATTCACTGACAGCAAGAAGAAGGCCCGCCCGGTCGAGGCCGGGCGGACGCTGACTCAACCCTTGACTTTCAGCTTCCCGATTACACCGATCCTGATCCCGAGCCACGGATAGGTCCGGGCGAAAGCGAAGTTGTCCTGCGGGTTCAATCCCACTGCCGAGGGCCACATCTGGTAGGCAGTCGAGTTCGAGATACCGCCGTGGAGGCGCCTCCAGACCCTTCCTTTGCCATCGGCCCGCTTCGAAGGCGGAAGGGTGATGGTGTCGGTCCACTCAACCGCGTTGCCGCCCTGGTCCAGGGTGCCCCAGGGTGACGGGGTTCCGGCCCCGCCGACCGTGGCCACGCCACCGACGTAGATCTTGGCGTAGGCGGATGACGGGATCTTGAACGGGTTGGTGGTCGAGCAGGTGGTGGCGGTCAGCTGCGCGGCTGTGGGACACCAGTTGGGGGTCGGGCCACTGCTCGGCTTGAAGCCGGCCAGGGGTTGATCCGTGCCGTTGGTGACTTTGCCTGAATCGAAATCGAGGACGGTCGGGTTCGGGGCAGTGGCCGTTCCGTCACCGAAAACACCTTCATTTGTGGGGTATTTCCAGTAGGAATAGGTTCCGCCGCCGGTCGGGTCGAAGTAGGCCGCCTTGACCCACTCATCCTGGCTCGGCACGACAAAACCCCGCTTGGCGGTACGGGTGGTCCTCCGGTTCTTCATGTTGTACATGCCACGGTTCGAGTTCCGGGAAAGCCGGACCGTGTACGAGGTCACCTTGACCCCGTTGGCCTTGCTGGTCTTCTCCTTCAGAACCTTGCCGTTGGAGAGCGAGTTGGCGAAGCGGGCGGCCGAGAGGAAAGTCGCGAACGCATATGGCTTCTGGGCCCACTGCCTCGATGCCACCTTGTAGTGGCGTCCCGGACGGGCTCGCTTGCGGTGGTTGATCGAGCCGTACTCGGGCCAGCGGGAAGAACTCTGGGTCCGGGCGTACAGGCGATGGGATTTCCTGCCGGACGGATCGATCGTGTTCAGGAACTTCACCCACTGGGCGTTGGTCACTTCGAGCTGGCCGATCGCGTACCGGTAATCGACCCCGCCGATCGTCTGGCAGCCCTGTTTGCTGGAGGGCGCATCAGCACAGGATTCATAGATTGCGTCGGAGAAAGGCACCACCCCAATTGACGGATTGCCGGGCGCACCAACCTCAACCGTCTTGATCAGGACTTTCTGGCGCTGGGCGGCGTCACCGGGCGGGGCGAAAGCGAGCCCGAAAAAGAGCGCGGTCATTGCCAGCAGGGGAAACAGCCCACGGGCTGACCGGCTTCCACGACGAAGAACGGGTGTGCGGAACTCGGGCATCTACGCCTCCATATTCGATTCCGTCCGCCAGCTGGCGAAACGGTCAATCCTCTTGATCCAGCGTAGTCCTAATTCAGCGAAGCCGTGCGGATCGGGCGCCATCGGCCTGGAACGACCGTTCCGGGCCCGGCTTTTCCTGGCTCAGCCGTTTCGAGGCGGCCGGGTAGGTCCGGCTGGGCTGTCCGCCCGCAGCAGTCGCCCCCGGCATGCGGGCCGCGTCCTGTCCGGGCCCGGCCTCGCCGATCGGCCTGACGCCAAAACCGGCATCGTTACGTAATAGGCTGGGCCCATGGAAAGCACGAAGTCGTCTTCCGCCGATAGCGAGTTCGAAACCCTGACCGGAACCTGCATGTGCGGGACTGTCAAGTTCGAAGTGAACGCGCCCATGCTCGGCGCCGCCCTTTGCTGGTGCAAACGATGTCAACGGCGAACCGGCACAGCTTTCTCGGCGACCGGGCTCACCCAGGTGGGATCATTTTCCGTAACCGAAGGTAAGGACGTGCTGCGCACCTACGAACCGGGTGATGGCGGTTTCAACAAATCTTTCTGTTCGAACTGCGGCGGCCAGATCTGCACCAGCAGCCCGGACAACCCCGACATCATTGCGATCCGGCTGGGTGCCCTCGACAACGATCCCGGCATCCGTCCCGGAGCCCACCAGTTCGTCACTTATGCGTCCGACTGGTTCCCGGTTCCCAACGACGGCCTGCCGCGTTTCCCGGAGCGACTCGACTGGTCGGCCGTGCTCAACTCCTGACCGGCCGACCGGGTTTCGGGCAGAGCATGGAGGACCGCTTCGGAAGCTGGTAGGAAGCGGCCCTCCAGGTCTGGTTCTGCTTGCCCTTTCGGGCCTACCTCTGAAGGTTCCCGATCACCCGGATCTCAATCCGGAAGGAATGGGCCACGGATGCCCGCCACCCGGTCAGGGAGCAGGAATCACAGTCATCGTCTTGGTGGCGGTGAAGAACTCCCCGGCCGCACGGCCCTGCTCCCTCGGCCCGAAGCTCGAGAGCCCCTCGCCACCGAAAGGCGCGTAGAAATCGACGCCGGGGGTCGGCGCGTTGATGCGCCTGAGACCACAATCAAGTTGTGAAGCGACTTCGGTTGCCCGGGACAGATCGCGTCCGTGAACCGCGCCAACCAGTCCGAACCGGGTGGCGTTGGCGGCAGCAACCGCTGCCTCAGTATCCGCAACCGAAAGCAGGGTGAGCAGCGGACCGAAAGTCTCTTCCTGATTGACAGTTGCGGCAGGGTCATCCTCGCGCAGGAGTTTCGGCTGGGCGAAGAACCCGGGTCCGTCCGGTACGTCCGCGGCGGCAACCTCGCGGGCACCAGCATCAAGTGCCTGCCGGACCGCATCGTCGGTCTCTTCTACTGCCTGGCCCGAAATCAGCGGGCCGGCGGTGACCCCGGACTGAGCCGGGTCCCCCACCTTGACTGAACTGAACCGGTCGGCGAGCAGGCTTTCGAGCTCTTCAGTCACTTCGGCCACGGCGACAACCCGGCGGGTAGCCGTACATTTCTGACCAGCGAAACCAAGGGCACCGCCAACGATCGCGTCGGCCGCTGCCTCAAGATTGGCGTCCGCCAGGACGATCGCTGGGTTCTGGCCACCCATCTCAGCCTGGGCCGGAGCGGCGCGCCTGGCCATGCGTTCCGCGACCGAAATACCGACCTCGGTCGAACCGGTGAAAGTCACCCCGGCGATAACCGGGTCATCGAGCAGATCCCCGGCCCGCGCACCCGAAATCACGAGTTGCTGCAGCACGCCTTCCGGCAATGCCTGATCGACGCATTCCTGCAGCAGGGCTGCGGTTCCGATAGCCGGCGTTGCCGGTTTCATGATCACCGAGTTGCCGTAAGCCATAGCGGGTGCTGCTTTCCAGAGCGGGATAGCCAGCGGAAAGTTCCACGGGCAGATCGCCAGCACCACCCCGAGCGGCTCCCGCTGAACGAGAACCTTCGCTCCCGGGGTCGAACCCGGATAAGTAGTGCCGTTGGAATCGAGTACCACCTGCGAGTAATAACGCAGGATTGCGAGGGCGCGTTCGAGTTCACCTTCGGCTTCCGGGACCGGCTTGCCCACCTCCCGAACCATCATGTCGATGAACTCGTCGCGGCGGGCCGCAATCGATTCACCAAGGGCGCTCAGCGCACCTGAGCGCAGCATCGCGTCGCTTCGCCATGCGCGCTGGGCCATGGTCGAGAGATCCAGCACCTGCTGGATCTGACTGTCGTCAGCGACCTGGGCCTCGGCGACCGTCTGTTCCGTGT
>JBAWHK010000274.1:0-4077 GCA_049593795.1 Solirubrobacterales bacterium
ACTTTTGTGCGTTCCCGAACCCGCGAGCGACCGACGAAGGCAGCGGCCCCCAGGTCGTTCCCGGGCGCCGCTCGCCAACCAGCCCTGCAAAAGCAAAGGCCGCCCAAAAGGGCGGCCTTTGCGAAGACCCCAGCGCAAGCACCGAGGTAACGGCCCTAGCCCTAGACGGCTGGAGGCGGATCAATCGGGTTGATCGTCTCTTCAACGACGACGGTCTCTTCAACGGCCGCGACGGCTCCGTCCTTGAGTTCACGCAGGCGGAAGTAGAGAACAGCGGCGATGATCGAGATGTAGGGGTAAACCAGGACTCCGACAATGATCAGCGCGATGATGCCGAGGACGGGGACGGCTGCGATCAGCAGTCCGGCGATCAGGGCTACCACGATGTAGGCGATCAGGATCAGCGCGATTACGCCGAGGATGCGCATGCGATTGTCCTTGGTCAGATCGGAGCTGCGGCTCATTGAGTCGAATACACCGAGGTCTTCAACGACCATTGACGGGATTGATACTGCCCACATCAGCATGAGGAAGACACCGGGAATGATGCAGAAGATCAGTCCGATTCCGACGAGGATTCCGACCACGATCTCGAGCAGGATGATCGCTACGAGTTTGCCGGTTACCGATCCGAGGATGTCACCGACGCTGAGGTCGACTCTCCCGTCGGCTTCGACGTCCTGAACCACCCTGATTATTGATCCGGCGAGCCAGGCGGTAGCAACCAGCTGGACCAGTGAGCCGATCAGGCTGAGAATTCCCCTGTCGCCAAGCAGTCCGACGATGATCGCCGTCGGGACCATCAGGACCAGGGCCACGATCCAGACCGTGCTGAAACTCTTTTTGTAAATCTGTGTGGTGGCGTCAAATACCCCACCTATGTCCAGCTGTCCGCCGGAACCGCCTACTGCGCTCATTCTTGTCTCCTCCTCGATTGATCTGTCCGGACGATTTCCCCCGGCAGCTTTCGGTTCCCACACTACCCAGACAGTCGGAGGCAACCGTGTTTTTCTGCAACTGTTTTCCCGACATCCCCTAATCTGGGTGAATGGAGAACCAGACATCGAACGGTGAAATGACAGTTTTGGTGACCGGGGGTTCCGGTTTTCTGGGAGGCCACGCGATCGTCCAGTTGCTGGAGCTGGGCTACACGGTGCGGACCACGGTTCGTGACCTGAAGCGCGAACCTGAGGTTCGGGCTTCGATCTCTCTGGCGGTTGATGCGCCTGGGGCTCTCACGTTCTTTGCCGCCGATCTCGGCGATGACGCTGGCTGGACTGAGGCGGCGGCTGGCTGCGATTACATACTTCACATTGCTTCCCCGTTTCCGAACTCCCAGCCCAAGGATCCACAGGAATTGATTGTTCCTGCCCGGGATGGTGCCTTGCGGGTCGTCCGGGCTGGCCTGGCTGCCGGTGTGAAACGGATAGTCATGACTTCTTCGGTTGCGGCAATCCGTGGCGATGGCGGACCGGTTCGCTCCGCGCCGTATACGGAGGTTGACTGGACCGATCCTGAGGCCCCCGGGATTTCTGCGTATGCGCAGTCGAAAACGCTTGCGGAACGGGCGGCCTGGGATCTGGTTGACGAATCGGGGGACCGCGACCGTCTCGCGGTGGTGAATCCGAGCTTGATTCTGGGGCCGGTGCTGGGTAATGAGAGCTCAACTTCGCTTGAGGTGATTGAGCGCATGCTTAAAGGCATGCCTGCCGTTCCGAAGCTCAGTTTTGGCTATGTGGACGTGCGGGATGTCGCGGCTATGCACATAGCGGCGATGACTTCCGCTGAGGCTGGCGGCGAGAGGTTCATTGCTTCAGGCCCATCACTCTGGCTGGATGAGGTTTCCGCGATTCTGCGCGAGGGTTTGCCCGAGGAAGCGAAGAAGGCACCGAGGCGGGTTTTGCCGAAACCGCTGGTCAGGGTTCTGGCGCTGTTTGATCCGGGGATACGGTCTTTCTTGCCGGATGTTGGAAAGCAGGCAATTCTTTCGGCGGCGAAGGCTGAATCTGAGCTGGGTTGGAAGGCCCGGCCCGTGGCCGAGACCGTTGTTGAGTGTGCCCGCAGTCTCGTTGCCAGGAATGGCTGATCCCCGACGAGTGATGCTCCTTGTTCCCTGCGCATAGCGACGCGAAGGAGGAGCGATAGCCCGCGGCGTTTACCAGTCCCAGGACTGGAGCAGTGGTGATGGATCGAGCAGTTGGCCGCGTGACCTCACCTCGATGTGGAGGTGGCAGGGTGTGCTGATCGCGTTGCCGGTTTGTCCGACGGTGCCGATCCGGCGGCCCGCTTTGACTTTCTGGCCTGTCCTGACCGGGGCCGGGCTTTTGAGGTGCGCGTACAGATATGTGCGCCTTTCGGACCGGCCTTTGAGCACTACGTAGTTGCCTTTGAGGGCAGGGTCGCTGGCGACCTTGATGATCGTGCCGCTGCGTAGCGCGACCAGCGGGGTGCCGCAGGCCGCCGTGGCATCGAAACCTTCGTGGGTGCGCCCGCCATTTCGTGGCGCCCCGAATTCACCGATGTACCCGCGGGATCCGTGAGTGCCGTCGATCGGGAAAAGATGTCCGTGGAGCCTGATCCGGGACAGTTTCCGGAGTGGCCCTCCGACCGGACCGACCAGCACCTGGTATTTGCCGGCTGCGACCAGCCGGCCTTTGTTGTCATTTCCGTTCCAGTTTTGAGCGACCCAGCGTCCGGGGCGTTTCGTTCCGGTCAGGATACGGCGCACTGTGCGCCCTTTGGCCAGGTTGACGACCCTGATCGAAAGTGGTGTTGAGCGACTGGCGTTGAACCGGAAGATGATTCGCTGGGGATCGATCGAGTCCGGCACTGCCGCTTTGGGACTTACTGTCCCCCGGACCAGCTTGAAGTTCAGCGGTTGCTGGGGGCTCGACTGGGCGGCTGGCGCCGTCGATATGCCTGCGAAAAGCAGCGCGGCCACCGGAAGGGTGGCCGCGAACATGCGAAAACTCAAAACTCTGCCTCGGGTCAGTGCTTCTCGATTACCCGGTCGACGATGCCGTATTCCTTGGCTTCGTCGGAGCTCATGAAGTAGTCACGCTCAGTGTCGTGCGTGATCTTCTCGAGGGTCTGGCCGGTGTGCTTCGCGAGGATCTTGTCGAGACGGCTGCGCGTGTCGATGATCTCGTTGGCGTGAATCTCGATGTCGGTGGCCTGGCCCTGGAAACCGGAGGAAACCTGATGGATCAGGATCTTCGAGTTCGGCAGGGACATGCGCTTGCCTTCGGCACCGCCGGCGAGCAGCAGGGCACCCATGCTCATCGCGATGCCGACACAGATGGTCTGGACATCGGGCTTGATGAACTGCATCGTGTCGTAGATCGCCAGGCCGGCATAAACCGATCCGCCCGGTGAATTGACGTAGAGGCTGATGTCCTTGTCCGGGTCCTCCGACTCAAGGTGCAGCAGCTGCGCCACGATCAGGTTGGCAATGTCCTCGCTGACGCCAGTGCCAAGAAAGATGATTCGCTCGTTGAGGAGCCGGGAATATATGTCGAACGAACGCTCGCCTCGCGACGTCTGTTCAACAACCATGGGGACAAGTGGACTCATTGCGGCGAGTTTATAGATCGGCGTTGTCCGGCTCACGCCGAGGTGCGGACGATCGGCACGCCGGTGGCGTGCCGATCACCCTCACTTCGGGATCAGTGGTTGTGGCCGTGGTGGTCCCAGAGCTTTTCTTTGGCGTCTTCCGCTGACATCGGAATTGCCTTGGCGGACTCGGCGATCTTGTCGATCGCTTTGCGGACCCGGACGTCGGCGACGATCATTTCGTGCCGTCCGTCCCGTTTCAAACGTTCGAGCAGTTTGGCTGCCGTGGTGCGTTCCTGGGCTGCCATCGGCTCGAGTTCTTCTTCGATCTCGGTATCGGTGACCTCCACCCCTTCGGCGTCGGCGACGGCGACCAGCACTGATTCGCGCTTGATCTCCTGCTCGGCGTCGGGCAGTGATTCTTCAATGATCTCGTCACGCGTCTTGCCCTGCATCTGCAGGTAGGTGTCGGGGTTCATGCCCTGTTGCGCCATCTGACGCTCAACACGATCCCAACGTTCCTGG
>JBAWHK010000275.1:0-3689 GCA_049593795.1 Solirubrobacterales bacterium
GCGAACGAACCCGGGGCTGAAGGCACCGGCACCTTCTCGGCGCGTAACCGGATGCGGGGAATCGTGACCAGGGTGAAAGCGGACGGGGTGATGGCCCAGGTGGACATTCAGGCCGGACCGTTCAGGCTGGTGTCTTTGATCAGCAGCGAAGCGCTGGAAGACCTTGGGCTTGAGGTTGGCATGGCGGTTCTGGCCACCGCCAAAGCGACCAATGTCGGGGTCGAAGTTGTTTCGAGCGTTCGATAGCTGGAAGGCATGGGGCGCTGCCGCCGTGTTGACACTGGCTGTTTCGGTATCAGGCTGTGGCGGCGATACCGGTGAGTCCTCCAAAAAGATCACAGTGCTCGCCGCAGCTTCCCTGACCGAAGCTTTTGGCGAGCTGGGAGAGATCTACGAAACGGAAAACCCCGGATCCGAAGTGACCTTCAGTTTCGCCGGGTCCTCTGAACTGGCCGCCCAGATCAACTCCGGGGCCCCCGCCGACGTCTTCGCATCTGCGGATGAACCCGGCATGCAGGTGGTGGTCGAAGCAGGAATGGTTGACGGCGAACCGGAGGATTTCGCCAGCAACGTTCTGGAAATCGCGGTACCTGACGGCAACCCGGGAGGGATTGAAGACCTGGCCGACCTGGCACGGAAGGATCTGAAGGTGGCGGTCTGCGCCCCGGAAGTCCCTTGCGGCAACGCAACCAGAACCCTCTTTGACGCGACCGGGATCGAAGGTTCCATCGACACTTACGAAGCCGACGTCAAAGCGGTGCTGACCAAAGTCGAACTGGGAGAGGTCGACGCCGGCCTCGTCTACCGGTCCGATGTTCTTGCCGCCGGTGACACGATCGAATCGATAACCATTCCCGACGCTGCGAAGGCGACCAACACCTATCCGATAGCCCTGCTCAAAGAAGGCGGGAATCAGGCTGACGCGCAGGCATTCATCGACCTGGTGCTGAGCGGAGCCGGTCAGGAACAGTTGGAAAGGGCCGGGTTCGAAGGTCCGTGAGTCCGGTAGCGGACACGTGAAAACCACCAGCCATACCCGTCCGCCCGGGGCGCTGCTCGTGCCGGCAGCGCTGGGGGTGTTCTTTCTTGCTCTGCCCCTGGTCGCTCTTCTGATCCGGGTGCCATGGGGCTCCCTGCGGGAGATCCTGGCCCGCGAAGAGACTTTGCAGGCGCTCGGACTTTCGCTCGGTACTGCGGCCGTCGCGACCGTCATCTGCATGTTCATCGGGGTGCCCCTAGCCTGGTGGCTGGTCTGGCTTTCGGAGCGGCCAAAAGACCTCGCCTACCGGATCCTCCGGGCACTCGTCCTGGTTCCGCTGGTTTTGCCACCGGTGGTAGGCGGCGTTGCCCTCCTTCTCCTGCTGGGAAGGAAAGGTGTGCTTGGCGGTCCGGCCTATGACCTCACCGGCTTCTCGCTTCCGTTCACGACCAGCGCGGTAGTGATCGCGCAGGCATTCGTTGCCTTGCCGTTCCTGGTGCTCTCGGTTGAAGGTGCCTTGAGACTGGTCGACCGCAGCATCGAAGAGGTGGCCCTCGACCTGGGGGCGAATCCACTCGCTGTGATGAGCAAGGTGACCCTGCCCATCCTGCGCCCGGCGATCGTCGCGGGAGCCGTGCTCAGCTTCGCCCGTGCCCTGGGGGAGTTCGGCGCGACGATCACGTTTGCCGGCAACTTGCCGGGGGAGACCCGCACGATGCCGATCGCGACCTATACGACGATGCAGTCAGACCCGGATGCGGCGATCACCCTGTCGGTGATCATGCTTTCCGTATCCGTGATCATCCTCGTATCCCTTCGCGGCAGGTGGGCGAAGGGCGTCTTTTCCTGACTAGAGGATTTCGGCGAGCCGTTCCTGGATCTTTTCGCTGACCGCGTCGCGGACCGGTCCTTCGGCGATTCGCTCGACCAGTGCTTCGAGGAAACCCTCGACCACCAGAGTCTTTGCGAGGTCGTCGTCGAGACCCCTCGAGTTGAGGTAGAAAAGCTGGTCCTTGTCGACCTGCGCGATCGCTGAAGCATGGGTGCAGGCAACGTCATCGGCGAGGATCTCGAGGCCGGGAATGGCATCCGCGTGCGCGCTCGTGGAGAGCAGCATGTTGCGGCAGTCCTGGAAAGCATCGGTCCGCTGGGCACCTTCATCGACCTTGATCATTCCGCGCCAGATGGCCGAGGAATCATCGGTCAATACGCCGCGAAAAGCGAGGTTGGAGAAAGTGTCGACCGCGGCATGCTCCTGCAGGGTGTCGTAATCGATGTGCTGCCTGTTGCCGCTGGCGTAACCGCCGGTGACCCGGGCGGAAGAACCCTGCCCGGCGAGGTTCGTGGTCATGCGTACCTTGCCGCTGCCGCCACCGAAACCGAGGGCGGTCCAGTCCAGGGTGCCGTCACGTTCGACCTGTGACCGCTGCGACGAGAAAAGCCAGGCCTTCTCGGAGAGATCCTGGGTGGCGATGTAATCGAGGTTGGCGTTCTGTCCGACCGCCAGTTCGACCACGGTGTTCAGCATTGCGTTGGTGTCGTCCGACGCTGAAACGTAGTTCTCCCAGACTTCAGCCTGGGCGCCTTCTTCGAGCACGACCAGGGTGCGCCAGTTGACGGCGCTTCCTTCGGTGTCGAGGTTCAGCTGGATGCTGATCGGCTCATCACAGACCACGTTGCGCGGCACGTGGACAAGCACGCCGTCGGTCCAATTGGCTTCGTTGCGGGCAACGAAGAACTCGTCGGCCGGAACCAGCGAACCAAAGTGCTTGCTGATCAGGTCGGAGTGGTCCGCGAGCGCTTCGCCGAGCGGCAGCACGACGACTTCATCGCTGCCGCCACTGATTTCCACGTCAGCCGGGGCCGTCTCGTAGGAATCGAGCTTCAGCTTGCGCAGGGGAGTGAACTCCCAGCCCTTCGTCTTCTTGTCGGGCAGCGGCAGGCTCTCAACCAGCTCGGCGCCCTTCTGGCGGCGCTCGGCCAGCCAGCCCGGTTCGGTGATGGTTGCCTCAGCCAATGCTTCCCTCCATCTGAAGTTCGATCAGTCGGTTGAGTTCAACCGCGTACTCCATCGGCAGTTCCTTGGTCACTGGTTCGATGAAGCCGTTGACGATCATCTTCGACGCGTCTTCTTCGTTCAGGCCACGGCACTGGAGGTAGAAAAGCATGTCGTCTCCGACCTTGGAAACGGTGGCTTCATGACCCATGTCGGCGTCTGATTCATCGATACGGATCGTCGGGTAGGTGTCTGACTCCGACTTGTCGTCGAGCAGCAGGGCGTCACAGACAACCTTGGACTTGGTGCCGGTCGCACCTCCCGCAACGTCGAGCAGGCCACGGTACGTCGAGCGTCCGCCGTCCTTCGAGATCGACTTCGAGAAAACCGATGAAGTCGTGTCGGGGGCGGCGTGAATGATCTTGGCGCCGGCATCCTGATGCTGGCCTTCGCCGGCGAAAGCGATCGAAAGCACTTCGCCGTGGGCACCCTTGCCGGTCAGGTAGATCGCCGGGTACTTCATGGTGACCTTTGAACCGAGGTTGCAGTCGACCCATTCCATGGTCGCGTTCTCTTCAGCGATCGCTCGCTTGGTAACCAGATTGAAGACGTTCTGCGACCAGTTCTGGACAGTCGTGTATCGAACCTTGGCGCTGGGCTTGGCAACGATCTCGACCACGGCGGAGTGGAGGGAGTCCGAGGAGTAGACCGGGG
>JBAWHK010000276.1:0-5094 GCA_049593795.1 Solirubrobacterales bacterium
GGCTATGGCGAGAACCGCAATCCCGCCTGCCTCCCCTCCTCGCAAGCAACCCCCAACCTCGCGAGTTGCCCCCACCTCGCCAGTCGCCTCCCCGACACAAACCCCGATGCAAGAAAAGAGGCACCCCAGGGGCGCCTCTCGTCGAAACTATTCGCCCGAAGGCGAGCTGATCAGATTCCCTCGGGGAACCAGATCGCGGTCTCGCGGGCAGCAGATTCGTCTGAATCCGAGCCGTGAACCATGTTGAAAGTCACCTCGGTGGCGAAGTCACCACGGATCGAGCCGGGTGCGGCTTCGACCGGGTTGGTCGCACCGATCAGCTGACGGGCAGCTTTGACGGCTTCGGGGCCTTCGAGGACTGCGGCAACCAGCGGTCCGCCGGTGATGAACTCAACGAGTTCACCGAAGAACGGCTTGTCGCTGTGCTCGGCGTAATGCTCGTTGGCGATTTCTTCGGAGGCGGTGATCTTCTTCAGCGCGACGATGCTCAGGCCTTTGTTCTCGAACCGGCTGAGGATCTCTCCGGTGAGGTTGCGGGCGAATGCGTCGGGCTTGACCAGAATCAGGGTTTGTGGCATGGCTATTTACTACTCCGTATCGGTTTTGTCTGTGGCTGGATGGGAGTTAAGGCTGGACTAGCGGGACTCAGGCGAACGATCGGGTGCCGGCGAAGCGTCACCACTGTTGATCGGCCGCGTGGCCGAGTCGTCGTCGGGAACTATCGTCTTGCGTCGCTCGGAACGCGAGGTACGCCGGGCCGGTTCGGATTTCTTGGTCGAATCCTGGCTGGATGAAGGCCTGGCGGTCTTGCTTTCGACGGTTTCGTCTGAACGGGAAGGCTTGGTTGACCGGCTGCTGCGTTCGGAAGTCGAAGATCGACTTGAGGAACCGCGACTCGGACGCTTGGGCTCGTCGGTCTTGGCCGGGGCTTTCCGGACTTTCTTGGGACTGGATCCGGACTGTTTCGACGAGCTGCGCGAAGATCGTTTCGGCGGCGCGACAAGGGCGGTCTCACAGTACGGGCAGAGCTTCCAGTTGAGGCCAACCGGCTTCGAGCAGCTGGGGCACTCTTCTTTCAGCCTGGTCCGGCATGACGGGCAGCGCCGGAAGTCGGACTCCGTCGGGAAACCACACTTGTGGCAGGAATGCTCCTCCATGTGACGCAACCGGACTTCGGATGCCCGCATTTCAGTTTCGCGTTCGGCTACGTCTTCAAGGAACTCTGGCGGCCGCAGCACGGTGTAAATGATCGTGCCGACAAACGGGAACAGCGAAGCGGCCGTTGCGCAGCCAACCAGGAACGGATCAGCGATCCTCCGGCGGGCGTCGGTGAAGGTGAAGACAATCAACGCAAGCCAGAGCGCGACGATGAAAAAGATCGCGAGGGTGACTACGAGATTAAGGGCGGTGTTTTCGATTCCGAAGATGGCGAGTGGCATGAGATTGCTAGAGGAACATCCTTCCGAATAGGTACCCGATGCCGAAGAAGACGAGGATCACGATCGCCACTACGGCAGCGACCAGCGCCATCATCGACAGCAGTTGAGAGCCAGCCTGACGATTCACTCCGCAATCGTCGCATAACGCGCAAATGTCGGTGTGCTGGGTGCCAGCTGGGACGAAGCTTGCTATCCGATATCGACCGCGGAAAGCAGGTAATGCGACCCGGCAATAAGCACGATTCCACCCCGTTCCCTGGCCAGGCATACGGCTCTGGACAAAGCGTTCGTCGGTTCCGGTTCGACTTCCGAGGGCACGCCCAGTTCCCGGATAATCGATTCGAGATCGCTGGCCGGGAAAGTTCTTGCGCCTGGTCGACCCCAGTTGTGAAGGAGGTCCTGGGGAAGTTCGGTGAGGATCGCCGTATCGATCGAGCCTCCCATCTCGGCCAGCATTCCGCTGGCGTCTTTGTCTTCGAGGGTCGCCAGGACGAGTACCACGGGGCGGCCGGCAGCTATTTCGGGGATCGACGCGCCGAGGGCCGCGGCACCAGGCCGGTTGTGGGCAACGTCGACATAAACAGGTGGATTGTCCGCAATACATTCGAGACGCCCGGGGATGCTGACCGACCGGGCCACCTCCCGGACCGCTGATTCGTCGAGCACCCCGATCAGCGCTTCGGCGGCCGCCACGGCGACTTCAAAGTTGTCCTGCTGAAACCGGCCCGGTGAGGCCATTTCCAGATCCCGACGGCCATCGCATTTCACCGCGATGACTTCGCAGCCAAGCCCTTCGGCGTGTTCCCGGGCGAGAGCTTCGACCTGGGCAGTCAGCGGTCCGTGGACAAGCTTGCTTCCTGGTTTGAGCACCGCAAGTTTCTCTTTCGCGATTTCGAGTTCGGTTTCTCCCAGCCATTCGGTGTGGTCGAGACCGATCGATGTCAGGACTGTCACTTTCGAGTTGATCGTGTTAGTTGCGTCGAGACGGCCTCCCAGCCCGGCCTCCACGACTGCCACCTCCACTCCGGCGTCGGCCAGGGCGACAAAAGCCGCGGCCGTGGCGATTTCGAACTGGGTGGTTACGTCCCCTTCATCGAGGCTGGCGTCGACCGTGGCCGCTGCGAGAGACGTCCTTTCGACCGCTGAAGCGAAAGGCCCGGCCCCGATTTCCGTTCCGGAAACCATCACCCGCTCGGA
This sequence comes from Solirubrobacterales bacterium, assembly GCA_049593795.1. Taxonomy (GTDB): domain Bacteria; phylum Actinomycetota; class Thermoleophilia; order Solirubrobacterales; family 70-9; genus 67-14. Next base: position 2,637 of record JBAWHK010000276.1, read on the forward strand.
CCATCTCTCGAGGTGAGGTGAGAGTGAGCAGCCCGCTTTGTTCCCATGCGCTTCCAGCAGGGCGGCACACATCCGGGTCACCGAAGATTTTCCGTTGGTGCCGACAACATGGATCGTGTCGTAACTGTCCTGTGGCCGGCCGAGCTCTTCGCTCAGCAATTCCATCCGCTCAAGGCCGAGCTTCCAGCCGATCGCCTCGAGCGAGTTGAGATAGGCCTCGGCGTCGAACATCAGGCCGCGATCGCCCGGCTGCGATTCAGCCGAGTTCGGCGAGTTCGTTTTTCAGGCGCTCCAGCTTGTCGCGCTCTTCGGCGACGACCTCGGCCGGCGCCTTGTCGACGAACCGTTCGTTGCCGAGCTTGCCTTCGATCTTTTTCATCTCGATCTCCAGCTTGCCTTTCCGCGCGGCGAGGCGGGCGGTGAGCGCGTCCATGTCGAGTCCTTCGGAGGGAAGGATGCCGTAGCCCGCGACCGTGGCGACCGGGTCGCCGTCGTGGTCACCGAGGTTGACCCGGCCCAGACGGGAAACGAATTCGGGGACACTGGCGTCGCCTCCTGATGCGTCAAGCACGATCTTGGGCGGCACCCCGGCCATGTCGCGCCAGCCGCGCAGCTGGCGGGTGACGGCGATCGCGTCCGATACCTCGGCTTCGCAGGCGGTGTCGCGGAATTCTTCGGCCGGAACCGGGAATGGGTGAACCACCATGTGGCCTTCCCGGTACGGGTGGTAGCGCCATATTTCTTCAGTCACGAAAGGCATGATCGGGTGGACCAGGGCCAGGGTGCGTTCCAGGGTGTGGAGCAGGACCTGGCTGATCTCATCGTCGTTTTCGTAGATTCGCGGCTTGGCGATCTCCAGATACCAGTCGCAGAGATCGGAGAAAACGAAGGTGTAGAGCTCCTGTGCCGCGTGCGCGAAGTCGTATTCGTTGATCAGACCGGTGACCGATTCGATCGTGCTTTCGAGTCGGGAAAGGATCCAGCGGTCTTCAAGGGCTTTCGGTGATGAGGGAACCGCGCGGTCGGCTGGCTCATCCACGTTCATCAGGATCAGACGGGAGGCGTTCCAGAGCTTGTTGGTCAGGTCGCGTCCCTGCTGGACTTTCGCGTCCGAGTACCGAACGTCCTGGGTCGACGACATTGCGAGCAGGCCGAATCGCAGTGCGTCCGCCCCGTGCTCGTCGATTTCTCCGAGCGGATCGATGCCAGTGCCGAGACTCTTTGACATGCGTCGGCCGTCCCGGGCCTGGATCACCGAGTGGACGTAGACGTCCTTGAACGGAACGTTGTCGGCGAACTCGATGCCGGTCATGATCATGCGCGCCACCCAGAGGAAAAGGATTTCCCGGGCGGTGGTCAGGAAGTCGGTCGGGTAGAACGCTTCGAGTTCGGCTGTTTCTTCGGGCCAGCCAAGAGTGGCGAATGGCCAGATAGCTGACGAGAACCAGGTGTCGAGAACGTCTTCTTCCTGGATCCAGCCGTCGCCTTCGGGGGCTTCTTCGCCGGAGTAGACCTCGTCGCCGCGGTACCAGACGGGGATCTGGTGTCCCCACCAGAGTTGGCGCGAAACGCACCATGGACGGATCTCGCGCATCCAGTCGAGGTAGACCCGTTTCCACTGTCCGGGTGTGATGTTGACTTCGCCGTCTTCGACTGCCTTGATTGCCGGCGCGGCAAGTTCGTCCATCCGGCAGAACCACTGAAGTGAGATCAGCGGTTCGATTCGCTCACCTGACCGTTCCGAGAACGGGACCGAGTGGACGTAATCCTCTTCGGCCCTGAGCACACCTTCTTCGCGCAGTGCTGCGGCAACCGCAACCTGGGCTTCAGCGATGGTCATTCCGGCAAATCGCTCGCCGGCCGCTTCGGTCATTCGACCGTCTTCGCCGATCACGCTGATTTCTTCGAGCCCGTGTTTACGGCCGATGTCGAAGTCGTTGGTGTCGTGTCCCGGCGTGATCTTCAGCGCGCCGGTTCCGAATTCGATGTCGACGTGTTCGTCGGCGATGATCGGCAGGCGGCGGCCGACCAGCGGCAGAATGCAGAACTTGCCGACCAGATCGGCGTATCGCTCATCTTTCGGGTTCACGGCAACGGCGGTGTCGGCCATCATCGTTTCGGGGCGCACGGTGGCCACAGTGAGGACGCGGTCGGTGCCTTCGACCGGATAGTCGACCGAGAAGAGCGTGTCGGTCATCTCGCGGTTGACTACTTCGAGGTCGGAGATCGCGGATTGTGAGCCCGGATCCCAATTCACCATGTAGTTGTCGCGGTAGATGTATCCCTTTTCGTACAGGGAAGTGAAGATCTTGCGCACCGCTTTGGCGTAGTCGTCGTCGAGCGTGAAGCGTTCACGTTCGTAATCAACCGACGCACCGAGACGCTGGTACTGGGCCTTGATCCGGGCGGCGTATTCCTCTTTCCAGGTCCAGACCCTTTCGACGAATTCCTCGCGGCC
>JBAWHK010000277.1:0-1669 GCA_049593795.1 Solirubrobacterales bacterium
TTGATCGGGGTAGGCTGCCGGGATGAGCGACTCCCAGATCGAAACCAAAGTTCTTTCCAAGAAGAAGTACGAGAAGGAGCTCGTCAAGCTTCAGACGGAACTGGTGAAGATGCAGGAGTGGATCGTGGAGAAAGGCCTGCGCGTCGCCGTGCTTTTCGAAGGCAGGGACACGGCCGGTAAAGGTGGTGTGATCAAGCGGATCACCGAGAAGACAAGCCCCCGGGTGATCCGGACAGTCGCGCTCGGCACCCCGACTGACAAAGAGAAAACCCAGTGGTACTTCCAGCGTTACGTGGCGCATCTCCCGGCCGGCGGAGAAATGGTTCTGTTCGATCGCAGCTGGTACAACCGCGCCGGAGTGGAGAAAGTGATGGGTTTCTGCACCGAAGATGAATATCAGGAGTTCATGCGCACCGCCCCGCGTTTCGAACGCATGCTTCAGCGCTCCGGCCTGATCCTCATCAAATACTGGCTGTCGGTATCCGACGAAGAGCAGGAACGTCGGTTCACCGCCCGCATCAAGGACCCAACCAAGCACTGGAAACTGAGCCCGATGGACCTCGAGGCGCGCGCCCGCTGGGTCGATTACGCCGAAGCCAAAGATGAAATGTTCGCTTACACGGACACCAGGGAAACGCCGTGGAACGTGGTTGAGGCCGACAGCAAAAAAACCGCCCGGCTGAACCTGATCAGCCATCTGCTCAGCCAGATCCCCTACAAGGACATCAAGCAGGAAAAGATCGAACTTCCGCCCCGCCAGAATCGCGCCTACGCCCGGCCGCCAGCTGACAGCCAGCATTTCGTGCCGAGCCGGTACCTCGTCGAGTAACCCGCAAGGAGCCCCTTAAACAACGAAAACCCCCTGGCGAGAGGGGGTCTCCGTAGAAAGGGACAGTAACCGACTGGCCCTCAGGGCTGGTCGGTCGGCCGGATCAGCACCTCATTGATCGAGACGTGGGCCGGACGGGTCACCGCGTATTCGATTGTGTCGGCGACATCATGGGCGGTCAGCCGATTGATCTTGCCGACCCGTTCGTCAACCATCGGTTTGACTTCGGCGCGAATGTGGTCGAGCAGTTCGGTTTCGACCGCTCCCGGTTCGATGATCGTGATCCTCACCCCGCCTTTGCTCACTTCCTGACGCAAAGCTTCGGACATGGCCCCGACCCCATGCTTGGTCATGTTGTAAACGCCGGCCCCGGCGGTGGCAACCCGGCCCGCCACCGAACTGATGTTCACGATGTCGGCGGTCTTGCGTTCCGAGTTCTTCGCTGCCTCCTGCAGATGCGGCAAGGCGGCATGGGTCGTATAGAGCAGACCCTTGAGATTGATGTCGATCATGCGATCCCACTCTTCGGTGGGCGCTCCCGGCATCGGTCCGAGCAGCATCATCCCGGCGTTGTTCACGATGATGTCGAGGCTGCCGAAATCGCCGACGGTGCGCTCAACCGCAGCAATCACCTGCTCCTGGTCGGTTACGTCAGCTTCGATTGCGAGAGCCGTGTGGCCCTGGCCGGCGATGTCCTTCGCGATTTTTTCCAGATTCTCCACCCTGCGGGCCACTAACGCGACTTTTGCGCCCTGAGCGGCAAGGCTCCTGGCCGTTGCTTCCCCGATGCCACTGCTGGCACCGGTGACCAGAGCGACCGTGCCTTCCAACCTGTCCGAC
>JBAWHK010000278.1:0-2082 GCA_049593795.1 Solirubrobacterales bacterium
GCTGGTAGCGGTCGCGCCGATCGCCCTTGGCGCATCCGCCGACACTTGGATTTACCGTTCCCTCGCCCTCCTGATCGTGGCCTGCCCGTGCTCGCTGGTAATTTCGATCCCGGTCTCGGTGGTTTCGGCGATCGGTGGCGCTGCCCGGCGTGGCGTTCTGATCAAGGGAGGGCAGGCACTCGAGGACCTGGCGCGGGTCCGGACGGTCGCGCTCGACAAGACCGGCACCCTGACCCTCGGCCAGCCTCGCCTGGCCGAAGTAATCCCGATGGGCGACCGTGACCGCTTTGACGAAGCGGAAACGCTTCGTCTGGTGGCTTCGCTGGAACTCCAGTCGGAGCATCCTCTGGCCGGGGCGCTGATCGCGGCCGCCCGTGAGCGGGGCCTGGCTTTGGTCGAGCCTGCCGAATTTGAAGCGCTTCCGGGCCGGGGTGCGATCGGCACGATCGAAGGGCGTCACCTCTGGGCCGGCGGTCCGCGTCTCGTGGAAGAAAAGCTTGGGCAGCTTCCCCCGGAGGTGACCAGGCTCGAGGAACGTGGATTCACGGTGATAGTCCTTGGTGACGAGGAAGGTTCACTGGGTGCCTTTGGCCTGGCCGACACGGTCCGGCCCGAAGCGGCCGGGGCCCTTGAATCCCTGCGAGGCCGTGGGCTGGGCCGTCAGGTAATGCTGACCGGCGACAACAGCCGGGTGGCGGCATCCGTGGCGAACGGACTCGGCATCACCGAGTGGCAGGCCGGCCTGCTGCCGGAGGGCAAACTCCGTGAGGTCCGCGAACTTGAACTGGCGGACGGCGGAGCGATGATGGTCGGCGACGGAATCAACGATGCTCCCTCCCTCGCCGCGGCCCGGGTCGGCGTGGCGATGGGGGCGGCTGGTTCCGACGCGGCGATCGCCGCATCTGACGTCGCCCTGCTTTCAGATGATCTGGGAAAGCTTCCGGAAGCGGCCCGGCAATCCCAACGAGCGCTTTCGGTGATGCGTCAGAACGTGATCATTTCGCTGGTAGTGAAAGGGGTCTTTGTCGTGCTCGCGCCGTTTGGGCTGGTCACCCTGGTGATGGCGGTGGCGGCCGATGTGGGAATGTCGCTGCTGGTCACCCTGAACGGCCTGCGTCTGCTTGGTCGACCTGGACGGAAGCGTCGTTAGCGGACGCCGGACGACGCTGCCGCTTCACCCACTGCACCAGTACTCCCTGGCTTGGTGAGAACAGGTAGGCAGCCAGGAAAAGCAGGGCGAGCACACAGACGATGCTGCCGCCGGTTGAAGCATCGACGTGGTAGCTGAGGTAAGTGCCAAGCACCGTGGAAAGAACCCCGGTTGCGGCGGCGATCAGGATCATGTGGCTGAACCGGTCGGTCAGGAGATAGGCGGTGGCCCCGGGTGTGATCAGCATGGCGACGACCAGCACGATGCCGACAGCCTGAAGCGCCACGATCACGGTCAGGGCGAGCATGCCCAGCAGCAGCATCTCGATCTTGCGTGGTGAAATCCCGATGGCGTGGGCATGGGTGGGGTCGAATGCGTAGAGGGTCAGGGTGCGCCACGAAAGGGCCGCGACTATCAGCACCGGGATGCCAAGGCCGAGCACCTGCATGATGTCGGAGTCCGAAACTCCAAGGACGTTGCCGAAGAGGATGTGGAAAAGGTCGATCTGTGAAGGGATCACGCTGACCAGAACGATTCCGAGCGCGAACAGTCCGGTGAAGACGATGCCGATCGCGGCGTCCTCCTTTACCCGGCTGGTGCGGTTCAGGCCACCGATCATCGCGACAGCCCCGGCACCGAAGATGAACGCGCCCGCCGCGAACGGAGCCCCGATCACATAGGAAAGAACCACACCGGGCAGGACGGCGTGGGAGACAGCATCACCCATCAGTGACCAGCCGAGCAGGGTCAGCCAGCAGGAAAGCACCGCGCAGACCAGGCCGACAACGACGGCAACGAGCAGCGCCCGCTGCATGAACTCGAACTGGAGCGGGTCGGTGAACCAGTTCAGGATTTCGGTCACGCTTTGTTCCCCATCTGGAGGGCTTCCTGGGGCACGAAGCCACCGAAGGCTTCGGTCAGCAGTTCAGGAA
>JBAWHK010000279.1:0-10372 GCA_049593795.1 Solirubrobacterales bacterium
TCGCTGGTCATGCCGGGCGGGGTGCGGCAGTCAACCACCAGTTCGGCCCGGGACGGAATCACGTTCTCCCGGTTTGAGGCGGCCGCCATGGTCGGGGCCAGGGTCACGCCCAGCATCGGGTCCGCCATGAGCTTGGCAACCAGCGGTGCGCCGGCCGCAACTTCGGCCAGGGCAGCATCGAGGTCATCGGGGGCATGCCCAAGCAGACGCTCGAGGAAACGATCGGTGTCCGCGGTTGATTCACGCGGCGGCTGCTGGTGAAGGCGCGAGAGTGCCGGGGCAAGTTTGAGCAAAGCGTTGTCGCCAACCCCCGGAATCGAACCGTGACCAGCCTCGCCTTCGCTGATGATGGTGAAGCGGTGGGTGCCTTTTTCACCGACCGCCAGCGTGAAGAAACTCTCGCCGTTGAAGTCGACGATCTCTCCGGCGCCTTCGTTTACCACCCAGTCGCAACGGACCTTCTCGGCCTGCTCCGCGCAGAGCCATTGCGCCCCGAAGTGGGCACCGGTTTCTTCGTCGGCGGCAACCACCAGCAGGAGGTCACCCTGAGCCGGACGCCAGCCGGATTTCGCCAGCGCGAGACAGGCAGCGGTTTCGGCCGCAACCTGATCTTTCATATCGAGTGCTCCGCGACCCCAGATGTAGCCGTCGACCAGGTCACCCGACCAGGGGTCCCGGGACCACTCTTCGGGCTTTGCCGGAACCGTGTCCACATGGCTGATCAGGCCGAGGGTCGGGCCTGGCGCCGCTCCTTCGAGCCGGGCAACCAGGTTTGGCCGCTCGGGGACTTTCGCGAGGATCTCGGTCTTCCAGCCAGCGTCATCGAGCATGCCTTTGAGGAAATCCAGCGCTTCGCCCTCGTTGCCTGGAGGGTTGACCGTGTTGAAGCGGATCAGATGCTGGAGCAGCTCGGGTGCCTTCATGGCCTGATCATTCCACGCGCTGCGGGCAGGCAGGTAATTCCCGTTCCGAAGCGAACTCTCTAGGGGCCAGCAGAAGTAATTACTGAACGGAGAACCATGAAGAAGCTGAACATGATCCTTGTCTCACTCGTGGCCGCTCTGGCTCTGGGTGTGACTGTGTCTGCCTGCGGCAGTGACGACGATTCCTCCTCGGACTCGACGGCGACTGAAGCTCCCGCACCTGCCCCTACTCCCGCTCCGGCCCCGACTCCGACGGGTGAAACCGGTTCGACCGGCACTACCGGCTCGACGGGAACCACCGGCACGACCGGTACCACGCCTGATTCGGGCGGGATCTCACCCGACTCGACTGAAGCCGAAGATGGCAACACGATGGGCGACGACAACTGAACCATTAGACGGCCTGGCCCGGAAGGGCCAGGTCGGGCTTTCATTACCCTTGGGTTGATGAGAAGCAATGCGAAACGAATCATGCTCGCGCTGGCGATCGCCACGACGGGGGTCGTTCTTGCCGCCTGCGGCAGCGACGATGACACCCAGCCCGAGACCACGACGCCGGTAACCGCGCCTGCGGGGACCACTGCGGTGACCGGGGCTACCGGCTTGACCGGAATAACTGGAACCACCGGAACTTCAGGATCTACTGGCAGTTCCGGGGGCACTGGATCCACCGGGGCGGATCCGTCCACCGGACAATCCGAAGGCAACGGCGGCAATGCTGCTGGAAAGCAGAGCGGGAACGGCAGCCAGAGCGGTGGTCAGCCCGGCAACCAGACCGGCGGTTCCGGTTCCGGGAAGCCCGCGAACCCGGCAGGCCAGTCGACGGATCAGGCCGCGAAAGGCGACCCGTCGCTTTACACCGAGCCTTAGGCCGGATCAGAAAACAGCCTGCCCGGCGAGGGCAAGACCGCTGATCACGAGCACGACCGCCATCGCTTTGACCAGGGTGTCTTCGTTCAGCCGACCGGTGAACCTGGAGCCGAAGTAGGCGCCCGGCATTGCGGCCGCTGCTCCGACCAGGAAGATTTGCCAGTCGATGCCGCTGGGCAGGTGCCCGACCAATCCGCCAATTCCGACAACCACGCCTACAGCGGCATTGGTGCCGACCGCGCGGTGCGCGCTCATGCCCATGTATTTGAGCATCGCCGGCAGTCGCAGGGACCCGAGGATCAGCCCGACGAAACCACCGAGCAGGCCGACCGCGAAACCGATCAGCACCGCTTCGACCAGCAGGTTGCGTTGCTGCACCTGGCCCGGCTGGAACTCCACTTTCGGCTTGCGATAACGCCAGACTTCGACCGCGCCGTAGAGAACCACGATCGAGATTGCCCCGAGCAGAATGCGCTCCGGGAAGATTCCGGCGAGCAGACCACCGCAGATCGCGCCAACCAGGGAGCTGGGCGCCATCATCAGGAAGAGCTTCGGGTCGATTCGGCCGTTGCGCCAATGAACCACGGCCGAGGTCAATGCGGCCGCGCCCGAAATCGCGACGTTCGCCCCCGCCGCAGCCGCGGTTGAACTGCCGAGCAGAACCACCACTGGCAGTCGCAGATTGCCGAGGACAAGACCGATCATGCCTCCCGCAAACGAGACCGTGAAGCTCCAGACGACGAGGATCACTATTTCGGTCGGTCCCATTGCGCATATTGTTCACCATCGTCAGCTCAAGGAGAGATGTTTCTGTGAACTCAATACTGGTTACGGGGGGTGCCGGATTCGTCGGCTCGAATCTCGCGATCGCTCTGGCCACCAGACATCCGGACTGGCGGGTCACCGCATTCGACAACCTGTACCGAAAAGGATCCGAGCTCAATCTCGGACGCCTTGCCGATGCCGGGGTCGAGTTCCTGCGCGGTGACGTTCGCAGCCTCGAAGACCTCGAAAAGGCCGGGCCGGTCGATGCACTGATCGAATGCTCGGCCGAGCCATCGGTCATGAGCGGAATCGACGGTGACACTTCCTACCTGGTCGAAACGAACCTCACCGGGGCCTACAACTGTCTCGAGCTGGCCCGTCGCCGTGGCAGCCAGTTCATATTTCTTTCGACCAGCCGGGTGTATCCGCTGCGGGGCCTGCGGGACCTCACCCTGGAAGAAGCCTCGACCCGTTTCGAACTGGCCGGGGACCAGCCGCAGCCAGGCATCTCATCGAAAGGTGTTTCGGAAGCGATGCCGCTCGCCGGCCCACGAACCCTCTATGGGTCAACCAAGCTCGCGGCCGAACTGCTGACCACCGAGTTCGGGGAAATGTTCGGGATCCCGACCGTGATCAACCGGTGCGGGGTCATCGCCGGGCCGTGGCAGATGGGCAAGGTCGACCAGGGCGTTTTCACCCACTGGATGCTGGCCCACCTGGACCGGAAACCACTTTCCTACATTGGATATGGCGGCAGCGGCAAGCAGGTTCGTGACCTGCTCCACATCGAAGACCTGATCGACCTGGTCGAGTTGCAGGTGCTGGAACCCGAAACCTGGAACGGCCAGACCTTCAACGTCGGCGGTGGGCGCGAGGTGAGCCTTTCGTTGCTCGAATCGTCGGGGATCTGCGCCCGGCTGACCGGCAACCAGCTCGAGATCACACCGGTACCGGAAGATCGCGCCGGTGATGTCCCGGTCTATCTTTCCGATTGCTCGGCGCTCTTTGCGCACACGTCATGGCGGCCGCAGAGGGATGCTGAAACGATCCTGCGGGACATCTACGAATGGATCGATTCGGACCGCGATCTGCTGGAGGGAGTGTTGAGGTGAAACTTTCGATTGTGATTCCGGCCCGCAACGAAGAGGGCTCGATCCTGCCGACGATCGATGGTGTCGTCAACGTGCTTGAAAGGGAATCAATCGACTACGAAATCCTCGTGGTTGACGATGGCAGCACCGACCGGACCAGGGAACTGGTTGACGGTGTGAACGCAGCCAACTCCCGGGTGCTCTGCCGTCCTTCCCATTACAGCCCCGGCGGATTCGGGCTGGCCGTTCGCTCGGGCCTGGAGTTGTTCAGCGGCGACGCCGTGGTGATCATGATGGCTGACAAGTCCGACAACCCGGAGGATCTGGTCATGTACCACCACATCCTCGCCGAGGGATGGGACTGCGCTTTCGGATCGAGGTTCCTCCACGGGGCGGTGATCACCGACTATCCCCGGCTCAAATTCGTCCTCAACCGGATTGCCAACACTTTCGTCAACACGCTCTTCCGGCTTGGCTACAACGACACGACCAACGCTTTCAAGGGTTACCGGCGAGAAGTGATCGAAACCATTTCCCCGCTGCTGTCGAAACATTTCAATCTCACGGTCGAAATGCCGCTGAAAGCGATCACCCGTGGACACACTTACAAAGTGGTGCCCACTTCCTGGACCAATCGCACCACCGGTGAAGCGAAACTGGCGATGCGCGAAATGGGCAGCCGTTACCTGTTCATCGTGCTTTACATCTGGCTCGAGTACCACCTGAGCCGGGGCGACTACCGCAAAGGCTGAGGTTTCACCGGGCAGACCCGGACTTTGCCTTCGCCGAGGAAACCGATCCGCCACGGTTCGTCGGAATCATCAGCCGGAACGTTGACCAGGGTCTTGACCCCGGCCTCCGCGAAAGCGGCACCGGTTGATGCCCCGTCGCCGTAACGGCCAAAAGCCAGAAACGCGCTTTCCTGCGGCCGGAACGAGAAGGTTCTGTCCGGGAGCGGAATCGCCTGCTCGGAACCGGCGGTGCCGGCGGTAACGGTCTGGCAGGAGTACCGCGTCAATCCGGTGCCACGGAAGCTTTCGATCGGTGTTGAAAGTACCGGCAGCGCCGAAACCAGAATCTGGTCAACCCTTTCCCTGGCGGCCGGTGACGCTTGCTCGATTTCTGATTCCGACCAGGTCAATGACCCGTATTTCTTTTCAGCTTCCAGATAGGCGCCGGCTGTGATCCGGGCCGAGTCGTCGGCGCTGATGCCAACTTCGAGGCCCGGACTGACGGTGTTACGGGCAATGTCCACCGCGGTCATCCCGGCGATGCCTTTGTCCGCGAGTGGCTTGAACAGATCGTTATAACCGTTGCGTAGCGCCTCGATGTTCGCCGCGATCGCAACCAGCGCAATCAGCCCGAGGGCGGCCAGCATCCGGGCTTTGGGCCGGTATCCCTCATAGGTGCCAGCGAGGATCATCAATACGAAAACGGCATTCGGGAACTGGTACCGGCTTGCCTGAAATCCACGTCCGGGCGCAAGGTTGAGTGCGGCCAGCCCCCAGAAGGTGAGGGCGATCGCGGCAGCTACCAGCAGCGGCCGGGGGATCCGCCCTTGCCGGAGCACCCCGTAAGCGATTGCGGCCATTCCGATCAGGCCGCAAAGCACCCCGAGGGCGGTGTTGTGAAACGCACCGTCATCGACGATCAGCTTGGAGATCCCGGTCAGTTCAGACACGGTCAGCGCGAACGACCTGGCGATATAGCCAGGGGCATGCCCGACGTTCTGAATGCTGAGGGAGCTTTCCGCCGTATGTCCCCAGCCGAGGTACCAGAGTCCGTAGATCAAGATCGGGACGGCGACCACATAGAGCCGTCGCCACAGGTCATTTCGCTGGAGCAGGAGGCAGACGGCCGCTCCGACCGCGAAAGGGATTCCGAGCGACGTCGAAATTATCGAGACGGTCAGCAGCAGACAGGCGATTCGGTCGCCAAAGGCATCCTGCCGCCGGAGCATTATCAGCGCCCCGATTCCACCCGCAACTGAAAGCGAGAACCCGATCTGGAAAGCCCAGAGAAGATCTTCGAATGCGGAACCGAAGAAAAGGATCACGGCGCAGCCGATCACTGCTGCCGGTTCACCCACCAGCGGCCTCAGGTAGAGGTAGAGCGCGAAGACACTGAGCAGAAATATCAACACCGAAAACACCTGGAGTGGCATCGCCGATCCCATGCCGAAAACGGACAGGAAAAGTTTGTAGATCGCGACCGGCAGGATCGAAATGTGCTCGTTGTGCGGGTCGAGGAAATCGCCGATGCCACCGTCCTCGCGGTAGACGACGAAAGCCCAGTCATCCAGCATGAAGTTCAGGCCAGACCGGTAGTGGATCAGCAAGGCTGCCGACGCAACCATCAGCAGGCCCAGCAGGAAAGAGAAAGGGCGTCTACGAATGGTTTCGTAGATGCCTGATGGGGCGACTCCCATCTTGTTAGTTTAGTCGCCATGCCCCAGTTCCCTGATCACGCTGTTTGACATGAAAACCGCGATCGTCACCGGTTCAGGAGGACTGATCGGCTCGCAGTCAGTCGCGCATCTGGTTGAAGCGGGCTGGCATGTGATCGGGATCGAGAACGACATGCGTTCGCAGTTTTTCGGCCCCGAGTCATCGACCCGGCCGACCTCGGAAAGCCTGGTTTCCCGTTTCGACGACTTCGAGAACGTCGAGCTCGACATCCGGGATGCGGAAGGCGTGAACCGCGTATTCGGCGGGGTGGAAGGCGGGCCGGACCTGATAATCCACACAGCAGCCCAGCCTTCGCATGACTGGGCGGCCCGGGATCCGCAGACAGATTTCGGCGTCAACGCAATCGGCACGCTGAACCTGCTCGAAGCATCCCGGGCCCACAGCCCGGATGCCCCGTTCATTTTCTGCTCGACCAACAAGGTTTACGGCGACCTGCCGAACAGCCTGCCCCTGATCGAAGAAGCAGACCGGCTTGAACTTCCAGCGGATCACCCCTGGTACGGAGGCATCGATACTTCGATGTCGATCGACCAGTCCACCCATTCGCTTTTCGGTGTCTCCAAGGCCAGCGCCGACCTTCTGGTCCAGGAATACGGCCGCTATTTCGACATGCCAACCGTCTGCTTCCGGGGCGGCTGCCTTACCGGGCCCCAGCACGCCGGGGCCGAGCTTCACGGATTCCTTGCCTATCTCATGAAATGTGTCGTCACCGGCAATCCGTACACCGTCTTTGGTTACGGCGGCAGGCAGGTCCGGGACAACATCCATTGTGCCGACCTGGTTTCCGCGTTCATGGAGTTCCAGAAGAACCCGCGGGCAGCTGCGGTCTACAACATCGGCGGCGGGCGTCGCAGCAACTGTTCAATGCTGGAAGCGATCAAGGACTGCGAACGCATCGCCGGCAAACAGCTCGACTGGACGATGTCGGACGAGAACCGTATTGGCGACCACATGTGGTGGATCTCCGACCTGAAACCGTTCGAAGCCGACTATCCCGAGTGGCAGCAGCGCTACGGGATCGAAGAGATCCTCACCGAGATCCACGAATACAACGTTCGCGCGCTCTGACCGGGCCGAACCGGGTCGGTCAACCCTTCGCGAGAACGCCGCAAACCCGGACCGTCCCGGTTCCGAGAAAGCTGATCCTCCACGGTCTGGTTGACCGGTCTTCAGGTACACGCACCAGAGTTTCCGTATCGGCATCGGCGTAGATCGCGCCAGTGGCCGCCCCGTCGCCATAACGCCCAACCGCCAGGAATACCTCGTTGTCAGACCGGAAAGTGAAGGTACGGGCGGGCAGGGGGATGGTCGTTTCCGATCCGGCCGTACCGGCAGCGACCTTCTGACATGAGCCCACGTTCAGGCCAGACGGCAGCGGCACGCCGCTGACCGGTAACGCTTCGACCAGGACCTGATCGACCCTGGCCCTCGCTTCCCCGCTGCGCTGCCCGATTTCATCCAGGCTCCAGGCAGCGGATCCGTAACGCTGTTCCGCATCGAAATAGTCCCTGGCGGTGACAGCCAGTGAGCCGTCCTCATTCATGCCTGCCGCGTAATCCGGGTCGACGCTGCCACGAGCGATTTCCAGTGCGGTCAGGGTGGCGAATCCCTTGTCGGAAAGAGGGTGGAAGAAATTTCGGTATCCGTCCTGCATCTCAACAAGGTTGAAGGAAACGCCGACCACCGCGACCACCGCGACCACGCCAAGTACTCGCGACGGGATCCTGACGCCGTCGATCGCACCGGCAACGAGCATCAGCAGGATCATCACCCCTGGCAACTGGTAGCGGACGGCTTCGTAATTTCGTCCATTTAACGCGGCCAGGCCCCAGAAAACCAGGCCCAGGGCCAGCGCCACCAGAAACGCTCGTGGAATCCGGTGGCTGCGGTAGAGGCAGAACGCCAGCCCGGCAAGCACCAGGAAGCATGCGATGGCGGTCACGATCTCGCCGGTCTCACCGGCGATGCGGAAAGAGCCGTTGGTATCGGCGATCGCCAGCCGCAAAGCGTTGAAGACCCAGAGCGGCACGTCGAGTGTGTTCTCGAGCCGGAAGCCGTTCGGCGCGTCCCGGCCCCAGCCGATCCACCATGTGGCGTAAACCAGTGAAGGCACAGCAACCACCCAGAGACGTTTGACCAATTCGCTGCGCCTGAGCAGCAGTGCGACCAGGGCCGCGGCGATGAACGCGATGCCGATCGAGGTGCTGATCACGGAGATGACCAGCAGCAGGCAAGCCAGGCGATCACCCGCCCGATCGCCACGCCGGAGCAGGTGAAGCGATCCGATCCCGGCAGCAAGTGAGATTGAGAAGCCCAGCTGGAAGACCCAGAGAAGGTCCTCCCAGGCAGTACCGAGGAAAAGGACCAGTCCGCAGCCGATGAATGCGGCCGGAGCCCCGGCCAGTGGCTTCAGGTAAACAAAAAGCACCCAGACGCTGAGCAGGAAGAGCGCCACTGAAAGAACGTGCAGCGGCATTGCCGACGTCATGCCGAAGATTCCGAGAAGAAGCTTGTAGATCGCCACCGGCAGGATCGAGATGTGCTCGTTGTGCGGCTCGAGGTAGTCGCCGATATTGCCGGGCGCACGCGAGATCACGAAAGCCCAGTCGTCGAGCATGAAATCGAGTTTCGCCCTGACGGTGAGCAGAAGGGTCGCGGACGCCAGCATCAGGAACCCGAGTGCCAGCTCCCAGGGTCGCCGCCGCAGCATCTTGCTGACTGAACCGTCCTTCACGCCGCCAGTCTAGGTCACTGCCAGGACCCGCCAACCTTCCGAAGAGGTTCTAACCGCAGACCGTGGCTGGCCCGCCGCGGGTGATCGCGATGCCCCAGGGCCGGTCAGATTCATCGGCGGGCAGGACCAGTCCGGCCGACTGCTTTGGCAGGACCGCACCAACTTCCAGGCCGGGAGCATCCGAGAATCGTGAAAGCCCGATTCCAAGATCTTCATCGCCCCGGTTGTAGACGTCGAGGCTGCGCCCGAAAGTTTCGTAGGTATCACCGGGAAGGAGACGCCGGCATGTGATGTGCCTCAGCGGTTCCCGCCCGCTCGGTTCGATGCCCAAAGCGTTGATCAATGTCGAATCGGCGGCCGCCCTGGTAGCCGCATCGCTTTCAGCCAGGTCCTCCTCCGAAGTTCCGGGTGAGCCGAAATCCGTGGTCGCGTCCAGGTAAACCTCCATCGGAACCGGTTCCTTCAGTCCGACCAGAACGTTGTATCCGGGCCGGGCCGCTTCCCCGGCAATGTCGACCGCGCCAAGTGAGTTCAGGAGGGCGGTCGAGGTCGGCTGCCAGCGGGTTTTCGCCTGTTCATCCATCAACTGGAGGCCGCTGATGATCGCGAAACAGGAGAGCAGTGCCGAGATCACCAGCACCGGGACGCGGAATCGCACCCCGTCGAGTACCCAGGCCGCAACCAGCAGGATGAAAATGGCGGACGGCAACTGGTACCGGCTCGATTCCGGTGGGCGCAGATCAGACATGTTGAGCCCGGCCAGCAGATAGAAACTGAGGCCGGCCGCGCCAGCCACCCAGAGGCCTGCGGGAACTGAACCTCGCTTGCGAAGGTGCCAGACGGCTGCAACCAGGCCGATCACGAAGAGGATCCGCCCCCAGATCAGATGGGGCTGCTCGGGTTCGGATCCATCCCCGGTAGCCAGGCCGGCAATCGAGGTGAAGCCCGCCGAAATCGCGGTAAACAGGTATGACGGCAGGTCGGGAATGTTGGCGAGGCTGAATTCACTCTCGGCACTGTGTCCCCAGCCCAGCCACCAGAAGGCGTAGAACGCAATCGCCGCGCCAGGAACGGATAGCCGCTGGCGCCGGTTACGGGGATTGATCAGCCATTCGACCACGGCCGCCGCCACGAACGGGATCCCCAGACTGGAAAACAGCAAAGAGGAAAAAAGCAGGACCGAGGCCACGACATCGCCCTTTCGGTCGTCGCGGTCGAGGGCGATCAATGCTCCGAGCCCGGCGGCCAGCGACCCGAAATATCCGAACTGGAAGGCCCAGAGCAGATCTTCGAAAGCCGCCCCGAGAAAAAGGATGAGGGCGGTCATTATCAACGCCATCCAGGGCCCGACCCGGCGACGCACATAGATGAAGAAAAGCACGCAGCTGAGCAGGAAAGTGCCGGTCGCGAGCAGCTGGTTGGGGCGCGCCGAATCCATTCCGAAGATTTCCTGGATGAGGTGGTAGGCGAAGGCGGGCGCGATCACGGTGTGCTCATGGAAGGGCGCCATGAATTGATCTA
>JBAWHK010000280.1:0-2324 GCA_049593795.1 Solirubrobacterales bacterium
CTGGTGCTGGATTTCGCTTTCGCCGACCGCGAGACGGAACCCGATTCCCACCGCAGCCGCCTGACTCTGGAGATGCGCGAGCAGGATCCAGGGGTCACCGAGTTGACCCTGATCCACGAGCGCCTCAAGCCGGACAGTCCACAGGACGCGGCCGGAGTCACCGAAGGCTGGGGCGAAGTAATCGGTCGGCTCCAGGGCCACCTCGAGTCAAGCGAGAAAGGAGAATGAAGATGTCACCAAATACCCCACCGACCGTCACTCCGGAACAGTGGCGCGCCGCCCGGGCCAAGTTGCTGGTCAAGGAGAAGGAACACATGAAGGCAGGCGACGCGCTCACAGCGGAGCGGCGCCGCATGCCGTGGATGAAACTCGAAAAGGACTACGGGTTCGAAGGCCCGGATGGTCCGGTCAGGCTGATCGACCTGTTCGAAGGACGTCGGCAGTTGGTCATCTACCGGTTCTTCTTCGATCCAGACGTGACCGGCCATCCCGACGCTGGCTGCCCCGGCTGCTCGTTCATGGCGGACCAGGTTGCCGACCTGAGGCACCTCAATGCCAGGGACACCACTTATGCCCAGGTATCGAGGGGCGAGCAGGAAGACATCAGGCGGCTGAAGGAAAAGATGGGCTGGCAGCAGATCCCCTGGTACACGATCACCGACGATTTTGATGTCGACATGGACGTTGGTGAGTGGCACGGAACTAACGCCTTCATCCGCGACGAAGACGACAACATCTACCGCACCTGTTTCATCGACGCCCGGGGTGACGAAAAGATGGGAACCACCTGGGCCTATCTCGACATCACAGCCCTGGGACGGCAGGAGGAGTGGGAAGACTCACCAGAGGGCTACCCCCAGACGCCTCCGTATCAGTGGTGGCGCCGCCACGACGAGTACGACCTGGAAGAAGCGGCCAGGGAAATGGCCGAGCAGATCGAGCGAAACCGCTCCACGAACGGACCAGGAATTCCAGGCAAGGTGGCCTCATGATCCTTGCTCACATAGCCGGATTCCCGCTAGAGGACATGCTCGCAATGGCGCCGGCAGCACTAGCTGCCTTGGTGGCGCTAGGGGCGGGACTCCGGTCCAGGTTTCGACAGTTCCGCCACTAGATGTCGGAGGTCCGCGACCGGAAAGCAGCCCCGCTACGGCCCGAAATCAGGCGGTAGCCGGCTCTTCATCGGTTGACTCGGCGCCGATCTCTCCAACTTCCGGATCCACGTCCGGATCTTCTTCGGGTGGGTTGGCGCTGCGGTCGCTGAGCTCGATAACTTCGTCCGGGGCGGGGCCGTCCTTGGGGATGAAGCCTGACTTCATCCCGAAATAGACCGCGTCCGGGTGGTGGCTGATTATCGCCACCGTTGACTGCTCGGGCATCACGGCGAAACCCCCGGAGAGGTACATGCCGATCTGGTTCAGGTTGAGCAGCTCCCACACCTTTTCGTGCTCGGACTGGTCCGGGCAGGCGGGGTAGCCCCACGAGTAACGGCGGCCCTGGGTCGGGCCGATCTCGAGTTCTTTCCGCACCTTCTGGTGAAGCCACTCGGCCAGGCCCTCGGCCGACTGCACGCCGATGCCGTGGGTGAAGAGCTGCTCGGCGAACTCGCCGTCCTCTTCGAGCTTGTCCATGACATCGGTGACCTCGGAACCCATGGTCACGCCCTGGAGGGCAACGACGTCACGCACACCGTCATCACCGAGCGGACGGTAGAAATCGGCAAGGCAGATCCGGTCATGCTTCGGCTGCCTCGGGAAGCTCAGGCGGTTGATCTCCCTGTCCTGATCCTCAGGATCGAAAATGACCAGTTCATTGCCGTCGGAGTTGCAGGGGAAATAGCCCAGAACTGCCTTCGGGTGCAGGTAATCCTGTTCGGCCCACATGCGTTCTAGCCTCGGCCGGAAGTCCTCACTGACAAGCTTCTCCCACGCTTCACCCTTGACCCCGCGGCCGCCCCAGTGGAGCTTGAACAGGACATGAAGGTCGAGGTGGTTGAAGATGTCGTCGATCTCGATCGGCAGCTCCCGCACACCCCAGAACGGCGGTTCCGGAATCGGCGCGTCCGGATCGGCGGCCGAGCGCACCGAATCGTCAGTTACGGGCGGGCCATCATCGACCACAACCGGCTTGTTGCGGAAGGTTTCGGCCTCATCCTTCATCTTGGTCATCAGCGCCTCACGGGCCTCCGGCTCAATCAGCGCATCCATCGTGTCAAGCCCCTGGAAAGCATCCTTGCAGTAGAAAACACCGGGTCCGTAAACCTCGTCGTTCTCACGCCCGTTCGGGTAAAGGATGCGGCGTCCGAAGTCACGGTTGATCGCGGC
>JBAWHK010000281.1:0-3675 GCA_049593795.1 Solirubrobacterales bacterium
ACTGCTCGAAGCAATGGGCATCAACCTTGGCGCTTTCGGGGTGGCCGGTGGGCTGATCGTTTCGCTGATGGGTTTCGAGATGCTTTTCGGCGGTGAACCCAGCCGGGCCCAGGGAGGCAACGCGGCAAGGGAACTTCCGGAAAGCTTCGAAGGAAACGTCGTTGTGCCATACGCGATCCCATTCGTGGCTGGTCCCGGTGCGATCACAACGGTGATCACCATCGCCTCAACCACTTCGGATGGATCCGCGACGATAGCCGCGCTGGTTGCGGTGGCTGTCGCCGTTGTCCTGCTGCCGATCGGTCATCTTCTGGTGGCCAAGTACGTCAACCTCTCCGCCCAGGGCGAGCAACTGGCGACCAAGATCGGCGGCATGCTGATCGCGACGATCGGTATCCAGATGATGCTCGGCGGCATCCAGCGTTTCTTCGAGATCTGAACTCCAGTTCGTGGAGCCAGCCTGGTCGCGACCTGGGTGGGACCCTGAAACGGACCACCCAGGCCGCGATGGCTGCAGCTGGCCGGTCTAGCGTTTCCGGAAGCCGGTCCGTCGCTTGACGATCTTGATGTCACCAGCGGTTGGCCGGTAGGTGAACTTGATCACTGCTTTCCGTTTCCGGGCAGCTTTCCGCCGGGCCTGTGGCTTTGGCACAAGCCGGATCGTATGTTTGCCGGACCGGGTCAGCTTGCGCGAGACCGGGCTGATTGCCCGCGACTTTTGCCCGGCGAGGTGTCCCTTGATGGTGAGGCGACCGGGCGCGGTCACTTTGACCACCGCTTTCTGGAAGAACTTTCCGCGAGGCTTCAGCAATTTCAGGACCTTCATCCGCCCGGCCGGTGTGGTCTCAGCCGGAGGTTCGTTCTCGGGAGGTTTGATTCCCTCGGTCACCTCTTTGCTGCCATCGGCCAGTTTGGTGATCGTGAACGAATCCAGTTCATCACCGATGTCGCCCGGCGCGTCTGAACCTTCACCCTTGGCGGCGATGATCGAGCGGTAGTACAACCGGTCACCGTCAAACCGGATTGGCTGGAAGGTCGAGGTCTGGTTGTAACCCTTGACCCTGGTGGCACCATTGTCGGTCCAGTTGTTCTTGTCGGCCGGTGACAACTCGTAGTACTTGGGTCCGGCGACCGCAACCGTGTAGACCGGTCCGTCCGTTACTCCCGGCACATCGGTTTCATTCTCGGTGACGTGTCCTCGGGCGTACACATGATCATGCCCCTGAAGCACCAGGTCGACGTTGTATTGCTCCAGCAGAGGCATGATGAATGCCCGGTTGATGGGATTGTCTCGACCGACTGACCCCGAGAAGATCGGCTGGTGGAAATGAACGACCGTCCAGCGGTTGGGGTTGTTCTCGAGGGCGTTCCTGAGGAACTCCAACTGGCCAAGCGCGTCGGTTCCATTGCCGTCGAGGGCGATCAGCCTGACCCCCTGAAAGTCGGTGAAGTACACAGTGTTGCGGGCCAGCAATGGCCCGTTCTCGGGCATGGTGAAATGCTGGGCGAACTGAACTCCGAAACTGTCGCTGGACAGTTCATGGTTGCCGGTTGATGGCATCGTTTCAATCCGGTCGGCATGCCCTTCGAGGCCGGCAAACCACTGGCCCCATTCCTCATCGATCGAGGAATTGTTGATCAGATCTCCGGTGTGGATGGTACGTTCCGCTTCCGGGGTTGCTGCGAAAGCCTTCTCGATTACCGGGCGCCAGCTTTCACCCAGGTTATTCTGGGCATCGCCGAAGTAGAGCATGGTCCATGGGTCTGAACCGTCGTCCGCAGTCCGGAAGCTTCGCCATTCACTCCAGCCGGCTTCACTGCCAACCCTGTAGCGGTATCCGGTGTCCGCGGCAAGCCCCGTGATGACCGCTGAATGGTGCCTCGACTGGTATTCCCAGCCAGGGAAACTGACCGGTGGGCCGGCCTCAGCATTGACTGTCAAAGGGGCCCCGCCAGCGGCGGGTTCGACAATTACCTGTCCGTCTTCGGTGCCGGCATCAGTCCGCCAGGTGATCGCCTGTGAGGTCATCGGCGATTCTGTCGGGTTAAGCACGATTCGTGACGGTGTGGGGGAAGGGGTGAAGTCGCTTTCCGTGGCCCCGGACTGGGGTGCCGCCACGAAAAGGAACAAGAAGGATATTGAGAAATACATGAGGGGTTTCATGCGCCGATCGTGATTGATCGGCGACCCACTGGTGTCAAGTTCTTGTTGCTTTCGGGGCTGGCCCTGACGGGCTAAACCAGGCTTCTTGCGGCGGCCAGCGAGATCAGGGACATAACGAGCACGAGGAACGGTGGGTAGCTTCCGTTGCGAACCCTGGACGAGATCATTTCGGCTCCTTTCGATTGCCGCCCTGAGGGATGAGCGGCCGTATTCACTTTTCATCGACAGGATGGGCCAGACTGCCTGGTCTGGTGTGAAAGTCCTGCTAACGGAATTGGCTGGCCGGGCTGATCCAGGTGTCTCAGGCAGCGACTGTGCGGTTGCGCCCGGATTCCTTCGCCGAGTAGAGGGCCCGGTCGGTGCGGTCGAAGAGGTCGTCGGCGGACTCCTCGCCATCCCAGGTCGAAACCCCGGCGGAGCTGGTTTCGCTGCCGGGCGTCGCTATCCGAAGCCGTTCGATGACTTCCACCGCCTGATCCCGGTCGCAGTTCGGCAGGATCACGGTGAATTCCTCACCGCCCCAGCGAAAAATCAGGTCGTTCTGGCGCAGGGCTTCTTTCCACGCAGTGGCCGATTCGAGCAACATCCGGTCGCCGGCCTGATGACCATGGGTGTCATTGAAAGCCTTGAAATGATCCAGATCCAGAATCGCGATCGAAACCGGTTTACCGAGACGCTGGCTGTCGGTCAGGCTTTTCCGGAACAGACCTTCCCAGGCCCGGCGGTTGGGCAGGCCGGTCAACGGGTCGCTTGCGGCCCGGTCCTCGAGGGTGTGGACCAGTTCGGACTGATCAATCGTTGCGGCCGCTTCGGTAGCAAGGATCTTGATCACGGTTACGTTCGGGTCGGAGCTCCTCAGAACCCTCTCCTTCCATCCCGCACAGAGGGTCGCGACGACTTCTCCGTCGCGTGTGATCGGGCAGCAGATCAACGAAGCGGGATCGACCTGCTTCATGCCGGGAGGCAGTTCACACTCGACTGTTTCGAGGTATGGCGCGAATGCGATCGCGCGGTTGGTGACGCTGAGGCTTGCCATTGAAGGTTGTCCCGCCGGAATTTCCAGGTCGCCATCGTCCGCACCCGAGCAGGCGGCAATGGTGAGCCTTCCGCCGGGTTCGACCTCATAGATGATCGCGATGTCGGCGCTGCCCAGGTTGCGCGCCGCTCGGACGATCGAAGTCCGGGGATCCTCCGAACTCAAGAGGTCGGAAAACTCCCGGGCCAGTCGGGCATTCAGGTCGGCCCGGGCGTGAAGGGCGGCGAACTGCGCCTGGATCGGGAAGGTGACTGCCAACAGGACGATAATCCAGATGATTGCGCGGCCCCCGAGTTCATCGGGGTAAAGCAGACCGGGGATCGCAAAAGCGATGACGGTGGCGACCAGAGTGAAGGCAAGGATCCTGCGGTTGCCGGTGAAAGCCACCCGAAAGCAGTTGAACAGGGCGACCACGTTGAGCAGGGTTTCCTGCGAGAGCGCCGTGAAAAGGCCGATCGTCAGAGCGATCAGAACC
>JBAWHK010000282.1:0-2919 GCA_049593795.1 Solirubrobacterales bacterium
CCCCGAAGGATTTCGCGAACCAGCCAGGAAGTGCCGGCATACGGCAGCTCAACTACCACCGAGCCATCGTTCAGTTCTTCAACCACGTTGCGTTCTTCCCGCAGCCAACGGGACCGTTCGGGGGAAACCCAGACCCGGGCAACTGAAGCTTCGGGCACTTCGCCGTCGCTCATCCAGCCTTCGACCCCGGCCATTTCGACCGCTTCCGGACGGGCCACGAAAGTTTCTTCCGAGATCGTCGCGACCTTGATCCGGTCAAGTTTGAAATGGCGGATGGCTTCCCGGTCGAGGTCGTAGCACTCGACGTACCAGCCCTCGCGCCCGTTCTCGAGGCGGTAAGGCTCGACCCTGCGATCGGAGAACTTGTCTTCGTTCTCCTTGTAATAGGTGAGTTCGAGGACTTTCCGCTGGGCGATCGCATCGTTGACCACCCGGGCGGCTTCAGCGCCGCCGGAATCGAGCGTTATCGCCAGGCCTTCGCGGGCCGGATCATGTCCGAGCGCATCAACGATCTTGCCGCGGGCCGAATCGAGACGGGTCTGCGGCAGGTGATCTCCGACCAGGTCGATTGCGGCGACCAGGGCTTTCGCTTCGAGCGGCAGCAGCCTGGCCGGACGGGCAAACGAATCGCCATAGGGCTCGGAGTCGACTTCGATCTCGTCACCTTTGATCTCGGCGTAGAGCACATAGGTACCGCCACCGAAGTTGACGACGTTGAGCACATCGATGTCGTCGCGGAGTTCAGCGTCGGAAAGTTCAAGCCGGGCACAGAGGTCAAGTACTGAAAGGCGAGTGCCTTCTTTGGCGGCCCCGATCAGCATGCCGGCGAGGGTCACCAGCCGCCCGAAACGTTCAGGTCGGATCGCGGCTGAAGCCCGGTCCTTGTTGCGTTCGCGCCGGACCTTGGCCGGTGGCGCGATGCCTTCGGTGGTTGCAGCGATCTCAAAGCCGTTGATGTGACGGTCCCGCAGGAGGCTGATCCGTTCGGTGGCGAGGTCGACCAGTTCGGGCGGGTCCAGCACCCGGGCGTTCTGGCGCCAGCGCAGGACCCAGGCCAGCAACTCACGTTCGCTGGCGTATGACGTTTCAAGGATGATGCCGGCGCCTTCGGGCCCTTCACCTTCTTCCTGACGGGTGACCGTTCCGTGGCGGCTGAAGTCACGTTCGATCAGCCAGGCGATGCGGTCACGGAAGAAGATGCGGGCCGTGCCAGCCGGTTCGCCCAGTTGCCAGTCAGCCAGGTCGGCGTAGTCACGACGCTCGAATTCTTCGGGTGGCACGAAGTCATGCTCGGATTTGGTTGCGTACCCGACCTTGCCCTTGATTCGGGACAGCCGGAATACCCGGACCGCTTCACGTTCGTGGGCGTAACCGATCAGGTAGAACTGCCCGCCCCGGAAGACGAGGTGGTACGGATCGACGCGGCGTTCCGAGGTTTCGTCCCGCTGCATCGTGTGGTACTTGAAAGTGATCGTTTTGTGACGTGAAATCGCAGTTTCGATCCGGGCGAGCCGCTGGGTCAGGTCCCGCGAGGAAGTGGATGCGAATTTGGCCATTGACACCGGCGTGTTGTCGGGATCCGACAGCGGGTTCGGATGGCCCCAGGCCACCTGCTGCAGGGCGAGGCGCAACGGCTCGGCGTAAGCGAACTCGCCTTCGGTCAGCAGGCTGAGTGAGGTTCGTAACGCGGCAAGCTCATCGTCGGTGAACTCGATTTCGGGAAGGTAGAAGTTCTCGGGTGGCAGTGAATAGAGCTCGGCTTCGAAGAATCCCTCTCCGGGACGATCCACCTGGAGTTCGATGCCGAGGCTGTCGAGCTCGGCCCGGTCAGCGTAGAAGCGCCGGGCGAAGGCGTCTTCGTTCATGACGCTGTATCCCTCGACTTCTCTCTTGATCTCCAGAGCCGAAACCGGTCGTCCCTGGGCCATAAGAAAGGAGATCAGGGAGAGCTGCCGGATGAGCTTCTCGGTGTCCTTTGCCATCAGCGACTGAGGATACCTGTGGCGGCAGCTAAGGCTCGCTCAGAGGACCTTTTCATCCCGCATTTTGCGGGTGCACAAGCCTTTGCTCATCATGAATTGACGAAGCGGAGGCTTTTGCGGCGCGACAGCTAGCCGGCGAGTTCGCCGGCCAGGGTCTGCGCGTAACGTTCGGAGCGTTCCAGCGCCTCGGCCTGATCCACGTACGGAACCAGGATCGAGTAGAGCAGGTCCGGGCCGACTTCCGGCAGATATTCGGTGCGTTCATCGACGATTTCCGCACGGATCACGACGGCTGCCCCACCGACAACCATGCTCGAAACCGATTGCGGCACGTCTTCACGGCCAGGCATCGCCTGCCGGCCACCGTCAACGAAAGCGGCAATCAGGCGGACCGCCGACAGGTACCGCTCGAGGGCGGAAGGCCCTGCCGAGAACATGTCAACGATGCACATGCGGGCAAAGGCCGGTTCAGCGGCAAGGAAGCCAAGGCTGGTTGCGATGCCGCGCTCGATCATCTCCGGCCAGGAAAGATCGGGGGCCTGACAGGCCTTGATCACTTCGGTGACGAAGCGGCCGAGGATGGCGTCATACGCGGCCAGGAAGCAGGCTTCTTTGTCCGGGAAAATCTCGTAGAAGGTCGACCTTGAAACCCGTGCCCGGGACACGATGTCGGCAACGCTGACCTCGGCGTAACGCTTCTCGGCGCAGGCCTGGGCCATCGAATCGAGCAGCCGGTCCCTCTGGGAGCTGACAACGAACTCGCGTGGCAGGTTGTGACGTCCTGAAGGCAGGCGGGAATGCGCGGTTTCGGTCATGCCGGAACTTTCGTCTCAGCCATTGCCTGCATCGCCCGATCGTGACCGAGATAGGTGGCGACAACCAGGTACATCATCTCTGGCAGGAGAGCCGGCAGTTTCTCGGCGTGGCCGGCGGAAGC
>JBAWHK010000283.1:0-12840 GCA_049593795.1 Solirubrobacterales bacterium
CCCGGCCACCAGTCCGGCCAGCTGTGAAAATCGATCAGCGAATCCCAGACCGTTTCCGGGGACACGGCAAGTTGCCAGCGTGAGGTGAAATCAAAGGAGGCCGGATCTGGATCCTGGCCCCGGGACATCAGTTCGGAGAAGGCACCGTTCCGAAACCGCTCATGCCAGGTTCCACCACCTGCGAGAAGTGGATCACCGTGATCTGGGCATCCTCTTCGATTTCGCGGTCGTAGATCTGCTCGAGGAAATTCCGGGTTTCTTCTACCCTGCGGAATTCCGGGTTGTCCCGTTCGATGTCACGCGGAGACAGATTCGAAAGCGATTTGACCTCGACTTCGTCGATCACCGCAGAAAAGATCTTCTCTCGACGCGAATGCCTCGATCCGACCGTCACCCAGACGATCTGGCTGCGTTCGTACTTGGCGGATTTGTCGCCAAGACGAATCGTCGCCGTCTTCCGACCACGCTTCAGCTGATCAACAAAAAGGGGGGAATAGAAATTGAGTGCGTAGAGACCGTCTGCCATAAGGACTCAGAATATGTAGTTGCCGAGCTTGGCGGGTTCCAGGATGGTTACCTGGCCACGCCCTGCCCGGACAACGCCCGAGCGTTCAAGGTCCGCGAGGAAACGACTCACGCTCTCACGGGAGGTGCCGGCAAGCTGGGCCAGATCGGCCTGATTCATGCGAATGGTGATCTCACGCGGACTGCCATCGCCGCCGCCTTCGTCATCGACCATCTGCGACAGGACCCCGGCGACCCTTGACGGAACCGTCTGGAAAGACTGCCGTGAAATTCGCTCATTCGCGGCGCGCAACCTGCGGGTCAGCGCCGCAACCATTTTCACCGTTATGTCGGGATGCTTCTCCAGCAGCGAACGGACGTCCGACGCCGGCAACGCCAGCAATTCGCCGTCGCCACCGAGCGTTTCGACACTGGCCGAACGGACTTCGCCATCCAGCATCGCCAGCTCACCCACGATGTCACCAGGCGAAAGCGTCGCCAGGGTTATCGCCCGGCCGTCCGGATGTTCCCTTGTAACACGGAAAGTTCCGGATCGAACTATGTAACAGGCATCCGAATGGTCGCCTTCGTGAAACACCCTGCTTCCTTCCGGATAAGCGCGTGGGACAGCCACCCGAGAGAACCTCTCAAGCTCTTCTTCGTCCAGTTCCGCGAACAGGGGAACGCTCCGGAGAAGTCCGACGACACTTTCCTCGACCAGGGCCACTCATATGAGTATCCCTCAAGAAGGTGGTCAATGCCAAACAATTGACCTGTTTCACCGTGCAGAGCCGAGCAACTGAACACCTTCAGGTCTGGCAGGAGCCGCACCAGTAGGTGATTCGGCTGTCGAGCCCCTGCCCGCGGGACTTGACCAGGTGACCACAACGGGGGCAGGGCTTACCCGCCATCCGATAGATCCGATGCGGGCGCTGGCCCGTGTCGACACCGGTCTGCAGCTGCTCCCGGGCGATCTCGACAACCATCGTCAGTTCGGCAAAGCTGAACGACGAAACCGGCCGCCACGGGTTCAGTCGCGCTTCGAAACAGGATTCCGACTTGAAAATGTTGCCGATGCCAGCCAGACGGTGCTGGTCAAGCAGGGCTTCGCCCAACTCCATCGGCCCGGCTGCGACAAGGGCTTCGGCACCACGTTCAACGTCGAAATCGGGATCCAGCAGATCCGCGCCCAGGCACGCCAGGCGCGAATCACGGCCAAGTTCCACTTTTCGTACGAGCCGCAGGGTCGGGCCGCCGAACTGGACAACCTCAAGCGGTGGCAGATCGTCCCCGGTCAGGCACATCACCAGCCAGGCCGTCTGCCTTTGGCGTTTCCAGCGTTGCCCGGGTTCGTACACGTACCAGCCACCGCTCATGCCCATGTGCGCGTGCAGGGCCAGCCCACCGTGAAACTGAAGGATCAGGTGCTTGCCGCGGCTCTCAGCCCGGTCCAGATGAAGCCCGTTGAGACGGGCCACGGTGCGGCGCAACGGGCTCCTCGCGCTGGGCGCCTCCGCCGAAAGGATTTTCCTTCCGTCGAAAGCCTGCTCGAGCTTGCGGGCCCATCGGAAAACTGTGTCGCCCTCGGCCATATCCATTAACTACCCGGTTCAGGCAGGAACCACCAGTTTGCGGGGTTGGCGACTGAAGCCCGACCCAACCATCAGCGTTTCGTATCCCGAGCCGATCAGCGGCTCGCCATCGAACCTCTCGATTTTGAGCGGCGCGATCAGGCCTTCCTGCGCACATCGGGCAAGCTCGGCAAGCAGGACACCAAGCTCCGGACCGGCCAGGGTCGGATCGAGCCTGAGGATTCCTTTGCCGCCTTTCTCCAGGTAAAGCAAAGGCCGCCCGGCCCGCAACAGCAGGTAGGAACCCGGGGTCCTTGACGGACGACGACGGTTCTCGAGTTTCGGCCAGGGCAGGGTGGCGCCGTAGGGATTGGCGGGATCGGTTGCTGCCAGCACGGTCAGGACCTCATCGTCGAGTGGCTGCGAACGCAACCGCTCGACCGCACCGGACAGCGCGAACTGTGCCCCGCCAAGACCCTCGATGAAGTACCCGCGACGGGCCGAACCCAGTACCTCCAGGTTGGACAGCTCGGGATAGAGAGTCGAGAACCCCCCAGGGATTCCTTCCGCCAGGGCCATCTCCCTGGTCAGGATGCCGTGCCGTTCCAGCATCAGTTCAGCCTGGGCCCGCAATCTTGGTCCGACCGCCGGTGCGTTCCGGAACAGTGGTTCGGTCAACGACCAGCGGCCCTGAACGGTCGGGCCTGCGGCGGCCCGGCGGCGGGAGAAACGGCTGCCACCCGACTGGACCGGCGGCACCGCTCGCAGACGTGGTGCCCGCAGCGGTGCGAACGAATCATTGGTGATCCGGCCCGAGAACGCGAGGTCCCAGAGAGCTTCGTGGAGTTCCTCCGCCTTGAAATCAAGCTCGGACACGAGGTCGAGCCAGAAGGTCGGGCCCTGGACCAGCCGTTCCGCGATCGCGTCATGAACCGGCCCTTCCGGTACGGCCAGTTTGGCGTTGGCCGGGGGCGGCCCGGCCAGGCGAACATCGTCACGGAAGTAGAAGGCGATGCGTCCATCGGTGCGTCCGATCGAACCGGATCCGATCCAGACAATTTCACCGCTGGTACACAGTTCGTCCAGCCACATCGGTTTGTAGGCACCCATGCGGCGGGGCAGGACATCGCGTTCCCACACCTTGGCGGTGAGCGCCACCCCCTGGAGCGGGACCAGGATCTCCCGCAGCCGGTCGACCCCGGCTCCGGCCCGGCTGTGACGGTCGATCCCCTGCCATGAAGCGAGGAATCTGGCGTAGGTGGCGGCGTCGGCCGGCTCGACCTCCTGCCGGAGCGCAGCGAGGCTGGCCCGTCGGACCCGGCGCAGCACATCGGCCTCGCACCATTCACGCTCGGTGCCTTCGGGCAGGATTTCGCCACGAACCACGACTCCTGTGCCTTCAAGCTGCTTCAGGGCCGCGGTCGGATCAACCCCGTAGCGGGCCCTCAGCTGAGCGGTGGGGAATGGGCCGTGGGTTCGGGCATAACGCGAAACAAGGGTGGTCAGGGCGTCGTCGCGCTCCTCCAGGAAATCAGCGGGCAGCCCACCCGGTGGTGAAACACCAAGGGCGTCTCGATAGAGGCCGGCGTCTTCCCCCGCAATGAACCGTTCTTCCCCGTTCACCCGAACCTTCGCCACCCGACGTTCCTTGACCAGGTTCCCCAACATCGACTTGGCCGATTTGCCTTCTTCGGTTCTTTCCTCCGCTTCAGCTTCGGTCAGGTCCCCGATGCGACGCAGGATCTGCTGGAGGCCGTCGCGATCGGTCGCTTTCCCGTGTTCGGTCAGGTGCTGGAGCGAGAGTTCCACGTCGATCAGGGCCTGCGGCTCGATCAGCTGCCGCAGTTCGTCCTGACCGAGCAGTTCCCGCAACAGTTCCCGGTCCAGTGAGAGAGCCGTTGCCCGGCGTTCCGCGTTGGGTGTGTCGCCTTCGTACATGTAAGTGGCAACGAAGTCGAAAAGCAGCGAGGAGGCGAATGGTGACGCGGTTGGCGTCTCGACCTCGACCAGCGATAGCTCACGGGAATGAAGACCGCGCAGTAACTCCTGAAGGGCAGGAAGGTCGAAAACGTCCTGGAGGCATTCACGGTATGTCTCGAGAATCACCGGGAAACGTGGGAAGTCCTCGGCGACTTCGAGCAGGCTCTGTGCTTTCAGCCGCTGCTGCCAGAGCGGGGTGCGTTTGCCCGGATACGCCCGGGGGATCAGCAGCGAACGGGCGGCGTTCTCGCGGAAACGTGCCCCGAACAGTGCCGAGCCGCCAAGCTCACGAACCACGAGGTCCTCGAGTTCTTCCGGGTCGATCATCACCAGGTCGGATGAGGGCGGTTCGTCGGCGTCGGGCAGGTGGACGGCGATGCCGTCGTCCGAATGGATCGCGTCTGCTTCCAGCCCGTGTTCGTCCCGCAGTCTGGCGGCGATCGCCATCCCCCAGGCGGCATGGACCCGGCCGCCATATGGGGAAAGAACGCAGAGACGCCAGTCACCGATCTCGTCGCGGAACCGTTCGATCACGATCGTCGTGTCGGAGGGCACCACCCGGGTCGCGGCCTGCTGTTCCTGCAGGTAGCTGACCAGGTTCGCTGCTGCCATCGGATCAAGGTCGTGTGACTTTTCGAGTTCTTCGGGCTTGCTGTTCACCGCTTCCCTCGAGAAAGCGCCGATCGCTTTGCCGAGTTCGACCGGACGGCCAATGCCGTCGCCCCGCCAGAACGGCACCGCACCAGGGACCCCGGGGGCGGGGATCACGATCACACGATCGCGGGTGATCTCCTGGATGCGCCAGCTGGACGCACCGAGCAGGAACACCTGTCCTGCCCGCGCTTCGTAAACCATTTCTTCATCGAGTTCACCAACTCTCCGTCCGTCCGGCAGGTGCACTCCGTACAGACCACGGTCGGGGATCGTGCCGGCGTTGGTGACAACCAGCGAGCGTGATCCTTTGCGCCCCTCGATCGTTCCTTCGGTGCGATCCCAGACGATGCGTGGGCGCAGTTCAGCGAACCGGTCCGAGGGGTACCGGCCGTCGAGCATGTCGAGCACGTTCTCGTACTGCTCTTCGGATAGTTCAGCGAATGAACTGGTGCTGGTGACCAGTTCGTAGGCATCCCTGGTTTTCCAGTTGTCGAGGGCTGCCATCGAAATCAGGTGCTGGGCGAGTACATCGAGCGGGTTGGTCGGGATCACCGTTTCTTCGATCGATCCTTCTCGCATCCGCTGGGTAACCACGGCGCTTTCCAGCAGGTCGCCACGGAATTTGGGGAAGATGCGGCCCTTCGAGGTTTCTCCGAGTCCGTGACCGGCCCGGCCGATGCGCTGCAGTCCGCGGGCCACAGATTTCGGTGATTCGACCTGGATCACCAGGTCAACGGCCCCCATGTCGATGCCGAGTTCGAGCGAAGAGGTTGCTACCAGACAGGGAATCTGGCCGGATTTGAGCTGCTCCTCGATCTGGGTACGTTCGTCATGGGAGAGCGATCCGTGATGGGCCCGGGCGAGGACGGGGCCTGCGCCCTCCCCGGCTTCTGCCAGTTCGGCGGCTTTCTTCGCGGTGGTTTCGGTCGCGGTCGGGTTCGGCAGCTCGGAATTCAGGGATGCGGCGAGGCTTTCGCCGTCTTCTTCGTCGAGTTCGTTCAGCCGCTGGGCGAGGCGTTCGGCGGCCCGACGGTTGTTGACAAAGATGATGGTCGAGGTGTGTTGACGGACCAGGCTGAGCAGTTCCGGATAGATGGCCGGCCAGATCGAGCGCATGTGTCCTTCGGCCGGGCCGGTCACCGCCTGGTCGCTGACCACCGGGTTCGACATGTCTTCCACCGGAACGACGATTTCGAGGTCGAGCTTTTTGCGTTCACCGGCATCGACAACGCTGCATTCACGTTTCGGCCCGACCAGGTACTTCGCAATGCGCTCGAGTGGACGCTGGGTAGCGGAAAGCCCAATCCGCTGAATACCCCGCCCACTGGCAATGCTTTTCACATCATAAGACGACAATTCATTGCCAGTCTTTGGTTTTTTTTCTGGTTGGTTGGTTTTTGGCTGGCTGCGCTGGACCAGGTGATCCAGCCTTTCCAGGGTCAGGGCCAGGTGGGCTCCGCGTTTGGTTGCGGCTACCGCGTGAATCTCATCGACGATCACCGCTTCGACCGAATGGAAAATCTCCCGGGCCCCCGACGAAAGCATCAGGTAAAGCGACTCCGGGGTGGTGATCAGGATGTCCGGCGGGTTGCGGCGCATCTTCGCCCGCTCCGACTGCGGCGTATCACCCGTTCGCAAAGCAACCGAGATGTCGGCCCCGATGCCACGCAACGGAGCTTTCAGGTTGCGTTCGATGTCATACGAAAGGGCCTTCAGTGGCGAGACATAAACGATCTTCACGCCGGGTGGCCGATCCGGACGCCGGGCGAGGCTGTCGATCCCCCAGAGGAAACTGGCGAGCGTTTTGCCCGAACCGGTCGGGGCGCAGATCAGTGTGCTGGACCCTTCGCTGATTGCCCGCCAGCCTTCCGCCTGGGCCGGGGTCGCCCCGTCAAAGGAAGCCTCGAACCATCGCCGGACTTCCGGGCTGAACGGAGCAAGTGGATCTGTGGTCGCCTTTTTTGCCATGCCTGACCCCGTAATGCTACGCCCCGGCGGAAGCGGGCCTGAGTTTTCAGGGATATGCTCCGGGGTACGTTTCGGCTGTAGTCGATTCAGCAATGGCCTCCCCGGGCCATCGCATCGAATCGATGCAGCCGCGACCAACAAAACCCAATCCCACGAGAGCGCACTTTTGGTGCTGTTATACGGTTATACGGAAGAAGGTTCGGTCCAGGAGGGCCCGGTCCAATCTCGTTCCCAACCGGCTCGGGAGAGAACAACATGAGCCCGCCTACCACTTCAAGATCAGGAAACAGCGATTCCACGACAGCCGACAAGGCTGATCCAGGAACCGCCCTCGCACCTGAAACCGGACGCCGGGCGGCCCACCAGCTCCACCGTCTGCGCCGCTGGTCCCTCGCCGTGGCCGACGTGATCGGCATCGCCACCGGAGTGATCGTCGCCACCGGCATCGACAAGCTGACCCCGGCAAATCAGCTCTGGGCAATAGCAATCATCCCGATCTGGATCTTCGTCGCCAAGATTTACAATCTCTACGACCGGGACGATCGCCGCATCCAGCACCGGACGACCGAAGAGGTCCCTTCGCTGGTTGCCGCCGCCGCCATCACGGTGGTCGTAGCCAAAGGCCTCACGCTGATCCTGCCGATCCCCGATTTCTCTTCGGCAGCGATGATCACGATCGGGGTTGTCGCTTTCGCCGTTGCCTTCACCCTCCGGGCATCGATCCGGTTCCTTTACGGCAAAATCGCCGACCGGGAAAAGACGATAATTGTCGGCTCCGGTCCGAAAGCGGCATTGGTCGCCAAGCGCCTCACCCGGCAGGCCGGCAGCGGCATCAGCCTCTGCGGATATGTCAGCCAGAGCCCGGACAGCCCGGCTGACGGACCAGCCCAGCTCGGCTTCGAGTATTTCGGTGGGGTCCAGGACCTGCGCAAAGTCGCCGCCGAGCACGGGATTTCGCGGGTAGTCATTGCCGACGACAGTCTCGGGGTCCGCTCGATCGGACACGTGATCAACGACTGCCGGGCCGCCGGGGTGGCGGTCACCCTGGTCCCGGCCACACATGAACTGCTCGGCCCGGACACCGAACTGAACCGGATCGCCGAAGTACCGATGCTCGACTTCCATTTCAGCATTCCGCCGCGCTCAACGCTGGCAATCAAACGCGGCCTCGACATCGTCGTGTCAGGCACCCTTCTCGCATTGATGTCACCCATCCTGCTGATCTCGGCGATCGCGATCAAGATCGATTCGAAGGGCCCGGTTTTCTTCCGGCAGGTACGCATCGGCAAGAACGGCAAGCGGTTCACGATGTTCAAGCTGCGGACGATGGACGCCAACGCTGAATCGAGGCTCGATTCGCTGATCGACCTGGACGCCCTCGAAGAACCAATGTTCAAGATCCCGAACGACCCGCGCATCACCAGGGTCGGCAAAGTCCTGCGCCGCACCAGCCTGGATGAAGTTCCGCAGTTCATCAACGTGCTGATCGGCGACATGTCGCTGGTCGGCCCCAGGCCCGAGGAAGAATCCGTGGTCGCGCTTTACGACGAACGCCAGCGGCAACGCCTTAGCGTCAAGCCCGGCCTCACCGGACCGATGCAGGTCGCCGGACGTGGCGGCCTGAACTTCGAAGAGCGCCTCGCACTCGAGCGTGACTACCTGGACAACCTGACTATCACCGGCGACATTTCGATCCTGTTGCGAACCCCGCGAGCGGTAGTTCGCGGCGACGGCGCCTTTTGATCTTCACCGGGCATTCGTCCGGTCCCGTAGCCTGACCTTCGACCATGTCCCTGCCCGAACTTGAAGTAGTGATCGTCAGCCACGGTGCCGAAGCGCTCCTTCGCACCTGCCTGCGATCGCTGGCGGAACACCCTCCGGCCACCGCATCGATGTCGGTCACCGTGGTCGACAGCGGCAGCCCGGACGGCACCCCCGAAATGGTGGCAGCGGAGTTCCCTGAAGTCCACCTGATTCGCGAGAAGAACATCGGCTTTTCTGCCGCCAACAACCTTGTGCTTCGCCAGAGCACCGCCGATTTCATCCTGCTGCTGAACCCGGACACCGAGATCTCCCCCGGCTCGCTGGATGCGGCGCTAGGCAGGTTTCAGACCGATCCCCGGATCGGCATGGTCGGGGTAAAGCTCGTGATGCCTTCAGGAGAACTCGACCATGCCTGCAAACGGTCCTTCCCCACCCCGCTCGCAGCCCTCGCGCATTTCACCGGAATTGGCCGGGCACCGGGAGCCTCGGATCGCCTGTCGCAGTACCGGGCGACTGAGCTCGCAGACGATGAAGCCGGGGAAGTGGACGCGATCAACGGCGCGTTCATGATGGTGCGGACGAAAACCCTGGCTGAAGCCGGCCTGCTCGACGAGGGCTACTGGCTTTACATGGAGGACCTCGACTGGTGCCGTCGTTTCTGGAAGGCGGGATGGAAAGTGTTTTATGAACCAGCCGGGACCGTGGTCCACGTCAAGGGTGGATCCAGCGGTGAACGTCGCGCGCCCAGGCAGGAAGTCGCGTTTCATCTGGGAATGGGCAGGTTTTATCGACGTTTCGACGCGCCCGACAATCCGGCGGCGCTGAACCTGCTGGTCTACTGCGGAATTCTGGCGAAGCTCGGCCTCAGCCTCGCGATCACCCTGATCAGCGACCGGTAGATACCGCTACCAGGGCAGGTCAGCAGCGATCTCGTTGAGGCCCGGTGCGTCTTTGTCGCGCTGGGAAAGCAGCGGTTCGTCGGTGGGCCATTCCACCCCGACAGTTTCGTCGTCCCATTTGATGCCGGCTTCCGTAGCCGGGTCGTAGGTGCTCGAAACGAGATAGGTGAAATCGGCCAGTTCGGAGAGCACACAGAAACCATGGGCGAAACCGACCGGCACATAAAGCTGGCGGTGAGTTACGTCGTCAAGCACGTACCCCTCCCACTGACCGAACGTTTCCGAATCCCGGCGCAGATCTACTGCCACATCAAAAACGCTGCCTCGGGGGCACCTGACCAGCTTCGCCTGTCCCGGCGATGTCTGGAAGTGAAGGCCGCGAACCGTGTGTTTCGCTGACCGCGAATGGTTGTGCTGAATGAAATC
Source organism: Solirubrobacterales bacterium (assembly GCA_049593795.1). Taxonomy (GTDB): domain Bacteria; phylum Actinomycetota; class Thermoleophilia; order Solirubrobacterales; family 70-9; genus 67-14. Next base: position 9,767 of record JBAWHK010000283.1, read on the forward strand.
GGCGGTGACGCCAAGTTCCTTCCAGACATCCACGCTGAAAGTCTCGACGAAGAAACCGCGCTCGTCACCGTAAACCTCGGGTTCGACCAGCACTACCCCGTCGAGCCTGGTTGAAAGGCGGCGTGGCATCAGTCAGTCAGTTCGACGCCGTACTGGCGCTGGTAGTACTCGCGATATTCGCCGGACCGCAGGGCCTGCCACCACTCCGGGTTGTCGCGGTACCAGTTGACAGTGCGTTCGATTCCTTCGTCGAATGAAACTGCGGCTTTCCAGCCGAGAGCTTCGGTTTTCGATGAAGCGAGCGAGTAACGAACATCGTGGCCAAGACGATCTTCGACGTAAGTGATCAGGGATTCATCCCGCCCGGCCATCTCCAGGATCGTCCTGACAACGTCCAGGTTCGACTTTTCATCGGGTCCGCCGACGTTGTAAACCTGGCCGGCCTCGCCTTTCGCCAGGACCACGTCAATCGCGCTGCAGAAATCCCTGACGAAAAGCCAGTTGCGAACCTGCTGGCCGTCGCCGTAAACCGGGATCGAATCGCCGTGCAGGGCGTTCAGCACGACCAGCGGGATCAATTTCTCCGGATGCTGCTGGGGTCCGTAGTTGTTCGAAGCACGGACGATCAGGGAATCGGCGCCATAGGTGTGGTGAAACGCGGAGACGATCATGTCGCCCCCTGCCTTGGAGGCCGAATAGGGCGAAGAGGGATCAATCGGGGAGGTTTCCGTGAACGAGCCTTCATCGATCGAGCCGTACACCTCATCGGTTGAGATCTGGAGGTGCCTGATGCCGGCGTCACGGGCGGCTTCCAGCAGCACGTAGGTGCCGAACACATCGGTGGTGATGAACTCGCCCGGCGCTTCGATCGAGCGGTCCACATGTGACTCGGCCGCGAAGTTGACCACCGCATCACACCCATCGATCGCTTTCCGGGCGGTCTCGCGGTCGCTGATGTCAGCTTCGACGAAGCTCAGGCGTTCGGCCGGAACACCTTCGAGGTTTTCCATCCGGCCAGCGTAGGTCAGTTTGTCGAGGACAACGATCTCGTCCTCGGGATGGTTCTCCAGGTGGTGATGTACGAAGTTGGAACCGATGAAGCCGGCTCCTCCGGTGACCAAAAGTTTCAAGCTGGGGTCTCCTCTTCTTGTGCCTTGCGCTGGGCCAGATAGCTCGCCAGGCCGTCCTGCCAGGAGGGCAGCTCAATCGCGTGCCGGTTGCCGGCTTTCAGCACCGAATGTGCGGGTCTTTTGGCTTTCCGGTCGAACATGTCGGTGGTGGCGGAAAGAGTGACCACGTCCATTTCCGACTGCCGGAAAATCTCTTTCGCGAATTCGTACCAGGAGCAGCTGCCTCCGCCGGCCATGTGGTGAAGGCCGAACGAATCGGAATCGAGCAGCCTTACCAGTCCGTATGCGAGATGCCAGGTGTAGGTGGGCGAACCAACCTGGTCATGGACCACGAGGACCTGGCCCTGGCTTTCGCCGAGCCGGATCATCGTGTTGACGAAGTTCGGCCCATTTACCCCGAACAGCCAGGATGCCCGGACGATGTAGGAACGGCGGTTGGCCTGGTTGGTCGCGATCTCCCCGGCCAGTTTGGTCTGCCCGTATACATTGATCGGGTTGGTCGGATCCGACTCAACGTAATCGCTGCCTTTGGTGCCATCGAATACGTAGTCGCTGGAGACGTAAACCACCCGTGCCCCGACGCCCGCCGCGGCTTCCGCGACATATCCGGCGGCGGTTCCGTTGACCAGCATCGCGCCTTCGGGGTCATCTTCGGCTCCGTCAACGTCGGTCCAGGCGGCACAGTTGATCACCGCGTCGGGACGGTCCAGTTCGAACCTGTTGCGAAGCTGCCCGGCATCGGTGATGTCAAGTTCGAGATGCCCGAAACCGCGCACCTCATGTCCTGCGTCTTCGGCAGCTTTCATCACGTCGCTGCCCAGCATTCCGTGGGCACCCAGCACAGTGATTTTCATCAGACGATCTCGATCTCGGACCGGTCGCCAACCAGCATGCGCAGGGTGCGCGGCGGCCCGTCGGTTCGGGTAACTCGCACGTCGCGGCCAAGCAGGCTTGCTTCGAGACGGGTACCGAGGTCCTCCACGCAGGCACCGGCCAGCAGGATCGAGTGTTCGACTTCGGCCCGACGCACCACACAGTTGTCGCCGATCGAGGTGTACGGGCCGATGTAAGCGTTCTCGACGACTGCTCCGGCCCCGATCACGGCGGGACCACGAACAACCGAGTCGCGCAGCACGGCGCCCTTTTCGACGATCACGCGACCTTCAACCTTGGAATTCTCGACTTCACCATCGGTGCGGGTATCGATCTCTTCGAGGACCAGCCGGTTCGCTTCGAGCATGTCGGCCAGCTGCCCGGTGTCCTTCCACCAGCCATCGACCACTTCTGACTGGACTTCACGACCATCTTCGATCAGTGACTGGATCGCTTCGGTGATTTCCAGTTCGCCGCGCCAGGATGGCTTGAGTTTGCGTGCGGCATCCATGATCCCGGGGGAGAAAAGGTAGACGCCAACCAGGGCCATGTTCGACGGTGGATCCTTCGGTTTCTCGACCAGTCCGATTACCCGGTCGCCGTCGAGTTCCGCGACGCCGTAAGAGCTGGGATCTTCGACTTCGGTCAGCAGGATTATCGCGTCGGGGGAGTTCTCGCGGAATGATTCGACCAGACCGGAGATCCCGTTGCGCAACAGGTTGTCGCCGAGATACATGACGAAGGGTGATCCCGCGAGGAAATCTTCCGCGGTCAGTACCGCGTGGGCGAGGCCAGCCGGTTCATCCTGCTCGATGTAGGTGACCCGGGCTCCGAAACTTGAGCCGTCACCGACTGCTTCCCTGATTTCGACGCCGGTTACGGGAGCGATGATGATGCCGATGTCGGTAACTCCGGCATCAACCAGGGCTTCGATTCCGTAGAAAAGCACGGGCTTGTTCGCGACCGGCACCAACTGCTTGGCCGACGTGTGAGTGATCGGCCGCAGGCGCGTGCCGGATCCTCCGGAAAGAATAAGACCTTTGAGCTCAGACATTCGACGGTCAAGGGTAT
>JBAWHK010000284.1:0-2406 GCA_049593795.1 Solirubrobacterales bacterium
GACCAGGATCCGGCGAACTGGTCGTCGGCCGCGGCCCTTTAGCCGGCGAGGCTTTTGGTCGGCTGAAGCACAGCGGCAGACAGCGCATCACTTCGGATTGTGGTGATCTTCTGGTACTCGGGGTCCATTACCATCTCCAGAAATGCCTGACGGTTGGGGTATCTGACCAGCAGGACCGCGTCCCACTGCTCGCCATCATTCGGGATGAGCGGGGTGGAGGCATCACCGAAGTACAGGACCTCCGCGCCAACGCGCTCGAGGTGAGGCACAGTCAGAACGGCGTATTCCCCGTATCGCTCCTGTCCACCATCGCTCTTGTACGCGAGCAGGTTGAGCATCACGATCGGCTCACCATCATCTTCAGCGATGAAGGTCTGGACAGTTTCGGGAGTCGGGTCGACAGGCATGTGGAGATCCTCCCACAGCCAGCATTTCGGTGAACGGTTCCAGACCAATTCCGGCAAAAGTTCGAGATTTCCGTAAGAAATGAGGATCTCTGCCGTTACATTGGTGAGAGCGAAATGGATCGCTCCGCGAACGGAAGGTCTTCTCCCATGTTTTCGAAGCTTGCGGTTTTCCTGACGACGTTGCTCGGAATGTTTCTGCTGGCCGGCACGCCAGCGCAGGCGGCGGTCATCGATGTCAACACCACGGCTGACCAGACCGGCATGGCTCCAGGATGCTCGCTGCGCCAGGCGATCCGTGCCGCTGACCTCGATTACGTTCAGGGAGGCTGTCCGGCCGGAATCGGCTCTGACACGATCAGGTTGCCGGGAGGCATCTACAAGCTCACGATCCCGGGCACCAGCGAATCGATCAACGAGAAAGGCGACCTGAATGTTCAGGGAATGGGCGCGCTGACGATCATTCCGGCGACGGCATCGCCGGTAGTGATTGATGCCGGCGGCCTTGATCGTGTGCTCCAGCATGGTGGCCCCGGCCAACTGACGCTGAAGGACCTGACGATCCGTGGTGGTCACCTCGAACCGAATGCCGATGGCGGCGGGATCCTCAACGAAGGTGGTCTGCTGGAACTTGACGGCGTCACGGTTTCTGGAAATTCTGCCCTGAACGGAGCTGGCGGCGGCATCTACAACGAGACATCGGTCTCGATCGTCAACTCGACTATTTCCGGGAACAGTTCGAAGCAGGGCGGCGGCGGATACTTCGGCACCATGGCTTCAATCGGCAATCTTCGCAGCGTCACCATCTTCGGAAACACGGCGGATTCTGCCGGCACGAATTCCGGCAATGGAGGCGGCATTGCGTCGAGCGGCACGGTCAATTCGTTCAACACCGTCATCGCCGGCAACCACGACAACTCACCGGCAGTGCTCAACCAGGTGCCGGATTGCTCAACTGGTCCGAACTTCTTTCCGCGCTACACCCTGATCGGGGTTCCTTCCCCGGCACAGTGCCTCAAGGGCTTCGATCCCGGAACCAACCTGACCGGCGACCCCGGGCTCGGTCCGCTGGCCGACCACGGTGGTCCTGCCGCCACCCACATACCGCTTGATGGCAGTTCACTGATCGACACTGGTGGAACGGTCGCACCCGATCTTTGTCCGATCAGCGATCAACGCGGAGTGTCACGCCCGCAGGGTGGCGGCTGTGACATTGGTGCGGTCGAACTCGACCCGGCCGGGCTGGACAAGCCAGCGGGACCTTCGGCAGGCAAAGCCATACTGAAGCTGAAGAAGATTGGTGGCAAGGTAACCCGCGCCCGAAAAGGCACAACGCGGACCCTGCGGATCAAGGTCCGGAACGCCGGTGAAGTTACCGCCAGAGGCGGCAAAGCCTGCCTCGTGGTGAAAGGCAAATCGAAGAAGTCAGTCAAAGCGGCCGGAAAGCGTTGCCGCAAGTTTGGCTCGATCCAGCCGGCAGCGACAAAGGTCGCAAAGATCAAGGTGAGGGTTCGCAACGGGGCATCGGCCGGTCGCCAGAAGGTGGGAATCAAGGTCAGGTCGCGCAACGCCGACACCCGTCGGGCCAGCCTGACGATCCGCGTGCGCTGAAACCGGAGCGGGGCCCGACGTTGCCGCAATGGCAGGCGGGCCCCGCTGCGTTATCTTGGCCGCATGACACGACCATCGGCCACTCGTTGAAGACGGCGGTTCTCGGGCACATTGAATGGGGTGAGTTCGCTCTGGTGGAGCGGGTCCCCGATCCGGGTGACATCGTCCACGCCAGGGAAACGTTCGAACTGCCGGCTGGTGGGGCCGCGGTTGCAGCAGTTCAGATCGCCCGGCTTGGCGGCAATTGCATTTTCATGACCGCAGCCGGTTCCGACCGTCGAGGCGACGAGACGATCAAAGGTCTGGAAGCCCGTGGTTTGAGGGTAGAGGCGACCAGGCGCGACACCGACCAGAGGCGGGTGTTCGTATTCCTTGACGATGAAGGTGAACG
>JBAWHK010000285.1:0-3780 GCA_049593795.1 Solirubrobacterales bacterium
GTGTAGGCCTTGGGGTTGTGGGAAGCGGTACACATTGCGCCGCCGTCCAGTCCCCGGCTGCCAACGAGGTAATAGAGCATTTCGGTGGCGACCTGTCCGGCATCGATCACGTGGGCGCCTTCGGAAATCATGCCGGCTTTGTAAGCCGCGGCCATGGTCGGTGCGGTAAGACGCATGTCCCGGCCGAGTCCGACCTTCAGGTCGCCCGGTGCCTTGCCGCTGAGGTCGGCCAGGGTCAGAACGAACGCCCGTCCGATCTGTTCGGCGGTGGTTTCGTCCATCTGGTCTCCGTAGAGGCCGCGGATGTCATATGCCTTGAAGATGGACAAGTTTCCTGCTCCTTATTCTGATTCTGTGACTGGGTCGGTAGCTCCGGCGTCATATGCCCCGCGCAACGCGGCGTAGCTGTCTTCCAGGGACTGCGGCATCACCCGGTGATCAGCGATCACCGGCATGAAGTTCGTATCGCCGCTCCAGCGCGGCACGATGTGCATGTGGATGTGATGTTCCACGCCGGCACCGGCGGCTTTACCCTGATTGAAACCGACGTTGAAGCCATGCGGGCGGTAAACGTCTTCCAGCCTGGTCATCGCTTTCTTGCCGAGTTCGAGCATCTCGGTCGTGGTTTCTTCAGGGATGTCCTGTATCCGTCCGATGTGTTCAAAAGGGGCAACCATCAGGTGGCCGTTGGTGTACGGATAGAGGTTGAGAATCACGAAACAGTTCTCGCCCCGGTGGACGATCAGGGCTGTTTCGTCGTCGTCGATCGCTGGTTTGGCGCAAAAGACGCAGGCGTCCTCGTTGTCCTTGTCGGCGTCTTTGACGTATTTGAGGCGCCATGGCGCCCAGATCCGGTTCTCAGTCATTCAGGAAGCAGGCTATAGCCAGCGACGCTTGCGGAAGTAGCTGACCATGCCGATCAGGATCACCAGCATCACGCCGACGATCACATAAAAGTGCGCATCGCTCGATCCCTGGGGGTCGCCGCCGCCGGGAAGTCCCACGTTCATGCCGAATATCGATGCGATCAGGGTGAGGGGGAGGACGATGACGCTGATCGCGGTCAGCACCCTCAGGACGTCATTGACCCGGTGGCTGAGGAATGACTCGTTGGTCTCTTCAAGGCCGACAACTACCTCTTTGTAGTTCTCGAGCATGTCCCAGATGCGTTCGTGGGCGTCGACGATGTCATCGAAGTAGATCTCAAGGTCGAGGTCGCTGGCGAGGTATCGGGTCTTGACTTTCTCCAGGTCGCGCAGGACAGGTCGCTGCGGACGGATTACTTTGCGGAAGTTGATGATTTCCTGTTTGGTGTTCGAGATGTCACGGACGACGTCTTCGGAGTGTCCGTCGAAGATCTCGTCTTCGAGGGCATCCAGTTTGTTGCCGATCTTCCGCAGCATCGGGAAGCAGTAGTCGAAGCTGTCATCGACCAGCCTGTACATCAGGTATCCGGCTCCGCGGGAGAAAAGCTTTTCGCGCAGTTTCTCGTCGTCCTGGCAGCGCGAGAACAGGTACTCAACCGGCGGTACCGGCTGGTTGGGCAGGGTCACGACGAAATCGGGGCCTACGAAAATGTCGATCTCCCCGGCTCCGAGACGACCGGCTTTCCGGTCGAAAACGGGTACGTGGAGGATCAGGAAGAGGTAGTCCGGGTATTCATCGATCTTCGGACGCTGATTCCGGGAAAGCACGTCCTCGATGTCCAGCGGATGGAAATCGAAGTTTTCTTCCAGCCAGGCACGTTCGGGCCCGCCGGGATGCTCGATGTTGAACCAGCGCAGGCCGCCAGCGTCGATTTCTTCTACGCGGGGACCGGTGATTTCAGGATCAGCCTTTTTGCCCGGTGAACCCAGCGGTTCACGAGGCCGTCTGAGACGAGGGAGGTTCGGCATCGCCGCCTCCTGACATGTCGGCTCGTTTCAAAGGCATTGACACAAGGTTATGACACAGGACAAAAGCCCGTGTGACGGAAACGCAAATGAAAGCCACCAACCAGCCAAACCCCCCAGGACTGGCAATGAATTTGCGCATATAGCTGCGCAATTCATTGCCAGTCCGTTGTGCTGCGGTGGCTGGCGTGCTGTCGTGTTGGCTTGTGGTGCGTGGACTATTGGTGTTGCCCGAGTGCGTAGGATCGCTTTATGTTGTTTCGGGGGTTCTCTTTCGTTTTGCTGATCGCGGGTTTCTTTGCTTTCTGGCTACCTGTTGGCGCTTCCGCGGAAGTTTCGGGGGCCGATATCTGCCCCGGGTACGCCGAACCCGCTTCGATGGGTGACTCAGTAGCCGAGGCGGTTGACTTTCCCTACTTTCCGGCAACCACTCCCCAGCGCTACTCCAGGGGAGCGATCCTGCGGCCGGCTGACCAGGTCACCTACCCCGGACGGCGCCCGGTAGTGATCCTCCAGCACGGACTGGGGCAGGACAGCTGCACGCTCTGGTGGGCCGCCCAATACCTGGCCGGGCATGGATTCGTCGCGGCGGTCTTCGACACGCTGGAAGATCCGGTCCTGCCTGAAGACCCCGACTTTCCCTACCTGGTCAACTGGGCGACAGTGGCGATCCAGGCCGAAGTGTCAGTCGTTCACTTCCTGGAAACCGATCCGGTCGCATCTGCCTACGCGAACACCGACCAGCTTGGCCTCGCTGCCTACGACGAAGGCGCGGTGGTGGCGAGTGCGATCGATACCGGCATCCATGACACGCCGGTCTACGGTCTCGGCATCGACGCAATCGTCAGCATGAGCAACCTGCGGAGCCGCCTCACGGGCGACCCCAGCGGTACCGGCATGCAGTGTTTTGGTGAGCCCCAGGGGTACTTCGTGCCGGTTACGCCGGCGCTCGGGTTCGCCGAAGACGAACCATGCAGCGGACTCGCTTCCGTTTTCGATCCCGACATCAAACTCGGGGGATGGCATACCTGGCGAAGCTACGGCTTCCCGACCGTGGAAATCGTGCTGCGAGACGCCAGGCACATTGATTTCGCCGACCAGAACGGTGACGAAACCTTCTGGAAAGACGCAGGCCATTACACAACCGCATGGTTCCGCCGCTGGCTTGACCTCGACCAGAACCAGGACCAGGTGTTGCTGTCCCCGACCCTCAACGGACGCCCGACAGTTAACGCGCTGAGCGAATCGTTCCAGTCGGCCGCATTTCTGCCGCCCGCGACCGACACCGACGATCTGACCTGCGACCTCGGAGGCAGCTGCCTCAAGGCAGTGCCGCCCGACCCGAAACCCGACCCGGACCCTGATCCCGGCCCGGATCCTGCCGGTCCGGCAAAGCTCCGGTCCTGGCTGAAGCTGGACCGCAGGAAAGTCAAGCCGGGAGGGATAGTCCGGGCAGTCCTGACTGTCCGCAACCGGGGTGAATCCACGGGCACCGGCCGCCTGTGCCTCAAGCCCGCACCGTTGAAAACGAACAAAAAGCGGTGCCGGAAGCTCGGTCCGCTCAAGCCCGGTGGCAGCAGGAAATTCCGCTACCGGATGCGGGCCGCAGACAGCCTCAAACCGGGGCGCCGATTCGCGGTCGGCCACACCCTGGAAGCCGACGGGGTATCCGAAGGCTCAAGGTCGAGCATGAAGATCATCCGGGCACATCGCGACCGGCGTTCCTGAGCGGCTTTCCGCCTGTTTGCTACGGTACCTCCCTACATAAGCGCCACATCTAGAGGGGTGGAGGGACTTGGCCCAATGAAACCCCGGCAACCACATCAGACGAGAGTCCGTTGAAGGTGCCAAATCCAGCGGCTTAACGGCCGGGAGATGTGGGGAGAAG
>JBAWHK010000286.1:0-4738 GCA_049593795.1 Solirubrobacterales bacterium
TCTTCCGACTGCGCACCGTCCTCGGCCATCACCGATTCATGCGCGACCAGTTTCTCGACCAGGCTCTCGCGGTTGAGAGATGCGGTCGGTTCGTCGGTCGATACCTTGCCGTCGAGCAGCACCACTACCCGGTCGGTGTCATCAAGGATCTCGGAAAGTTTGTGGCTGACCATGATCACGGTCGCGCCCGCAGTCACGGTTTCGCGCAAGGCGTCCATCAGGTGACGTGAATCAGCGGCCGGCAGGGTCGACGTCGCTTCGTCGACAAAAAGGATTCGGGCGCCACGATCCAGCATGCGGGAAACCGCCACCAGGGTTTTCTCGCCGGGGGCGAGTGAGCTGATCGGGGTATCGACCGGCCGGTCCAAGCCAACCCGTTTGATCGCTTCGGCGGCCGCGGCACGTTCGCTTCTCAGATTCAGGATCGGGCCGGCGAGTTTCATCGGGGCCTGACCCAGACGCAGGTTTTCGACAATCGACATGTCTTCAATCAGGCCGAGGTCCTGATGCAGGAAACCGCAGACCTGACTGGAACCGAGGTTTCGCACAACCTCGTCATCAAGTTTGATCGATCCTTCGTCGGCGCTGTAGAGGCCATCGAGGATCTTTATGAGGGTTGACTTGCCGGCGCCGTTCGGACCCATCAGTCCGATGAACTGGCCGGGCTCGAAAGTCAGGTCGATGCCATGAAGGACACGGTTCGACCCGAAGGACTTCGTCAGCCCGGAGATCGTGAGTTCAGGTGTCGTCGTCGCGCTCATCGGCAAATTACCCGTAGGAAAACAGCGAGAGGCGGACAGTTCGGTGTCCGCCTCTCGACTGTTGACCGTTAGTTCAGCCCTTACCCCAGAGCTGTTTGAACTCTGCCTGGAAGTCGAATGGCGGATTGAAGAAGCCCGCTTCCAACTCCGGAATGTCAGCGTTTTCCTGGGTGACCAGGATCACTGGCAGTTCCGTTGACGGCCAGATGTCATTACCGGTTGCCATACGACCCACCTGGTCGACAGCGCCCCATGACATGTACTCGAACGGGGCGGCCGTAGTGACCTTCGCGACTCCACCCTGCTTGATCATTTCGACGAAGTCCGGCGATGCGTCATAGCCGGTCAGGTTGATGTCGTCTCGACCCTGCTGTTCAGCCGTCTTGGCCATCGGGATGGCGAACGGATCGTAGGCTGCCCAGACAGTGTCAACCGTTCCCGTCGGGTTGGCGGTCAAAGTCGCCGTCCACGTGGGCGGTCCTGGTTCGGACAGCTCGGTTGTGGCGATCTGCTGGATCTCGATCGAGCAGTCGGCGCAGTTTTCCTCGGTCGTCTTCTTGGCGGCCTCTACCCTCTTCGCGACGATCGGGAATGACTTGTCGTCATATCCGATGATCTTGGTGGCTCCATCGGAGTTGGCAGCGGTCCAGTAACCGATCGCTTCGCCGTCCTTGGTACCACCGGTGGTCACGTCGGTCACGATGTCCTCGAGGCCCGGGTTGGAGCACTCAACGCACGTAACCGGAATGTCGGCCTTGGCTGCGGCATCTACCGCTGCCTTGATCGAGTTCACGTCGATCGAGACCAGAACGATTCCGTCGTACTTCTCCTGAACTGCCTGACGCACGAATCCGGCCTGCTTCGATGGATCAAACTGGCCGTCGAAGACCGGGGACGATTCCCAGCCCATCGCTTTGGCGGCAACTACCGCGTCCTCGGAGCCCTGCTTGCAGTTGATTCCGGCGTTACCACAGGAAATCACTGCCAACTTGCCGGATCCGGGATCAAAAGATTCCGTTGGCTTCTCAAACTTCACTGCTGACGGATCCAGAAGGATGTCAACCTGCTCCTGGGCAGCTTCGACACTGCCGGTGGTTGTGTCACCACCACTGCTGCTGTCTCCGGAGTCCGAACTATCGTCCGAGCCTCCACATCCGGTGACCACAAACGCGGTCAACATCAAAGCTGCAAACGCAGCTACTAAACCTTTCCATCGTGACATGCTCGACCCTCTCCTCATTTGTACCTCGGTGCCCATTCGGCACTCCTCGTACTTCACATTAGGCTCTTGAAGGTGAGGCATCTCACATTGCTGAAACGGCTTTGTTGATCTTTCCAAGGCTAACCAGCAATGCCGGGAAATGGCTTGGTTAAGCGTTATTCGGCGTTGCTTGCGGAGGGCGAAACTTCGGCCCAGGGACGCTCGCCGGCTTCGGATCGGATCGCGGCAATGTCGTCTCTCAGCAATCCGGCGCCACGCCCTTCGATCAGCCTCGATCCCTGCTGCACATAGCGGTAGAGATCATCGGTTTCGTCCGCCTGCCAGTTCCATTTGACCGCGGCATCATCGATGTTCCGCCACGGTTCCCTGAGCAGCGGCGAGTCCCATTCACTGGCCATCCTGTTCATTTCGTCCTCGGTCAGTGACCCCTGGGTCGTGACGAACCGCGCTGTCTTTTCGGGAAGCTTGCGATCGCCCTTCAGGTCATTTACCCCGTTCGGGTTCACCCGCCGCGAATAGTCGTGGTCGGACAACACCGTTGAAGGAACGAACTCGCGGGTACGGCCGGTTTCCGGCAGGTCACCCTCACCACCGCCCCGGCGCCAGACGCCATAGGAAATCGGGTGGAGGTAATACTCGTTCTGGGCCCCGAGCTGACCCGCCGCCATGTTGAAATGATCGACGTACGAATCGAGCGAATATTCCTCGCTGTTCAAGTTCCAGAGACGCCGGGTGCGGTCATCGATGATGTCCCAGTGCGACTGGTCATAAAGACCGGCCATCCGGGTTATGTCAACCGGAGCCTGGTAGTAGGTGACGATTCCGGCTTCGATCATCTGGTCCATCGAGAAACCGCTGAACCTCCGGTAAAGAGCCTTGGTCGCCTCGGTCATCTTTTCGGTCAGATCGTTGAGCGTGTCGATCAGGTCCTTGCGTGAATCCATCCCCACCGGGATGTAACGATCCGACAGGAAATCCGAGGTGTAAAGACCAACCCCGATTATCCGGTCGTTATGGCTCTCGGGCTGGGTGTACGGCGTACCCCAGTCGGTGATCTCAATCGAAACCCCGTCGGTGATTACCGCAAGCGAAAGGTTGTTGAACGGGACGTCGGCAGAGACTTCATCCATCCACGGCAGGGTGCTCTCCCCCAGGTTGAAGAAGTCACGCACATGCAACAGGCGCCTGCCACCCATCCGGTAAGGGCCCGCTGCCTGCAGCCCGGAACGGCTCTCGCAATGAATCAGGAAGTTGTACTGGGTCGCGATCGCGTTGAATTTCCCGGCCGCGGCACGCAGCTCATCGTTGGCTTCGAAGCAGTCAGCCTCGAACACCTGAAGCATCCGTTCTTCGTGGGTCTGGCCGATGTCACCCGCATCAAGCGTGTTGACATGCCCGTTTCCACGGTTATACGCCTTGGCGAAACGCCGGTACCAGTCGGCGACGAGCCAGAGATCCTCAAGGTTGTCTTCGGGGCGGATCAGGCCGGCCCGAATCAGGTTGGAACGACCATTCAGGTAGTAATTGGCCATGCCCCATGAAGTCAGTTTCGAAAGCTGGGTCGAGACATTACGGGCACGATGGCCGACGTCTTCCGGGGAGACCACTTTCATCGAGCGGCGCAGCTGGTCGGGGTAATGCCAGTAAGCCTCGACCATCGCCATCATCAGATATGGCAGAACCGGAAACAGTTTCGATTCCTGGGCGGTCCGGGTCAGGCAGTTGTGGACCAGCACATCGTCGCTGCGCTGCAGGAACGAGTTCAGGTCAAGCAGTTGCTCTTCGTTGATCTGCCATTCGCTCATGCGGCCTCCTCTTCATCGGTCAGTTTTATCCGGGCACTGAGCAGGTTCGCCGCCCATTCGTTTTCACCATTGGTGACGATCGCGCTCCAGGGAGCAGCCGGTGGCCGCAGGTCCACCCCGCAAAGCGATCGCGGCACGGTCAGCGCAACCTGACGTTCGTCGCCTTCAACCGTCAGCTCGGAAACGATCCGGTCAAGGAGCTTCGCCGAATCCGATCCTTCCCAGGGAAGGTCGATCACAACGCGATCCCCGGCCCGGGCTGTGTCACCAACGTCGGCGATCAGATCGTGGCCGTCCGGTGAAGCTTCGATGACCGGCACCCGGCGCCGTTCCTCGCACCAGGCGAGCAGGCGTGCGAGACGCGGGTCAGGTTGCGAAGGCACCATTTCGACAACGCCGGCGATAACCCGCCCGGCATGTCCGTCAACGGAAATCACATCCCCCTCATTGATCAACCGGCCTTCCGCAGTGACTGCGGTTCCGGCATCCTCATCGACCTTCAGGCCGGTAACGCCACAGATTGCGGGACGGCCGATCCCACGGGCGACAACCGCCGCGTGGCTGGCCCGGCCACCGACCGAAGTGACAATTGCCCGGGCGGCGATCATGCCGCCGATGTCGGCCGGCGATGTTTCGGGCCGGATCAGGATCACATCTTCACCCTCTTCGGCCAAAGCTTCCGCGGCGGCCGAACTGAATGCGGCTTTGCCGATCGCGGCACCCGGTGATGCGGCAGCACCAGTTCCGATCAGATCAATTTCCTGGTCGGTTGAGAACACCGGCTTCTGGAGTTCTTCAAGAGCGGAAAGCGGGATGCGCTCAAGCACGGTTTCGATGTCGATCAGACCCTGGTCCACGAGATCGACCCCGATCCGGACCGCGGCAGCACCGCTGCGCTGCCCGACCCGGGCCTGCAGGATCCAGAGCTTGTCGCTCTCGATCGTGAATTC
>JBAWHK010000287.1:0-3935 GCA_049593795.1 Solirubrobacterales bacterium
GACCCACCGGTTCCGACCGTTCCCCAGCCCGGGGAATACAACAATGAGCTTGGTGTGAGCGGCATCGGTCAGGGTGTTGTCCAGGCCACTCCGCTGATGATGGCGAGCACGGCTCAGGCCATCGCCAACAAAGGTATGGTCAGGTCAACCCCGATCGTGACTGAACCGGATCTTCAGTCGAGCGCCGAACCACAGCGGGTAGCTTCGAAAAAAACCGCCGCGCAGGTGGCCGAACTGATGGTTGCTGTGGTCACTTCAGGCACCGGTAGCCAGGCAGCGATCAGCGAAGCCCAGGTTGCGGGCAAGACAGGCACCGCTGAAGTCGGGCCGCGCAGCGGCGGCGAAGTTGATTCCGAAGGCAACACCGAACTGATCGAAGACGCCTGGTTTGCCGGTTTCGCGCCGTCCGACAAACCGAAGCTCGCGATCGCGGTGATGATCATCGACGCCGAGGCCGATGGCGGCACCGTTGCCGCCCCGATCGTCAGCGCAGTGCTCTCAGCCGGCCTCTAGGCCGACTTTCGACGTCGCCCGCTCAGTCTTCAGGCGGGCTGCCAAGCCCGACGGCAATCAGGGCAGCTATCGCCCCGGCAGCCGAAACTATTCCCGCCGCATCCACGGCAAAGCCCAGGGCGAAACCGACCAGGCAGACCATCGTTGCCACGGCGAGCACGGTCCACCACTCAACGAGAAACGGCCCGGGTTGCCTTGCATGCGGTGCCGAAATGATCACCCCGACCAGCATCAGGGCGAGTCCGGTTGCCGCGAAGGCGGTCCCGAACGGACCGAGCAGGACGAGGGCCGCGCCTGCTCCCGCGATTATCTGGCCGGCAAAACCGGCCGTCAGTGCCGTTTCCTGTTTAGAGGTCGAGCTCAACTGTGGCCGGACCGTCTTCACCTTCGATGTGAAGCTCGACCGGACGCAGTTCCATCGATGCGTCATCCATCAGGTAAAGCAGCATCGAAGCCTGGATCGGACCGACCTGTGGGGTTGAATCGATTACCGGGACATTTCCGTCCGGCGGGACTTCAGTCCCGGGCTGCAGCGCATAGATGCTGTCGTTCGGAATGTTCTCGAATTCCGTGCCCTTGGTCGTTTCGATCTTGAAACTGTCCGGCAGGGTGTGCGGATTGTCCTTGTCGAGATTGTGAATCTTCACGAAAACTCCGATGTAAGTGAAACCGGGCTTCGGGTCTGGCTGGCCGGTCAGGTACTCCGAGTCTTCAACGTCCGCGATGTTCAGCGGACGGGTGAACAGCACGTTGTACTCGAGCGGACCGAGCGCAACAGGCTCACCCTCGACAATGCCGGTCTTTTCTTCGTGATCGACCCCGCATGCAGCGAGAGCGAAACCGGAAAAGACGATTGCGAGGACCAGCGCGAGGCCCCGAAACCAGTTGTTCTTCAAAGGAGTTTCCATCGGCGACGGAGTTTATTGGTCCGAACGGAAGGACGCGTCAGCGAACACCGGTCGAGTACCGATTACCGCCATTTACGGCGACCGGAGCGGCCGCAGTGCGTTCCGCCTCAATCCGCTCACGCAGCTCTTTGACGGTTCGTTTCATCAGTCGTCCGTACCACCCGGCGCGACCTTTCATGCGATCAAACATCTTCGCCATGCCGGTCGGCTCGGTCCAGTAACTGACCCTGACCGTGCTCACTCCGCCAGGCGCCTCGGCAATTTCCCACTCCGTACCGGTGACCGTCCGGTTGAGCCGGCCCGTGTTGCCACGCTCCGAAATGCGGCGGGGTGAATCGGCCGCCACGATCGACGAATCGGCCCAGGTCTTCTTTTTCTTGAATCGGAACCGGGCACCAGCGCCAACGCCCCGCGAATCGAGTCGCACGAGACGAAAATCACTGACTGAAGTGCCGTAAAGATCGGGACGGGTGGCCATGTCCATCAAGTAGTTGAAAATCATCTCGCGGGGAGCATCTATCTCGATTTCGGCGTAAACGGGACCCATTGGAGATGATTCTACGACCTCGTCGATCATCGGGCCGGGTCGTGCCGGGGCGGGCTGTACGGGCCGGCTCATCTAGGGTGGTGCCATGGCGGTCACGATTGCGATTCTCTCCCAGAAAGGCGGCACCGGAAAGACGACGGTGACCCGCTCCCTGGCCGAAGGGCTGACCCGCTCGGGTGTCAACACCCTGGCGATCGACGGTGATCCCCAAGGCAATCTCTCCGAATACTTCGGAGTGGCAGCCGACGCTTATCCAACCCTCGGTGAAGTCCTGGCCGGACAGGAGAAAGCTGTCGACGCGATCCACAACGGTGTGATCCCGGCGAACCTGGGGCTGGCCGAAGCCGAATTGATGCTGGCCGGCAAGATCGGCCGCGAACTGACCTTGAGGAATGCGCTGCGTGAACCGAAGCGCCGTTACGACGTCGTGCTGATCGACTGCCCTCCCACCCTCGGCCTGCTGACCGTGAATGCTCTGGTTGCGGCCGACTGGGCGATCCTTTCATCCGAAGCGGAACACTTTTCGGAACAGGGCGCAGAGCAGGCGATGGAAGTGATCGGCCTCGCCCGGGAAAATCTGAACCCCGACCTTGAACTCCTCGGGGTCCTGCTGAACATCGCCGACATGCGGACCAAACATGCCCGCGCCACCCTGGACATGCTGAAAGAAAGTTTCGGGGACAAGGTTTTCGAGACCGTGATCAAACGCTCGATCGTCTATCCGGAATCCGCCCGCGTCGGCAAGCCGATCTTCGAGTTTCAGAAACGCAAAGCCCTCGACTACGCCCGACTTACGGTTGAAGTTCTGGAACGCCTCGATCTGCCCGAAGGCAAACCGCTCGAAACCGCCCGGGAAATGGTCCGGGAAATCGAACCCAAACCGCGCTGATCAGCCCGGACCGACGATCGCGGCCCAGACCAGGGCCACTGACATCGCCAGAAACGAAATCACTGAAACGGTCCGGTACCAGAACCTCTGGTCGATGTCTTTCGAAAACGCCGCGGGAACGAACAGCAGCGGGTTGACCAGGGTGCCGAAGATCAACAGTGCCGCCGCGAGATCAGGGATGTCGGGGATCGCCAGGCCGACCGCAATCGAGATCAGGCCCATCATCACGTAATCAAGGTGGACCTGACGCACCCGGTGTGGTGCCACGACACCGATCCTGGTTAGCCATTCAGGTTTCTCTTCACGAACCACCATCGCCCAGCCCAGCAGGGCGGCGATCGCCAGTTCAACCAGACCGACCTGGATCAGCAGGTCCATTGCCTACAGCTCCGGGACGTCAGCGCCCAGCGGAGTGAAACCCACCCGTTTCACATCGGCCCAGCCTTCACAGCGACCCGACAGGGCTGCCACGACCGAACCGGTTTCCTGCCAGCCAGACCACACGAGGACGGTCGGTCCTGCCCCGGAGATCGTGGCGCCGATTGCCCCCATTTCCCGGGCCGCCTCGACGATTTCCATCGAACGCGGATAAAGGTCACGGCGACGGTCCTGATGGAGGCTGTCTTTGAGACCGGTAGCGATCAGGTCGAAATCGCCCCGGCTCAGGCCAAGTGCCAGGTGCGCCGCCGACGCGACGTTGGCTACCGCATCGGCAACCGGTATTTCCGCCGGGATCGCTTTCCGTGCTTTCGAGGTTGAAACTTCTTCGTGCGGTATCACCAGAATGCCTTCGAGTCCTTCGGGAGCATCGATCCGGGTCGCCACCAGGTCGGAACCCTTCCCCGAACAGACCACGAAACCACCGAAAATGGCTGCGGCAACATTGTCGGGGTGTCCTTCAAGTTCGTTTGCCCGTTCCAGGAAGTCCTGGCTGGACAGGCCGAGTTCGAAAATGTGGTCGGCGGCAACCAGGCCGGCAACGATTGCCGCGGCGCTTGATCCCATACCGCGGGCAAGCGGTATGTCACCACCGATGTGGAAAGTGAAGTCGTCTGCCGGGTGCAGGGTTTCGAAAGCA
>JBAWHK010000288.1:0-4781 GCA_049593795.1 Solirubrobacterales bacterium
CCGTCAAGCTCGAAGGTGGCGGCGCATCGGTCGATCGTGCCAAAGCGATAATCGGGGCTGGCATACCGGTGATGGGTCACGTCGGGTTGACCCCGCAGACCGCTACCGCGCTCGGTGGCATGAAAGCCCAGGGTCGCACCGCGGACGTCGCGGTCAAAGTCGCCGAAGACGCAATGGCCCTCGATCAGGCTGGCTGTTTCGCGATCGTTATCGAAGCTGTCCCCCAGGCCGTAGCCGAGATGTTCAGCGTCAACCTGGATGCCGTGACCATCGGCATCGGTGCGGGCAACGCGACCGACGGACAGGTACTCGTGCTCCACGACCTGGTTGGTTTCAACGCCGGTCACGTCGCCAAGTTCGTGAAGAGCTTCGCTGACGTTCGAGGCGAAATGAAACGCGGAGTCCAGGGTTACGTCGATGAGGTCCGTTCAGGCGAATTTCCCGGTGCTGAACATGTTTACAGCGTTGAACCTGCCGAACTTGAGCGTCTGCAGAGGCGACTGAATCGCGATGGCATCGAATCCAGCTTTTCGTGGGACTGGGAGCCGCTGACCTGAGTTTCAGCCGGACGGCTGATCCGTACCGGAAGGTCTGAATTCGATCTCGCGAATCACCCTGGCCGGCATCCCTGCCGCGATCACCCCATCAGGCAGGTCCTGGGTCACCACGGAGTTGGCGCCAATCACGCACCGCTCGCCGATGGTGACCCCGGAAGTCACCACGCAGTTCACACCAAACCAGCAGTTCGATCCGATACTCACCGGCCCTTTCGAGGTGAATCCCTGCCAGGTGACAGGCAGGTCCGGATCATCGAACCTGTGGCTTGCGTCACCGACGAAACAACCGTTGGCGAACATCACGTGATCGCCGATCATGATTCGTTCGTGGGCGGCAAGCATCACGTTGCGGTTGAGAAACGATCCTGAACCGATCGAAATCCGGGCTTCCGGGGCCATGGTGATCCAGCAGCCAGGCTCGAACATCGTGCCCTGGCCAACTTCAAGCCTCCCGGAATCGAGGCCTTCAAGAATCTCGCCTTCCACCGGATGCCTCACATATGCCCCGGAACGGGCCATATGGCGGTTGATCCTGAGCTTCCTCAACGGTCGGTGGTTACGTTCGTACCAGCGCCGTTTGTACCACCACATCTTCCATCCGGTTTGATCGTCCACACCACCAGCTTCTCAGAGGCGGGTAGGGTTCGCACATGACGGCAACAAGGGAAGAGAAAATTGCTTAGACGTAAGATTTTCAAGAAGTCGAAGGTGGATCCAGCCAAAGAGCCGATCGACCCGTCAACGATCCCGGAGGCGAAAAGGCCGGACCCGGTTGATCCAGCAGCTGCCGCTCCTGAAGTTCCCGGGAAACCCGCAGCGGATTCATCCCCCGAACCCGAGGCGGTTTCCGCAGCCCCGACTGGACAGTCAGATCCGGTGATCCCGGATTCCATGGTTGCCGCCACCAGTCCCGAAGCTGTCAATCCCCCGGAAGAAACCCCTGAACCAGCCGAAGAGACCGTGGGCCCGGACGCACTGGCCACTGGTGAAGTACCGGAACCAGTGACTGGCCCGGATTCACCGTCATCAGCGGGACCGGCGCCGACCCCGACGGCAACTTTCATCCCGGAACCGCTGCCCGAACCGACCCCGCCTCCGACACGGTCCACGCTGCCACCCACCTCCCCGCTCGCTGCTTCACGGATCGGAACCATGGTTGGAGGAATTGACCTCGGCGGAACCAAAATCGCCGCCGCGGTGATCGGCCCCGGACATGAAGTGATTGCCTACCGTCGCCGTCCCACCCCGGACACCGGCGGACCCGCGGATGTTGTTGCCGCGATGGCACTCACGATGCAGGAAGCCGCTGCCGACGCAAACATCGAAGCCCACCATCTGAAAGCGGTAGGGGTTGGTTCACCCGGTTCGGTTGATACGGCCACGGGCGCAGTTACCGGTGCTGGCAATCTACCCGGCTGGGACGGCAAATTCCAGATGGGCATGGCCCTCCGGGAAGCGATCGGCAGCCCGGTAACGGTCGGCAACGATGTCCAGGTCGGCACCAATGCCGAGTTCCAGCTGGGTGCTGGCGCGGGATATGACAATCTCCTTGGCGTTTTCTGGGGCACCGGTGTCGGTGGCGGAATCATCCTCGATGGCGTTCCGTACAAGGGTCGTGGACGGGCTGGCGAAATTGGCCACATGGTCGTGAAACGTGGCGGTGCCATGGGCCTGAACGGCCTCGAAGGCACAGTCGAGGCTTATGCCGGACGCGCCGCGATGGAAGCCAAGGTAATCCGCGAAATGAAGAAAGGACGCAAGTCCGACCTCTTCAAGCTAATGGAGAAACACGGCAAGACCCACCTGACCAGCGCGATCTGGGCGCATGCTCTCGACCACAACGACAAACTGGCAGCCGAGATCCTGAAACGTGCAGTGAAAGCCCTGTCCGCCGGGATTGCTTCCGCGGTCAACCTGCTTGACATCGAGGCGGTCGTGATTGGTGGAGGGCTCGGGGTCAGGTTCGCCGACTCCCTGGTGCAGGACATCATTGAAGGCATGGGACCCCACCTCCTGAACGCCGACAATCCACCAGACGTGAAAATCGCCGGTCTTGGCGATGAGGGTGGAGTTATCGGCGCGGCGCTGCTGGTCTCCTGACTTCCGGCATCGTCGCCCCGCTAGGCTTCTGAAATGCTTTTCGGCTTCCCGAACCCGGTCAACGAAAAAGCGGCCAGGACGGTTGCCGCCTGCGTAGCCCTGCTTTCGCTCGTTGGTGTCCTGACCGGCTGGGCGTGGCTGTTGATCCCGATGTCGCTCGGGTTCTGGCTCAGGGTCGCGGCCGGCCCAAAGCTGAGCCCGATCGGCCTTTTTGCAACCAGGATGGTCGCTCACCGCCTGGGAGAACCGAAGCTTGTTCCGGGCCCGCCCAAGCGTTTCGCCCAGACGATCGGTGGTCTGGTCACCGGTATCGGTGCCATCCTGGTATTCGGCTTCGGCATTGCGGCGGCTGGCCCTGTTGCCTTCATGGTGCTGCTGGTTTTCGCCACCCTTGAATCCGCTTTCGGACTGTGCGTCGGCTGCAAACTGTTCGCGCTGCTGATGAAGATCGGGATCGTTCCCGCCGAGGTTTGCGAAGCCTGCGCGGACATCTCAATCCGACGCGCCTGAGTCGATTCACCCGCGGGACGCGGAACGAGTAGTCGTCAGGGATGGACTCGGGGACGGATACGGGTTAGTTTTCAGCTAACAAGTCCGGCCCGCAGAGGCCCCGAAGGAGGTCGAATTGTTTCGTCTGAAGAAGCACATATCTCCAGCCCTGATCCTCAGCATCGTCGCCATCTTCATCGCGCTTGGCGGTGGCGCTTACGCCGCACTCAACGCTAACAGCGTCGGCAGCAAACAGCTGCGGAAAAACGCGGTAACCACCAAGAAAATCAAGAACAAGGCGATCAAGACTTCGAAAATCGCGGGCAGCGCCGTAACCACCTCCAGGATCAAGAACGAAGCGGTCAACGGATCCAAGGTCCTTGAGCGTTCGCTGAGCCAGGTGCCGAGCGCCGACCAAGCCGACCTGGCCGCTTTGGCGACCAATCTGGCTGGCTACGAGAGGCTTGGGGCCCGGCGGGCGACCCCCAGTTTCAGTAATCCCGTCTTCAACGTGGCTCTGGCCGGGGCGACCGAAATCCCTCTCTTCGACCTCGCTCCGGTAACCATCTACGGCAAATGCTTCAAAGTCGGCACCAGTCTCTACGGGGGCTTCTACATCAAGACAAGCGTCGATGGAGTCGCCTTCGATTCGGACGCCGACAGCCTCTACGGCTCCCCGTACCTGAACGTCGGAACGAGTGAACTTGACCGGGAAGTCATGTACACCAGCGTCGGGCCGAATGCCGCGCATCGATACTCGAGTGCGAAGCCGACGGTCGTCCTGACCCCCGATGGGAAGTCGTACCGGACCTCCAACGCAGTGTTCGTGAAGCAGGGATCACTCCCGAGCGGCGATGGACCCTATGGCCCCGGAGATGCCTGCTTCTTCCTCGGGGAAGGCGGCGAAAGCTAAGCAGACCTCATCGCGGATCGAGGGCAAGTTTGTGGCCCGGACTCGCTTGCTGGCGACGCCAAACGTCTGCGACATCGGCAAGCGGACATACTTCGACGTCGATCTTGAGCTCACCTGATATCGAAAGCGCGCACATCTTCTGGAATGCGTCAACACGATCTTCGCGCGGTGCCCAGAAGTTACGATGGCCAGTGATGGTGATCAGGCCACCCCGCAGGCGCCCCGCCTGAATTGAGGCGTGCGGCCCGGCTGAATTACCTACCTGCACCAGGCGCCCCTGGGCTTTCATCGCATCGATCGCGGCCAGTGCCGGTTCGCCCCAGAGGTTGTCGATAACGAGATCCGCCCCACCGTCAGTCGCCTCGACCAGATCGGGTCCAAGGCTGTCCGATTCGGTGCTGACCACGGCATCGGCGCCAAGCGCTTCAACTTTCGCCATCCCCGACTCGCTGCGGGCCGTGCCGACCACCCTTGTTGCGCCAAGCAGCCTGGCCGCCTGAATCGCGATCTGTCCGACCGAGCCGCTGGCCCCATTGACCAGAACGGTCTCCCCCTCCATCAATTTCCCGCGCCAGGTCAACGCCAGCCAGGCAGCCATTCCGGCGATCCCGAAAGCGACGGCCTGGGCCGAATCGATTTCGTCCGGCAGCTCGATTCCGCTGCCCAGATTGATCGCCGTTACTTCAGCCAAAGATCCCGACGGGTAGCGGGCTTCGTCGAAC
>JBAWHK010000289.1:0-3893 GCA_049593795.1 Solirubrobacterales bacterium
GGCAGCGTGCCGCCGGCGATCGAGCTGATCAGGTCAGGCAGGCTGGCGAAGCCGTTGTTGCCTGGGGGAAGAATCGCGTTGAACCCTCCGGCGTCGCTTGTGCCGTAAGGCTGTGGTGTCACTACGGCCGACGATGTACCTGTGCCGACCAGTGTCAGCGCGCAGGCTGCCAGCACTGCGATCCCGAATCTCCTCATCAAAAAAAGCTCCCCGTCTTGTGTCGGGACCGAAGTCCCCAGATAAACATCGTGTTCCCGATCTCTCGCGGACTGAAACCTAGCAGTGGAAGCGGGCGGCAGCAAACGTGTTGAACGCTCGCTTTAAATGAAGAAGGCCTCCCGGGGGAGGCCTTCTTCAAAGCATGAATCCGGTGACGCTAGGCGAAAGCGAGTTCCTTGTCGCCGTGGCAGACCGCGCGGATTTCAGCACTTGCGCGCTCGAATTCCTCATCGGCCATTACCGGTGTGCCTTCGAACGGAAGGTCACGGTCGATCTCGACCCAGGAACGGCAGCCGTGGTATTCCTCGCGAACCCGAACGGTTACGGGGCGGGGGATACGGTGGACACGAAGCAGCACCAGATGCAGCGGGTGACGCGGCTTCCAGTTGAGACGCTTCGAGGCGTAGTCGGTCGTCCAGATGTAGAACGGGGACAGTCCGTCGACTACCTTCGGGTTGTCGATCGTGATGTGCTCGGCTACTTCGGCCCAGGCACGAATACGAACGCGGTCGGGCTGGGCGATGCCGCCATCCTGGAGCAGGGCACGGGCCGGCGGCTCCTCATCGGGCCAGACGCCTTCTTCGAGGGCGCGATCCAGCTCGGGGTGATGGGACGGACGCACCAGATCGTTCTGCTGGTGGTCAAAAGTGGGGTACAGGAAGAATCGGTCGTGCTCGAGCTCGAAGTTCTTGTTTTCTTCGCGAATTCCGCCCTTACGCAGGGTGAGGAGTTGTTCGCCTTCGGCCAGGGCTCGCACGGTTACAGCCCATTCCTTGAACGCAATTGGCATAGGGGATCTCAGTCGGTGTTGGTAGTTGCTACGAACATGTGCGGGGCTGGGACGTCGCCAGCAAAAATGATTGCTAGCCCCGCAAAGAGAAACGACCATACAGAACGTTTACGAAAAGATCAAGCCTGTGTGACGGGCGTCACATGGCTTTACTGCGCGAAATGCTCAACAGGCCGCCAGGTACCGGCCGGGCAACCCAGCCGTCGGGCAGATAAAGGGTTGCCTGGTCAAGGTCGACCGAAACCGGTCCCTCGGAGGGGTCACGATCGGGCGCTTCGAGCACCGGACGCACCCCCACCGAGCGGTATCTGCGGCGCATCGTCACCAGTTCGATCTCGGCTTCCGGATCGCTGTAGCCATACCGTTCAAGGTGAACCGAATCGAAGAGCCGGCGCAGCTCTTCCGGGCTGCCGCTGCGGTCGGTGACCGTCAGCTCGAAGGACTGGCCGCGGTACCGGATATCCCAGGCGAGTTCGTCTGCTTCACCAATCAGTCCGGTGAGGATCTCACTGGTGATTTCAGCGCCGCGCAGCATCACCGTGCTGACCTCATCCCGCCGCTGGTCGGCGGCAGCGAGGCCGAGGGCGCTGAACACGCCACCCTCGACCGGGACCAGGATCCGCTGGATCCCGAGCTCCTCGGCAATCTCAACCGCATGGAGTGGTCCGGCGCCGCCAAAAGCGAGCAGCGTGAAATCACGGGGATCGAGGCCACGGGCGACTGTCATCACGCGCAGTGCCCGCACCATTTCCGCATTCGCAACCCGGATGATTCCCCGGGCGCACTCTTCGAGCTGCATCCCGAGCTCGGTCGCGAGGCTCCCGACAGCGTTCCCGGCTGCTGGCCGGTCGAGTCTGATGCTTCCGGCAAGCTCATGGTCTTCGAGCAACCGCCCCAGCACGAGGTTCGCGTCAGTCACCGTCGGCCTGGTCCCACCGTGCCCGTAGGCCGCGGGGCCGGGCCGGGCTCCGGCTGATTCCGGTCCGACCCGCAGGGCACCACCACTGTCGCGCCAGGCGATCGAACCGCCACCGGCACCAACCGTGTCGATGTCGACCATTGGCAACGCGAGCGGCCGGCCATTGATGCTCTTGCCGCCGGTTTCGCGAACCCGTCCGCCTTCAACTACACAGACATCACACGAAGTGCCACCCATGTCGAAACAGAGCAGATCCGGAACGCCCGAAGCTTCGGCGATGAGCGCGGCGGCAGCGGCCCCGCCGGCCGGTCCCGAAAGCACGGTCAGGGCAGCGTGGCTGGAAGCCGTTTCGATCGAAGTCAGCCCACCACTTGACTGCATGATCGAAGGTTCGACCAGTCCGGTCCCGCTGCAGGTATCAAGCAGCCGCCGCAGATACCGGCTGACCAGCGGCGAGAGTGCGGCATCGACCTCGGTTGTGGCGGCCCGTTCGTATTCGCGGAAAGTGCCAACCACCTGGTGGGAAAGGGAAACATGGACTGAATCGCCAAACCGGTCCCCGATCGCTTCGCCGAGCATTACTTCGTGCCCGGGATGGCGGTCCGCATGCAGCAGGCAGACCGCCACCGACTCCGCGTCAAGAAGGCCGACCTGTTCCACCACACGGCCAACCTCGGCGGCCGCAAGCGGTTCCAGTTCGCCATCCGGGCCGTTTCTGCCGGCAACCGCGATCCGGCGTTCTGCCGGGACTTGCGGTGGCGGATGGGATTCCTGGAGCCGGTAGAGCGAAGCGCGGTCCTGACGGCCGATCTCAATCAGGTCCGTGAAGCCACGGTTGGTGATGAATACGGTTCTGGCGGACCGGTTCTCCAGCAGGGCATTCGTTGCCACGGTCATTCCGTGGTTGAACTGTTCGATGTCCGAAGGCAGATGTCCCGACAGGCCCAGCACGTTGTTGATCGCCTGGATCACACCTCTCGACTGGTCATCGGGAGTGGTAGGTGCCTTGCCGCTGAAGACCCGGCCACCGTCGATCAACACCGCATCGGTGAACGTTCCCCCAACATCAACGCCAAGGATCAGCACGAGTTGTCCCGATCCCCGTAACCGCCGCCTCCCGGCGTTTCGATCCGCAGCCTGTCCCCGGGGCCGAGCCGCCCGGTCGATTTCGAATCAAGCCGTTCCGGTTCTTCGATGCCGCTGCGGTAAACGAAGTTGTTGCCGGTCGCCCCGGGATCGCCGCCCTGGCCGCCCGGTGGATGGTGATGACGACGTTCCGTAAGCAACGCGAAATCCATCGGTTCAATAGCTTCGAGTTCCCGGACCAGTCCATCCCCGCCGCGATGCTTTCCCGGCCCGCCACTTTCCCGCCGGATCGAATACTCGGTGGCGCGTACCGGAAACTCGATCTCCAGCGCTTCGATCGGGGTGTTCAGGGTGTTGGACATCGCCACGTGGACCGCACCCGGACCGTCTGCTTCCGGCCCGGCACCCTGGCCGCCACCCAGGGTTTCGTAGTAGGTGAAGTCTTCGTTTCCCAGCGTGAAGTTGTTCATGGTTCCCTGCCCCAGAGCCCGGCCGAAAGCTTTCAGGCAAAGGTCAGCTACCCGGGATGAAGTTTCCACATTGCCGGCAACGACAGCGGCGGGATATTCAGCGTTGAGCAAAGTTCCGGCCGGAGCGGTTACTTCGATCGGCCGGTAGGCCCCGGCGCTGGCCGGAATGTCAGGATCGGTGAGCACCCGGACCGCGAAATAACAGGCCGACCGGGTTACCGCGAGGGGGCAGTTCAGGTTGCCCGGGTCCTGCGCCGCCGATCCGCTGAAATCGAACCTGATCCGGTCCCCGGTGACGGTAGCCGTGAGTTTCAGTTCAACGTCGCCGTCGAGCGCCTCGAGCCAGTCGGATGATCGGTAGACCCCGTCGTCGATTTCGCTGATTTTCGACCGCGTGCGGTGCTCGGCG
>JBAWHK010000290.1:0-5799 GCA_049593795.1 Solirubrobacterales bacterium
CCGGTCCCCGGTGACGGTAGCCGTGAGTTTCAGTTCAACGTCGCCGTCGAGCGCCTCGAGCCAGTCGGATGATCGGTAGACCCCGTCGTCGATTTCGCTGATTTTCGACCGCGTGCGGTGCTCGGCGGATTCAAGTACCGCCTCCATCGAAGCCTCAAGTCCTGGCGTTCCACCATTGGCCGCCAGTTCCGCGAGACGGGCAGTGCCGGCCAGATTGGCGGCCAGCTGAGCCCGGAGGTCCGCCCGGCGCTGGTCCGGCTGCCGCATCAGACCGGTGACCTCGGCGATCGCCGCCTCATCCATGACCCGGGGCGAGATGATCACGCCTTCTTCCTCGATCGACCGGGAGTCCGCCGGCATCGAACCCGGCATGCGGCCACCGACATCAGCGTGATGGGCCCGGTTCGCGGCGAATCCGATCAGGACACCTTCGTTGTCGAAAGCCGGGGTCACGACCGTGATGTCGGGCAGGTGGGTGCCTCCACTGAACGGATCGTTGAGGAACCACGAAACCCCGGGGTGGTGCTCACATCCGATTACCGCGGCCACCGATGCCGGCATCGATCCCAGATGAACCGGAATGTGTTCGGCCTGCATCACCATCTCACCCCCGGCGTTGAACACCGCAGCCGAGCAATCCCGCCGCTCCTTGATGTTCGCTGAATGTGCGGAGCGGATCAGGACCGCGCCCATCTCTTCGCAGATCGAGGCCAGGGCACCAGCCGTCACCTGGATCTCAACCGGATCCGGGCCGCGTTCCTGGGGGTCGGCGCTCAGTCCCACCGCGCCAGATCGATTGAGCCGTCCGGATGGTAGATCAGGTGCTTGCCGTCAAGCGCCGGGTCGGTCTCCGGAAAGTCGGTCCGGCGATGTCCCCCACGGGATTCCTCCCGGGCCCCGGCCGTCGCGGCGATCGCGCGGGCAAGTGGATAGGGGTCGGCGGTCAACTGGTCGAGATGGACCGCGTCGCGCAGAGGTCCGGCCAGTCGCCACACCGATTCCCTTGTCGCCAGGGTAGGCGGGTCGAAACGCCAGTCCGTTACGTCCGGGGCCGAACCCGGAGCTTCCTCCGAGAGTGCTGCCATAGCCGCCTGCTGGCCGAAGACGAAACACTCGGTAAGTGAATTCGAGGCGAGCCGGTTGGCGCCATGTATGCCGGTACAGGCGCATTCCCCGGCCGCGTACAGGCCCGCCAGGGTGGTCTGGCCATCGAGGTCCACCGCGATGCCACCCATCATGTAATGGGCCCCGGGAGATATCGGTACGGGTTCGCTTCCGGGATCAAAGCCGGCTGAATCAAGCATCCTGAAAACGCTGGGGAATCGTTCCCTGGACACGCCACGCAGATCGAGACGCACTTCAGTGCCGTCTTCCAGACTCTGCTCGAGGATCGCGGCCGTGACATCGTCGCGCGGTGCGAGTTCCTCGGTGAACCGCTCACCACTCCGGTTCAGCAGAGTGGCACCTTCGCCCCGGATGGCTTCGGTGATCAGGGCACCGTCAAATTCGGTTCCGGGGGCGGTCAGGCAGGTCGGATGGAACTGGCAGAACTCAAGGTCGGCGAGGTCGGCCCCGGCGGCGCTCGCGAGAACAGGACCGGCCCCGATGGCACCCCAGGGGTTGGAAGTCCTTCGCCAGAGCGCAGCGGCACCACCGGTGGCGAGCAGGGTCGCGCTGGCGGTAATCATGCCGCGGTCGGTGAGGACGCCGTAACAGCGCTCACGGTCGCTCCACAGCGCCAGACCGGAAGTTTCCTCAAGCACGGTGATGCCGGGCTGGGCGGCAACCATGCGGGCCAGCCCACCGGTGATCTCCCGTCCGGTCTGGCTACCTCCCGAATGGATGATGCGGCGGGCCGTGTGGCCACCTTCCAGCGCCAGCGAAAGCCCGCCTTTGGGATCGGCATCGAAGTTGAGGCCACGCCTGATCAGGTCCCTCACGATCTCCGGGGCGGTTTCAGTCAGGACCCGGACCGCGTCGGCCCGGCAGAGATTGCGGCCGGCGGCGATCGTGTCGCTGGCGTGCTGTTCGGGGGAGTCATCCGCATCTAGGGCGGCAGCGAGACCACCCTGGGCCTGAAAGCTTGCGCTCTGGGCCAGCGGCTTCCTCGATATCAGGCAGACCCGGCTTCCTTCTTCGGCGGCTCGCAGCGCCGCCCAGAGTCCAGCCGCGCCGGCCCCCACAACCGCCAGGTCATAAGTGCCCAGATCGTTGTAAACCGAGCCCGCTGTCTCTGGCTGGTCTGCGGTCACTACTTGGACTGGCCGGTGCCGGACGAGCCGGGATCAGTACCCGGTTCATCTTCACGGCGAGCCAGGTCTTCCAGCTCTTCCAGGGTCAGACCCTCTTCGAGTCCCCTGGCAATCAGGTCGGCTTCGCGGTCGAGTGAAACTACCTGCGTTGCTTTCGCTGAAAGGAGGGCGCGATCGAAAGTACCGCTGTCGGCCATCTTGACCGTCATCTCACCAAGCTCACCCAGGCTGGTTCGCCGGAGTTCATCAAGCTCGTCGAGGTGTTCCTTCATCGCTTTTCGTTCCCGGCCGCTCTGGCCACCACGCTTGAATAGACCCATCAGGAGCCACCCTCCTTGGGAGGGCTGGAAGAGTCACCGGAAAGTTCCTGTTTGAGTGCGGCGATCTGTCCGCGAAGCCAGGTGACAGCGGCTTCACGAGCTTCGGCTTCAGTCGTTGCCGCCTGCTTCGGCGATTCCGACTTGGCGTTGGCTGCGGTTGCCGCGGTCGCGGCAGCTCCTGCAGCGGCCGCTTTTTCTGCAGCGGCAACCCGTTCCTCGGCCTGCTTGGCGTTGGCTTCGATTTCTTTCAGTCTGCTTTCAGCGTTGCTGATCGCTGCGGCCTTGGCTGCCTTCTCGGCGGCGAGATCGGCTTCGAGCCCGGCGATCCTTGCCGCGGTCGCGGCATCGGGTTCGACCGCTGTACTGCCAGGCGACGAAGGTGCGGGCGGGGCATCGGCCTTGGGTGCGAGCTCGGCGGCGAGGGCGGCGTCAGCTTCGATCTCGGATGCCTGGCTGCGAACCCACTCGGCTGCGGCCTGGCGGCTGGCAGCGGATTCGCGGGCAAGCTTGGCTTCGGCGTCGCTGGCCTTCTTGTTGGCTGCCGCGATGCCGGCAGCGGCGGCCTTGAGGGCCTCATCCAGCTTCTTCCGGTCGGCTTCGACCTCCCGGGTGATCGCGCTCAGTTCGGTTTTCGAATCAGCGTTGCTGGCGGCTTTCGCTGCTTCGGTCGCTGCTTTTGCCCTGCTTTCGGTCGCCTCGAGTTCAGCGGCGATCCGGTCGAGCGGACTGAGGTTGCTGGCAGGCTCGCTGGGCTTCTGGGCCGGCGGGGTTGAACCGGCTGGCCTCGGGTCGGCCATCGGCGACGCTGTAGGTGAAGTGGAAGGTTTCGGAACGGGAACCGGCTTGGGCTTCGGTTTCGCTTCAGGTTCGGTTTTCAATGCCGGTTTTGCCGGTGTGGCGGCAGTCGGGGAAGCCGGGGTCGGAGCCGTTGCCGAAGGCGGTACCGGTGCCGGAACGACCGCGGGTTTCTTCGGGTCGGCGGCTGACTCGCTGTCTCCGTCCGCTTTTGCGGCACTTTCAACGGGGGCAGCGGCGACGGCCGGCTTCGCGGTTTCCTTTGCGGCAACCGGGGACAGTTTGTGCTCCGCCGTGTGATCGTCCAGTACGGGCTGTGCGTGTTCCGCCGTGTGTTCGCCGGTAAGCGGCAATGAGTGCTCGGCCGTGTACTCGCCGGTTGCGGGGAAGTCATGCTCGGCGGTGTACTCGCCGGTCTGGGGGAAGTCCTGCTCGGCGCTGTCAGGTTCCGGCGCGGCGCTGGCGGCCTGGCTTTTCAGCTCGGCTTCAACTTCGCTCACTTCAGCGGCGCCGCGGGCAAGCAGCGAGTCGTCCCAGTTTCCTTGGACAAACATCCCGAGAACCAGCTCCCCGAGCGCCTCGCGACGATCGAGGTGTAGCTCTTCGAGCTGCCTCTGCTTTTTCTTCAGGGCACCCTTCCTCATGTGGTAGCCACATCATTACGCAAGTCGGCGGGGGAAACAGGCTTCCCCCCTGATCGATCGAGAATCTCCCGGTAGGCAAGGGCGACCCGCCCGGCCATCCGGTCAGCCGAAAGTGCTTCGGATACCGATCGTCCGGGAGTTCTCGGATCGGGCTCGGCGAGCAGGCCTGAAGCGAAAACTGACCATTCTTCCTGGTCAAATTCCGAGCAGAGGCTGCCGGGTAGATCCCTGAGTGCGTGTGGGGCGATGCCGACGGGCGTGGAGATGACCGGCACGTTACAGGCAAGGCTTTCCAGACAGGCCAGACCGAAGCCTTCGTACTGCGAAGGGATCAGAACGGCATGGGCGGCATTCAGCCAGAAGACCATCTCGTCGGGCGGGATACTGCCTCCGGTGAGCAGCTCGGCGCCGGTCTTTTGGGCGACCCCTTCGGCGCGTTCGAACATCTTCTCGGGTCGGGCCGGGTTTGCCGGGAAGAACAGGTAACGGATGTCCGGATCGAGGCCGAGTTTCGTTTTTGCTTCAGCCCTCGCGATCGGCCTGAACCTCGAAAGGTCGGTCCCGCATGGCAGGACCGCGTTCTTGCCCGGCGCGAGCGGCAGGCCCGGACGGCCGGCTTCCGTTTCGAAAAGAGCGCGTGAAGCGCCGGCGATCAGATCGATTCGCCGGGTCAGCATCCGGGAAAGCGGTCCGACTATGCGGTGGCGTACATCAGTTCCGTGGAAGGTGACCACGAGCGGGCTGGCCCCGGCCAGCGCGGCGCACCAGCCGGCCAGCCCATAGTGGGCATGCACCAGGTCGAAATCGTTCTCTTTGAGCAGCCGGCGGATTTTGCGGGTGGCAGGCAGGTACTGGTCCTTGCCTGGCTGGAAAGTGAACAGGTCGATTTCGTGGCCGAGCTCCCGCAGGGCTTCCACCTGATCCACCACCCAGCGTCCACGCTGGGGAGTGGCCGCATCGGCACCGAAATTCATGACCGTCAGAACCCGCATCCGGAGAGGGTAGCCGCCCGTGCGGTTCCTTTGAGCATTCGCGTCCGAACTTGTTGCTCCCGTTCAAAGTCAGGTCAGCGGACTTGACCGAGCATGGCGAGATCAAGCAAACGAAGGAGGAAAGATGTTCTATGCGGCAATGGGTCAGGCACACGCGCTGGCCCACAACACATCGAGGGCGGCCAGCGCCCGGCTGTCCAGCGATCACGGGCAGGGGACTGTCGAGTACGTCGGCCTGATCCTGCTGGTCTCCCTGCTTATGGTCGGCATGGTCGCTGCGATGAAAGGTTTTTCCGGCCGGCAGGGCACGGAACTGGCTGAACTCATCGTCGACAAGATCCAGTCGGCCGTCGACAAGATCGCCTTCCGGTGAACGTCCCCGGGGCGGGTTCAGGCCCGCCCCGGAAACCGGGGTGTCTGGGAAACTGTCAGCAATGTCAGAAAACAGCGCAGATACCAGTCTCCAGCGAAGCTTCGATCGCACCGCCGCCGATTTGCGACCAGTTGACATTCAGCCGGGTTTCGTCTCCAGCGCCGACGGCTCGGCCCTCATTTCCATAGGCGGAACCAGGGTGATCTGTACCGCGTCGGTTTCGGAGCGGGTGCCGAAGTGGATGGTCGGTCGTGGCGAAGGCTGGGTCACCGCTGAGTACTCGATGCTGCCCGCCTCAACCGGCGACCGCAAGCCACGCGACATCAGCAAAGGCAAACAGGACGGCCGTGGGGTCGAGATCCAGCGCCTGATCGGTCGGTCACTGCGGGTCGGAGTCGATTTTGCGGCCCTCGGCGAACGCAG
>JBAWHK010000291.1:0-3243 GCA_049593795.1 Solirubrobacterales bacterium
ACACCGAAAACCATCGAAACGGCCATGACGGCCACCAGCAGTCGGATCAACTTCAAAATCGTTCCTCTCCATCGATTCTGGTGGCGACGCCACCCCCTGATACCCCATACAACACACCCCCTCACAAAACGGTGCGGCGTCAGCATACAACGGCGTTTATCGAAATCAAAGTCATCCGGTGCGACGAGCCTCCACCCCGGTACAGACCTTTAACAACGCCTTATGGCGTGGCATAGTCTCTCTGGCCGATGAAGCCGAAGATCAAGAAACCGAAAAAACGGGTCCCCGCGCCGCAGATGCCGCGCTGGATGTTCGAGACCCGCACCGACGCCTGGCGGGAAGCCGGCCTCGCCGAAGAGGTCACCCCGGCAGACAAAGGTCGTGCCTGGCCACGCCTGATCCTGTTCTCGATCCTGATCGCCGGAACCCTTCTCGCTTTCAACCATCGCCATGACATCGCACCTGGCTACGGAACTGAAGGCCGGATCATCACCGCGTTCCTGCTTTTCGCCTTCGGCTGGGGTTTCGCTTCGGCGCTCGGCCGGACGATCACCCCGTCAATCCTGAAACGCATGGATCCGGGGACCGCGGGCACCGTCAGTTTCACGATTCGCCTGGTCACGATCATCCTCGTAGCCGCGATCGCGCTGCACATCGCGGGAGTGAAAACCAGCACGCTTGCGGTTGGTGGTGCGTTCACCGCGATCCTTCTCGGTCTCGCGGCCCAGCAGACCCTCGGCAACGTGTTCGCCGGCGTGGTGCTTCAGAGCACCAGACCTTTCCGGGTGGGAGAACGGGTACGGATTTCGAGCGGACCCCTCGGCGGCGACGTTGAAGGGACCGTCAGTTCACTGGGGCTCTTCTACACAACGCTGCTTTCCGGTCAGAACCGGATGATGGTCCCGAACAACGTGATCATCAACTGCATAGTCGTTCCGATCAGCGGCGCGGACGGAATCGATGTCAAGGCCCGGTTCGACAGCCACACAAGTCCGGCCATGGTCCAGGACATGCTCCATCATTCGATCACCGTGCCCACCCGGCAGCCCCCGGCCATCTGGCTGGAAGAGGTCGATCGCGACGAAGTGGTGTTCAGGATCCTCGCCACCCCGCTCAACCCGTCCGATGGCGCCAAGCTGGCCGAGCAGGTCCTGGCGGTCACCCGTGGCACTTTCGAGTTTGAACATGCCGGGCCGAAACCGGAAGAGGAAGACAAGAAAGCAAAAGAAGACGTGCCTCACGGCCACGCCTGACCGGGTTCAGCCGCGGAGCAGCTGGGCCGGACGCCGGTAGTCGTGCCGGCCGACCAGGATCCCTTTGCCTGCGTTGCAGCTGCGGCAAAGCGTCTGGAGATTGGAGGGATGGTTGGTCCCGCCAAGGGCAACCGGATGGATGTGATCGATGGTCAGGTCACTGTCGGTGCCACACCTGAGGCAGGCGTAGCCGTCCCGCCGGAACACCGCCCAGCGGACCTCCGGATCGATTGGCTGCCGTCCGACCGGACTGGATGACCGCCGGGGCCACCGGTTGCGAATGAAAACGAAGGTCGCGACGATGATGAAAGCGGCCAGTCGGAATGTCCAGACAACAAGGGTGAGCACCAGTCGCACCACGAACACCAGCAGCTGGATCACTGAAGAGAGGATGAAACCGATCATCCGGCGCAGCTTAACTTCCGCCCGTCGCCAGGCCCCCACCCTCTGTGTTTCTGGGCGAGATGGCCCGGAACGCCTCCCGTAACCAGAACGGGAGGCGTGCCTTCAGTTACTACCGGACTTTGATCGCGACTTTGCCGCTCGCGGTTTTCATGCCTTTGGCCTTGAGGGCAATGCGCACTTTGAGCTTTTTGCCTTTCCTGGCCGAGGGCTTCACTTTGAGCTTGACCTTGACCGTGGCCGCTCCACCGCGGACGAGGTTGGATTTCGTACGGCAACCGATCCCGCCGAGCTTCTTCTTCGGGCCGGAAGCGCAGATCTTCAGCTTGCCGGTGGCACCGTCACCGTTATTCGTGACCTTGATCTTGACCATTGCTTTCCGGCCGCGTTTCACCCGGAATGATTTCTTCACGAACTTGATCGAGAGCTTCGCTTTGCCGGCGCCCGGCTCGAATACGGAAGAAGCTGCTTCGAGCGGCTGCTTCACCTGCGCGGCGTCACGGGCGGCTTCGGTTGCGCCAGCTTCCGGCGTGTCGAAGTAACGGACCCGGTTGACCGTGAGGTTCTTTGCCGGGTTGTTTTCGTTTCCGTAACGCGGATCGGTATTCGGGGTTGACTTGGTTGCCACGCCGATACCGAAGCCACTGGCCCCGAACGATTTTCCGTCGCCGCCACACTGCTTCTCGTCGCTCGCGACCGGAGTTGAATCATCGAGGTAGTAACTGCCGAAATCGGACGGATCCATGTCGGTTTCCGCACTGGTGATCGTGCTTACCGAACCCTGGGGGCCGGACAGCTGTTCCCAGGCGACCATGCCCGGCGCGAAGTCCGCATTGGTTGCCGGGACCAGCGCGTCGGGCACACCGTCAACGGTTACCCCATCCTGGTTCTTGAAGTTGCGGTAGGTCATGCCGGTCGCGGAATCCGAGTAGTCGGTCCAGGCATAAAGGTCGAGCATCGGGTGAACCCGCAGGAAGATCTGGCTGTCTTCGCGCTGTTCGTAATAGATGTGTTCCTTCTGGACATACGGCCCGCTGTTAGCACCCATGTAGGAACGGATTGCCCGGACCGGTCCTGACTTGACCGTTACGTAGGTCCCTTCGTCCGAATCACCGTCACGGGTCACGCTTCCCAGAGTCCAGTTTCCGGAGAAGGTGTACTGGGATCGGTTGCAGCCTTTGAGGGTCGCCTGGGCGACTTCTCGGTCGAGGATGTCAACGCCGGTTGACCCTCCGGCGTGAATCTCGAGGCGGTCTTCCATCCAGCGATCAGTCGAATGGAGTTTGTAGAACGGAGTGGTGACCGTGGAGTCCTCGGGGTTGTTCGTATTGAGGAATCCGTAACCGTTCGCGAGGGTCTTGCCGGGGCTGAGGTTGATCAGGTTGAAGTCGTAGTCGACATACTGCTTGCCTGCCGCCGGGTCGAGTTTTCCTTTCGACCGGAACAGGTAGACGTAGGCAGAGGCGCCATCGATCGGATCGGTGACTTTGACTTCGACGCCCGGAGCTTCGACCACGCCATCAGGGGTGGGGACGGATCCGGCCGGCACCTGGTTGCCGTTGTCCCTGCCCATGAAAACGAGTTCGTC
>JBAWHK010000292.1:0-2972 GCA_049593795.1 Solirubrobacterales bacterium
TTTCTATCCTTGAGATAGTCGGCTTCATATGTGACTGGGTACAAGAGGATTCTCCTCGGGGTGTTTGGCAAGAACCGGTACGGGCATCAGCCTACCTGCCGGTTCGGACCACGTCCAGAGCCACACAGACCCCCGCCGGGTGGTCATAAGCCACGGATCAATATCCTCAACCAAGATGAGTAACGACGCCAAGATTCCGGATGACCTAAAGCCCGTCGACGGCCGCTTCGGCTGCGGACCCTCCAAGGTGCGGCCCGAAGCCCTGCGCTCGCTGTCAGAACAGTCCGACCTGATGGGAACGTCACACCGTCAGAAGCCGGTCAAAGATCTCGTCGGTCGCGTTCGCAGCGGCCTCGGAGATCTCTTTTCACTTCCCGACGGCTACGAGATCGCTCTCGGCAACGGCGGCACAACCGCGTTCTGGGATGCAGCGGCCGCCTGGCTCGTCCGTGACCAGGCGCTCCACCTCGTCTACGGCGAGTTCTCCCGCAAATTCTTCACCGTCACCTCCGGTGCCCCGTTCCTGTCGGACCCGGTCCTGATCGAAGCCGAGCCCGGTGGCGCCCCGGCCCCCGAAAGCAGGGATGGCGTCGACGTGATCGGCTGGGCCCACAACGAAACCTCGACCGGGGTGATGGTCCCCGTCAAGCGCCCGGCTAATTCCGGTGATGCCCTGGTGCTCGTCGACGCGACTTCCGGCGCAGGCGGCCTTCCAGTCGACATGCAGGAGTCCGACGTCTACTACTTCGCCCCGCAGAAGGCATTCGGTGCCGACGGCGGTCTCTGGCTGGCCGCGCTCAGCCCGGCCGCGATATCCCGGATCGAGGAGCTCGACGGATCAACCGACCGGTGGCAGCCACCGTTCCTGTCCCTCAAGACGGCCCTCGACAACTCCCGCAAGGACCAGACTTACAACACGCCCGCACTCGCAACCATGATCCTGCTCGCCGAGCAGCTCGAGTGGATGCTCGCGGGTGGAGGACTCGAGTTCTGCGTCGACCGGACCACCGCTTCGTCCACGCACCTGTACGAGTGGGCCGAGGCCAGCGAATTCGCCAGTCCCTTCGTCACCGATCCAGCCCAGCGTTCGCTGGTGGTCGGAACCATCGACTTCGACGATTCAATTGACGCGGCCGCAATCGCGGCGACGCTTCGGGCCAACGGCGTCGTTGACGTCGAGCCGTACCGCAAGCTTGGCCGCAACCAGCTGAGAGTAGGAATGTTCCCGGCGGTCGAACCCACCGACGTCGAGGCGCTCACCGCCTGCATCGACTGGGTGATCGGGAACGCTGGCGTCACCGCGTGAAAGTAATGATCGAAACCGGCTCAAACGAGCTGGCAACTAGGAGGAAAATTTGAGCGGTAGGGCCAAAGTACTGGTCAAGGAGAAGATCGCCGACACCGGCGTGGACCTCCTGAAGGAGAAATTCGACGTCGATCTCGGTCTCGAGATGACCGACGAGGAACTCGCCGACCAGATCGGTAAGTACGACGCGATCCTGATCCGCTCAGCCACGAAGCTGACGCCGGAACTGATTGAGCGCGCCGACAACATGAAGGTGATCGGCCGGGCCGGCACCGGAGTCGACAACGTCGACATCCCGGCAGCCACCAAACGGGGAATCATCGTGGCCAACGCACCGGACTCGAACTCCGTCGCGGCCGCCGAACACACCCTGGCCCTCGCCCTCGCACTCTTCCGCAACGTGCCGCAAGCCCACGGATCGCTCGTCGACGGTCGCTGGGACCGCGCCAAGTACAAAGGCTCCGAACTTTCCGGCAAAACCCTCGGGGTAATCGGTTTCGGCCGGATCGGGCAACTGGTAGCGAAACGGGCACAGGCCTTCGACATGGAAGTGCTCGCTTTCGACAAGTTCGTATCCGCTGAACGCTTTCGCGATCTCGGCGTTGAAGGCGTTGAGTCGAGCGACGAACTTTACGAGCGTGCCGACCTGCTCACTATCCACCTGCCGAAAACACCGGAGACGATCGACTGGATCAACGCCGATGCGATCGCCAAGTTCAAGCCCGGCATGCGCATCGTCAACTGCGCCCGCGGTGAACTGATCAACCTTGACGACCTGATTGCCGGACTCGACTCCGGACAGGTAGGAGGTGCGGCACTCGACGTATTTCCCGAAGAACCGTTCACGGAACATCCGATCTTCGCCCGCGAAGACGTGGTCGTTACCCCGCACCTCGGAGCATCGACCGCTGAAGCCCAGGACCGGGCCGGCACCGACACGGCCGAACAGGTCACCGCTGCGCTCACCGGTGGCGTTGTCACCAACGCCGTCAACATCCCGGCGGTCAGCCCCGCCGTGATGGAAGCGCTTGCGCCCTACGTACCGCTCTGCCAGACCCTCGGCCAGGTTGCCGTTGGTCTGATCCCGGGAACCATCGACCGGGTTGAAGTCGAATTCCGGGGCGGAGTGGCCGACAACGACACCCGTCTGCTCGGCATCGCCGTCCAGGCCGGGCTGCTCTCCGGGCACACCGAAGAAGCAGTCAACCTGGTCAACGCGCCGCAGATGGCGGAAGAGCGTGGCATCGAGGTCGCGACGATCAAGGACCCGAACGCCGAAGAGTTCACTGACCTGATCAAGGTTTCAGTGCAGTCAGGCGGGGAGACCGTGACCGTTGGCGGAACCACGGTCGGACCAAAGAACGCGCCATATCTGGTTTCGATCTGGGGCCAGAGCTTTTACGTTCCTTTCGCCGAGCACATGGCTGTGTTCCGCTACTCGGACCAGCCGGGAATGATCGGCAAGGTCGGCACGGCCTTTGGCGAGCACGGCGTGAACATCGCCTCGGCTGCGGTCGGGGCCGAATCCGGCAGCGACCAGGCAGTGATGGTCGTGACCAGCGACGCCGAAGCCGAAGATTCAACTATCGAAGCGATCAAGCAGTTCGACGGCTTCACCGCCGGCTACTCAATCGAACTCTGAGCGGTCAGGGGCCGTTTAACGGCC
>JBAWHK010000293.1:0-5005 GCA_049593795.1 Solirubrobacterales bacterium
GGCGTACTTTCACCCTGAAAGCCCGCCGGGCTGAAGCGAGGGCCAGCGCCACGACGGCAACCAGTGCGACCGCCTGAAGCAGCCGGTGGCTTCCGACCACGAGAAAGACCAGACCGAAAACGGAAAGGAGACCGAACAGCAGGGCTGCCCCCGCTGCGAGACGATCAACCATCCTGACCTGATGATTCACCCGGCCAACCTACTGCCGGAAGCACGGAAAGGGCCGTGAACGGCCGCCAGGGTCGGACTCAGCGGCGGCGAAGCGCCATCATGCCGCCGACCACGAAACCCGTGGCAACAGCTCCGACCACGATCTTCTTGCGGTGCTTCATCAACTGGCCACGCCAGTCGGTCAGTTCGGTGACTTTGTCCCGCAGGTGATCGACGTTCTGTCCGAGTTCTTCACGCTGGGCGTCGATGTCCGCACGGATCTGGGCCGATGTGCGTTTCGGACGCGGCGGCGTGTATGGCGAACCGGGCAATCCGGATGCTGGCGCAGGGGTTCCTTCCGGCACCCAGCGCTCAGGCGACTTCGGTGCCGGGGCTTCCGGGCCGGTGCCTTCCGGCTTGTACGGAGCGGGCGTGCCTGGCTTCGCGGGTTCAGGAGTTTCTGGTGTATCAGCCATCAGTTTTCATCTCCCGGGGTCAGCTCTGCCTTGATCTTCTGGGCCTCTTCGATCGCTTCGGTCGGGAGCGGTGCCCCGGTCTTCTCGAAGGCGTTGTAGGCGAAATATCCGGCTCCGGCAGCGATCAGCAGGAAGAGCACCGCTTCGATCAGGTAACCGGCCCA
Source organism: Solirubrobacterales bacterium (assembly GCA_049593795.1). Classification (GTDB taxonomy): domain Bacteria; phylum Actinomycetota; class Thermoleophilia; order Solirubrobacterales; family 70-9; genus 67-14. The sequence goes on from JBAWHK010000293.1 coordinate 791, forward strand.
GGGCTCGGAATTGAAGAAGAGTGAATTCAGGCCCAGTGCGAAAGCGTGCATCAGGAGGATGATCGCCAGGAAAGCGAAGACACCGGCGGCGATGCCTACAGCTGATCCGCGGGCGAGGGTCGTGACCTTCTCGCTTACCTCGGTTTTGGCGAGCTCGATCTCTTCCCTGATCAGGTTGGAGGTCTGTTCGGTGACCTCGAAGACGAGTTCGCCAACGGTTTTGTCGGCCGGCGTTTTGTAGGGATCGGGTGGCGCCACGATTACTCCGGCGGATCCTCATTGAAGATTCGGCGGTATGCCACGGCGGCGAGTCGGGAGGCGATCAGCGTTGCGATCGCACCGCTGACGGTCAGCATCCCGCTCCAGGTCAAACGTCTAACTAGGTCATTATCCATATCTGCCTTTCACAATACCCTGCATCCGGGTCGGCCTAACCGTCTGGCCTTAGTCCTGGCGAAGGTCAAGGCCTTCGCAGATCGTCTTCACAAGCAGTTCCTGCGCTTCGTCGAAGTTCCGGTCGGAGCCGGGAACCAGCCCGAATATCCAGCCGGAGAGCAGCTGTTCGATCGCTCCATAGAAGGACATGGACGCGAAAGAAGCATCGATGTCCTTGCGGAAGGTTCCGTTTTCCTGGCCGTCGGAAACGATTTTGGCGATGCCGATGTAGGCGGCATTGATCTGCTCGAGGTGGGTTCGTCCGAAGGAGTTCGCGGCCCGGGTCACTTCGACGATTATGACTTTCATCAGGTCAGGGTCGTAGCGGTAGGAGTCGATGATGAATCCGGCGACGACTCCCAGTTTCTGTTGTGGGGTCGCGGTCGACTGGTCGGTTTCGTTGATCGCTTCGAGCAGCAACGACCAGCGTTGTTCGAACAGCTCGTTGAGCACGTTCTCCTTGGAGGAGAAGTAGTGGTAGACGAGGCCGTAGGCGACGTCGGCTTCTTCGGCGATGTCGGCCACGCGGGTCGAATGGAATCCCTGCCGGGCGAATACTTTCACCGCCGCATCGAGTATCTGGCGGCGACGTTCGGTGGCTGCTTCGCGGGCCATCAGGCCTGGTCCTCGGCTGGCTGGAACAGTTCCGGGCGGCGGTGATCTACTGCGGGCAGTTTGCCCCGGATTTCGTTCAGGGAGTCGAAGTCGAGGTCGGCGGTGGCGACCCCTTCGCCGTCTTCGAGTCCGGCGATCACGTCACCCCAGGGGTCGGCGATCAGCGAATGTCCCCACGAATCGAACTGGGGTTCGGCCTGGCCAACCTGGTTGGCTGCCAGCATGAAGGACTGGTTTTCGATCGCCCGGGCCCGCACGAGCGTGCCCCAGTGGTCGCGTCCGGTGGTGGTGGTGAAGGCTGAAGGCACGGTGAAGGTATCGGCGCCGCGGTCGAGCAGGGCACGGAACAGCTCGGGGAATCGCAGGTCGTAACAGATGGTCATGCCAACTTCGGCCGGTCCGGCGATCGCCACGGTGAGTTCATCGCCGGCCTGCTCATATGTCGATTCGCGGTATTCGACCCCACCCACGTCAACGTCGAACATGTGGATCTTGCGGTAGGTGGCGGTGATCTCACCTTCGCTGTTGATCATCAACGCGGTGTTCGAAGGCAGGGCCTGATCGGCGAGTTCTTCGGTGAAACTTCCGGCCTGGAGGTTGACACCCAGATCCCGGGCCCAGCTGCGGGCCGCAGTTATGGCCGGGCCGTCGATCGGTTCGCTGCCTTCGACCAGTTCTTCTCCGGTGCTCAGCAGCGGCCATTTTTCGGGCAGGACCACCAGTTCCGCACCTTCGCCGGCGGCAGCACGAACCAGGCGCTCGGCTGCCTCGAGGTTGAGGTCACGATCGCTGGTGGAGTTCATTTGTACGACGGAAGCTCTCATCAGGAGTTGATTGACATGTCAATCGGTCCCAAGTATAGGTCTCCGGGGGCCCGGACAACCTCTCAGGCGGGCCAGCGATTCTCCTGCAAAAACACCGCCCGGACCGGCACCAGCCGATCCGGGCGGATCACATCGGGTCCTACCAGCCCTTCTTCACCGCTTTCGCTCCACCGTTGAGCTTCTTCACCTTCAGGTCAGGCGACTTCTTCTGCTGGCCGACGCAGAAGCGGTCCTTTACCCACTTGCTCTGGGAGAACAGCTTGGTCTGATCCGCATAGTGCTTGGACAGCTCGTTTGTTGCTGCCTGCGAATAGGTCAGGATCGTCTTGACATCGGGACACTTGGCCCCGGTCATCGAGGCGGACTGGATGAAGCTCGAGCCATGACGGACCGAGTCGTATTTGCCGGTGGTGTTGTTCCGAACCGCCGAGATCACATTGAACATTCCGTGACCGCCGTTGCCGCCGGGAATCGGAATGTCCTCACCGTTCTTGGTGACGTACTGGTACTCACGCAGGGTGGCCCCCACCGGGATGCTGAGGCCGGCGAACTCATTGACCGTGTCCGACAGTGCTTTGACCACAGCCGGATTGGCCGTGTTCAGGCCGCGCGGAGTGTTGACCGGATCGTTGATGTCGAACGGCACCACATAGCGGTTGCCCGGCAGCCTGCCCTGGATCCGGGTCCAGAGCAGGGCCCCGGCCGAATCGAGGTTGTCGGTCTTGTCCCAGGCAGCCAGGACGCCGCAGGCGGCACTGACGTCAACCGCGTTGATCGTCGGGTTCGCCTGACAGTAGGACACCAGGTCCGGCACCATCAGCTCGGCACCGTAGTGCCGGTTGTTGGTGATGAATCCCTGAACGTCGCCCAGTGTGTATTTGCCACCACCGGCCAGCTTCTCGGCGATCTGGTTCAGGCCGTTCCGGGTCCGGAGTGACCGGGTTGTGCCTTCGTCACCGATGATCGGCGCGAAACCGGTCAGCGGCGAGGCCGGGTTTGACAGCCAGTAGCTGTCGTTCATGTTCGAGCCGTAATCGTCACGGATCTGCAGCGGCATCTGGCTCGGCGACAGGATGCCGGGAGCAACCGCGCCGGGCTGGAGCTGCGGACCACAGTCCGGGCGACTGCCGTCGAATATGGCGACCTTGGCCGCATTCCAGGCGAGGTCACCAAGGCCACCGATGTTGCAATCGGCGAACCGTTCCGGGGTGACATCCGGGGTCACCGAAATGTCGGCGTACATCGCGTTGCCCTTGGAATCAGCCGCGATGGTGTTCACCCACGGCACGCCCTGATTGCGCTTCAGGGTTTTCACCAGGTCACTCACGCTCTCCGAACGGTCAGCGTCGAAGAAGTGATTGATGAACCGCAGCCCGTCCGAGTTCGGGTCACGCAGCGAGTACGCATGGTCGCTGTCCCAGGTCATCGGGATTCCCTGCAGCGCGCTGGTGATCGGGCCGTGTTCGGTCTTGTAAAGGGTGCGGGTTTCCGGCACGATCGTGCCGTCTTCCTGCTTGACCTCGACCGTGACGTCGACCGAGTCCATCTTGACCGGCTGGCCGTCAACCAGGTACGAGGTGGGATCCCCCGGGACCAGGTTCTCGCGGTAAAGCATGAAGCGCCTCGAGGTCGAAACGGTGTGGCTCCAGGCGAGATTCCGGGTGTGGCCGATCAGCACCACGGGAGCGCCGAGCAGGCTGGCACCGCTGACGTTCATCTTGCCCGGAACTGTCAGCTGGGCTTCGAAGAAACGTTCGGTTCCCGACCACGGGAAATGGGGGTTGCCGAAGAGCATGCCCTTGCCGGTGGAGGTCGCATCCTTGCCGAGGGAAACGGCGTTCGACCCGACTTCGGGCTCGAGGCCTTCGGCAATTTCCTCGAAGTCGGCTGCGGTCGGTTCTGCAGCCCGGTTGTTGTTGTCTCCGGCCGAAGCCATCACGGCAGGAGGCGAAGCTGCGGTTGTGCCGTCGACTGCCGCGCCGGCGCTGGCCAGGGTGCCCAGTTCGTAGAAGCGGCGGTAGACGTCCTGCGTATTGATCTTCTTGACCCAGGGCTCACCCTTGCAGGTGGTGTCCTGAATGTTGTCGACGCCGGTCTGTGAGAGCCAGCGGTTGTAGCCCTTGGCGTAGCCACGGACGACTTCGCGAACCTGATTGTTCGGTCCCAGCGGAGCCTTCAGCTTCAGCAGCTTCTGGATCGTGCCTTCGGCGATTACCCGCTTGTGGGCAAAGTCCGCCTGCAGGTTGGTGTAGACGTAACCGTTGCCGGTCAGCTGCCAGTCACCATCGGGTCCAAAGTATTTGGAGCGTTCGCCACGGTTGGTGGTGTAGATGTCGGCCAT
>JBAWHK010000294.1:0-22803 GCA_049593795.1 Solirubrobacterales bacterium
CTGGCCCAGCCAGGAACGCAGATCGTCGCTGCGAACACCTTTAACGGACTCTTCTCCACGCACGCCGTGGTGATGATCTTCCTGTTCATCATCCCGGTCTTCGCCGGGCTCGCCAACTACGTCCTGCCGCTGATGATCGGCGCGCCGGACATGGCATTCCCCCGACTCAACGCACTGAGTTTCTGGCTGCTGCCGATCGCCGGCGTCATCTTCATGAGCTCTTTCCTCGCCCCGGGTGGTTCTTTCGACGCGGGCTGGACGGGTTACGCGCCGCTATCGACGGGAGCGCCGCTGGGACAGACCTTCTTCAACATAGGTGTGCAGTTTGCTGGCGCGAGCTCGATCGCGACAGCTCTCAACTTCCTGGTCACCATCATCACGATGCGTGCCCCAGGGATGAATCTCTGGCGCATGCCGCTTCTGGTCTGGGCCAACCTCTCGACTTCTCTGCTCGTCGTCGGTGCGACTCCGTTCGTGGCAGGCGCCCAGTTCATGGTCTTTTTCGACCGTATCCTCGGCATGAACTTCTTCGAGTTCCTCCAGGGCGGTGACGTTCTTTCCTACCAGCACATCTTCTGGTTCTACTCGCATCCGGCTGTGTACATCATGATGTTGCCCGGGTTCGGGATCGTCTCCGAGATCATTTCGACCCATTCCCGAAAGCCCGTCTTCGGATACCGATTGATGGCTCTGGCACTGATCGGAATCGTGGTGCTCAGTTACTCCGTGTGGGCACATCACATGTTCGTCGCCGGCATGTTCGACTGGCTGCGGGTGCCGATCATGATCACGACGATGCTGATCGCGGTCCCGACGGGAATCAAGATCTTTTCCTGGCTGGGCACGCTGTTTTACGGCAAGATCCACACCTATTCGACAGCCATGCTGTTCTCGCTGGCCTTCATCGTCACGTTCACCATCGGTGGAATCTCGGGAGTCATGCTTGGCATGATTCCGATCGACATTCACGTTTCCGACACTTACTTCATCGTCGCGCACATCCACTTCGTGCTCTTCGGCGGGTCCGTGTTCACGATTTTCGCCGGCATTTATCACTGGTTCCCGAAGATGACCGGTCGCATGTACGACGAGAAGCTCGGCCGGATCCATTTCTGGGGAACCGTCGTCGGTACCTGGGGCACCTTCGTCCCGATGCACTGGGTCGGGATGGACGGCATGCCCCGTCGTGTCGCTGACTACGCATCACAGTACGGCGACTGGAACCTCTTCATCTCGGTCTTCGCTTTCATCCTGGGCGCGGTACAGCTGATTTTCTTCTACAACATGATCGTCAGCTGGCGTTTCGGCCCGAAGGCCGGGAACAACCCGTGGCGCGCGAATACGATCGAGTGGCAGGTCTCTTCGCCGCCGCCGGTCTTCAACTTCGACGAAATTCCGCGTGTTGTCGGTGGTCCGTACGAATTCGGAACACCGGGTGCCCGCCACGCCATCATGGGTGACGAATCAGCTGCTGATGTCCCGGAGCCCAAGCCGACTACGGTGACTGCGCCATCATGAAGCCGATCGTTCTTTTCCTGAACGAAGTTGCCGGAGGGCGCAAGCTCCTTCAGCACACGCTTGAGCGTGTTGATGACGCGAGCTACGTTGTTGTGGTTGCGCCGCAGAATCAGCCCGCTGCCGGACAGCTGTTCAGCCCGGAAGAAGCCGCCGAGGCGGCCCGGAGCCGGGTCGATGTGACTCTGTCCGTGCTCGACGAATTCGGCATCGAAGCTGTCGGCGAGGTGCTTGATCCCGCGTCGGATCTGGCCCTCGGTGACGCGATTCGCAGCCATCGTCCGTCGGAAGTCCTGCTTTCCTGCCTTTATGACAGCCGGTTCGGTTACACCCGTCGCGCTCTCGAAGAATGGGCCGAAGGTACATTCGAGCCCGGAGTGAAGATCACGCATATTCCGGTCCGGATCGAAGACGATTCGATCAGCCTGTCGGTAACCCACACCCTGGTGGTCGCAAACCAGACGCTGTCCAGCCCTGACCTTGCCGCTCGACTGCTCGAGCTTTCGAAGGAGCGCTCACACCGCTTCACGATCATTGCGCCGCAGACCGACGGGGTGCCGCTGAACAAAGTTTCGCGTGACCTCGCGGGCCTGATGGCCACTCTGTACCGGGAAGACATTGATGTCACCGGCCAGCCGATGAGTCCTGATCCATTCGAATCGGTGAAAGAGGCAATTGCCCATTACCGGGTCGATGACGTATTGATTTCAACGCTGCCTGGCGAAGAGTCGAAGTGGCTCGAATCGGACCTTGTCGGTCGCGTTCGTGAGATCACTGACAAGCCGGTCGCACATCACGAAGCCGGCCGCGCGCCCGAAACCGTCGCCGCCGCCGTTGCTGAAGGTGAAGCCGTAGCTGTAGAGACCGTGGAAGACGAGGCATAGAGATGGAAAGCGCAAGCATCCCCGTACCCCACGGACACGCGGAGGACGATCACCATCACGGGCCGCCCGAAGCTCACCAGAGCGCCCGGATCGACCGTACGATCCTCGGCATCCTGCTGTTCATCCTTTCTGAAGTCATGCTGTTCGCGGCTTTCTTCGCTGCGTACTTCTTCCTTCGGGTTGTCGTAAACCCCGACTCATGGCCGCCGGAAGGCATCCATCTGCCGGTCCTTATCGCCTTCATCAATACCGTGGTTCTGGTTTCGTCTTCTTTCACGATCCATTACGCCCTCGAAGCGATCAAGCACAACAACCATCGCGGTCTCAAACTCGGCCTGGGCCTGACCTGGCTGCTTGGCGCGACCTTCCTTTTCATCCAGATCAATGAATACATCCACATCGGCTTCAGTGCCCGGGATGGTGCGTTCGGGTCGATTTTCTACAGCCTCACCGGTCTGCACGGAGCGCACGTCTTCGTCGGCCTGCTGCTGCTGACCTTCGCGAACATCCGCGCCTGGCGCGGACACTTCGGCCCTGAACAGAAGAACCACCTCGGTGTGGAAGTGCCTGGCATTTACTGGCACTTCGTCGACATCATGTGGATCATCGTGTTCGTCGCCATCTACATCGTCTGATTGAGGCAGGGCGGACGCCATGGGCAATCCGCTTACATCTGAAGTCGCAGCGTTTCGCTGGCTCGTAGCGATCCTGCTCGGCGCGGGTTCCGTCGCTCTGGCATCAGCGCTCTTCGGTTCGATAGTTGCGATCTGGTACGGCCTTGCACTGATCTTCATCCTGATTGGTTTCATCGCCAAAGGGATGATGTACATGCTCAGTTCCCCAGACGGTGATGAGCCCGATGGTGATGAGCCTGATGGTGATTCAGGCGCCGGATCGGCGGCCGGGACGTCGGGCGATGCCGTGGAACCCGGAAAGCTGGCGGCAGGGGACGACGTGCTCGAGGATCCGTCGGACTGAAGGACTGCCCGGGCGACTGCTCGGGCCCGTCGCCTGATTGCCAGCGGTGCCTTGAATCAGCGGTTACAGCTGGCCTGCCTTTGCGTGGCTTGCGCCCGCATTACGTGAGATTGATTCGGGTAGAGGTTTGTAGGCCGCGGCCAATGCGGACAAAAGTTGGCTCTGAGGCGGGAGATGCTGGGCTGCAGGAGATTTTGTGGAACCTTTCTGTTGACATCGGCTGGTTCAGTTCGTAGGATGATCGAATTGTTCAACAATTCCTCTATAAGGAGCATTTGAGATGTCAGCGATTCAGCACCTGTCCCTGAGAAAGAGCTTCCTGGCGCTGGCCGGCCTCGCGCTCGTTCTCGCACTGGTTGCTTTGATTGCGAAGAATGATTCGTCCGTCGCGTCCGCTTCAGATCCGGACCCGGCGACCAGCGTGATCATTCTCAGCGGTGATGGCATGGGAATACAGCAGCGAACGGCTATTCAGTACGCGCTCTACGGCCTCGATGAACGTCAGCCGATGGACGCGTTGCCTTACACCGGTTTCCTCGACACGATTTCGCTGGGCCCGGGCGCAACAACTGACTCGGCCGCAGGCGCAACAGCCTGGGCGATCGGCGAGAAGACGATCAACGGTTACACCGGTCTCGGTCCGGACAAGGTTCGTGTCCCGACCCTGCTCGACATCGCCAAGGAACAGGGCAAGACAACTGCCCTGATCAACGATCACGACGTAACCAACGCAACGCTGGCTTCCTTTGGTGGTCCGGTGGAGAATCGCGACTGGAAGTCAACCATTGCCAAGAAGGAGATTCACAACGGCAAGGTGGACATCCTGATGGGCGGCAACGAGGCCTACTGGTATCCCGCGGGCAACCCGGGAATGATCCCGAACACCAACAAGCAGGGCGAAGACAAGTCCGAAGGCAGACAGGGCAATCTCGTCGAGGCTGCCATCGATCAGGGCTATCAGTACGCCTACGACAAGGACACGGTGGCTGCTCTTACCGGTCCGAAGGTTCTCGCTCTCGTTCAGGACAGTGCGAAGCGCCGTTGGATCGAGACCAAGGGCTACAAGTTCAAGGAGGATCCGCACTACGTGCCGGTCAAGGACATGGTCGTGAAAGCACTCGAGATCGCTGGACAGAATCCGAACGGGTTCTTCATGGCAATGGAGAGCGACGATCTGGACTCCGCCGGACATGAGCACGATGTGCGCAACGTGATCCAGTCCGGACAGACGATGAACCAGGTAGTTGCGGCGATTCAGGAATACCGCCAGACCAACCCCAACGTTCTGGTAATCGTCACAGCCGATCACGAGACCGGTGGCATGACGATTGAAGACTGGGACAAGGAAGAGACCAACACCAATTCCGATGGTGATGATCCGATCCCGTACTGGGGCAAGAAAGCCAGGAACAACGCCGGACCCAAGGGACAGGTACCGCGTCGAAGCGGACCGGTCACGATCAAGGGCACCGACCGCAAGTTCAAGGTCGACTGGACCACCCCGGAACACACCGGTGGCATGGTTCCCGTGACCGCGGTCGGACCAAATGCCGAAGAGATGGTTGGCGTCTGGCCGAACACCCACGTGTTCGACGTCGCCAAGAAGACACTGCTCGGAACGCCGTAAGGCGACTTCCGGGACCAACGTCACGCTCCAGCAGCGATTTCACCCACCAGGTGGGTGAAATCGCTGCCAGAGGCGCACTGCGCAGTGGCTGCCGCTACTCCGGCAACGGAATTTCCCGCAATGCGGGCATTTCCGTTGCCGGAGTCGTTTTGGTCTTATGGTGATCACGACCATGTCTGAAAACGTTTCGTCCGATTCCCTGCCACCCGTCCCCGGACCGTTGCCTGGGCCCAACAGCGCAACCGAACTGGCGCGCCTCAGGGAACTGGTCTATCCCGGATCGTCAAATCATCTGGCTCCGTTCATAATCGAGTCGAAGGACCGGCATTACGTCCACGACATCGATGGCAACACCTTCATCGACCTTGTTTCATCGTCAGCCTCGGTGCCACTCGGAGCGGTGCGCGACGATCTGATCGACCCGCTCGTCGAAACGATGCGCACAGTCGGCAACGAAGACAGCCACGGCGTGGCGACCCGGCAGATGCTGCCTCTGGCCGAGAAGCTGATTGAAATCACGCCAGCGTCACTGACCAGGGTTGACCTGGGACTCAACGGAACCGAAGTCGTGGAAACCGCGGTCAAGATGATGCGGCGCGCCACGGGCAAACCGATGGTGATCGGATTCCTCGGCGGCTATCACGGTGAAACATCAATGACTTCGGCGCTCGGGGCAGAGGAAAACGAAATCAGTCGCGGCATCCGGCCACTGTCTGCCGGTTTCACCCACCTGCCTTACCCGAATCCTTACCGATCCCCGTTCGGTCCGCCAAGGCCCGGCGGCAGTGGCGATGCCACTATCGACTACCTGCGTGACCACCTGCTTTTCCACGCTGTGGATCCAAACGAGGTCGCCGGCGTACTGATCGAACCGATTCTCGGATCGGGCGGGTGCGTTGCACCCTCCGAGGCTTTCTGGAACGCCCTTACCGCCGTCTGCGACGAGTTCGGCTGGTTGCTGGCCGTCGATGAAGTCAAGACCGGGTTCGGACGTTCCGGGGAAATGTTCGCGGTTGAGAAATGGGGCATCCAACCCGACCTGATGTGCCTTGGCAAGGCGATGGGTGGAGGGGTGGCCCCGATCGCCGCGCTGCTCGGATCGGAAAGGGCCATGGGCACCTACGACGACGTGCCTACCGGATCGACCTGGTCATGGCTTCCGTGGGCATGTGCCGCGTCGCTCGCAACCATCGAAGCATTCGAGAACGAGCCGGTCCTTGAAAACGTGCGAGAGCTGGAGAAAATCGGTCGTCTGAAGCTTGGCGTGCTTGCCGACCGGTACCTGCAGATCGGTGAAGCAAGAGCATTCGGAGGATTCCAGGCCCTCGAGTTCGTCCACGATCGCGAAACCCGTGAGCGAGACCCGGAACTCCAGCATCTGGTTGCCGAAAGATCGCTGGAGCTCGGGGTGATGATGGACTCGAGTTCGACGTCGCTGAACATCCAGCCGTCATTGAAGATGCCGCCCGGGGAATTCGCTGCCTGCATCGACCGGATCGGTCAGGCAATCGAAAAATCGATCCAGGAGCTGGGTCGATGACCGCAGCCGGGAAGCTGCGCGATGAACTGCAGGCCGAGCTTGACAGCATGTCCGAAGCGGGCACCCTGAAAGAACTGCGGGTGTACGAGTCGCCGCAAGGTCCGGAAGTGAAGCTGAAAGGACTGGGGGAGGTCCTGGTGCTTTCGTCCAACGATTACCTCGGCATGGCGAACAATCCCGCCGTGGTCGCCGCGGGCCGTGAAGCACTCGAAACCTATGGGGCTGGCACAGCATCAGTTCGTTTCATCTGCGGCCTCTTCGAGCCGCACCTCGCGCTGGAGGCCGAACTGGCGGATTTCCTCGAAACCGAAGCGGCAATCACTTTCGTTTCCTGCTGGAACGCCAACCACGCGATCCTCGACGCACTCTGCGACAAAGAAACCCATGTCTTCTCGGACGAACTGAACCACGCGTCAATAATCGACGCGATGCGTCTGGCCCGGCCCGGCGGGAAAACGATCTATCCGCACTCCGACGTGGTGGCGCTGGAGGCCGCGCTGGTCGAAGCAGGTGACGTCAAACGGAAACTGATCGTGACCGACGGCGTGTTCAGCATGGAAGGCGACCTCGCCCCGCTGCCCGAACTGGTCAGGATCGCGAAACTCCACGACGCAGTTCTGATCGTCGACGACTCGCACGGTCTCGGCGTAATGGGTGACACGGGCCGTGGAACGGCCGAGCACTTTGGACTCGAAGGTCAAATCGACATCGTCACCGGCACCCTGGGCAAAGCGCTCGGTGGCGGGGCAGGGGGATTCGTCGCCGGCGACAAGGCTCTCTGCTCGATCCTCGAGCAGCGCTCCCGGCCACAGCTCTTCTCCAACGGACTGCCACCAACCGTTGCTGCCAGTGCCCGCGAGGCCCTTTGCCAGCTGCGGAAGAACCCCGGTCTGATCGGGGACCTCCGTTCCAACATCGCTGAATACCGCCGGTTGCTCGGCGAAGCCGGCCTTGAACCGGTCGCCGGAGACAGTGCCATCGTGCCGTTGATCGTCGGCGAAACATCGAAGGCCATCGCGATTTCGGGACGCATGCTGGACCAGGGAATTTTCGTCACCGGATTCGGTTATCCGGTGGTGCCGGAAGGAACCGCCCGGATCCGGGCCCAGCTTTCGGCCGTAATGACCGCTGAGCAGATCAGGCGTGCCGTGGATGCCCTCGCCGGGGCAACTGCCTGAAAGCGCTCAGGCAGCGATCCAGAAGGCTTTGAGGATGGTCTCCTTGACCGTCCAGGTGGTCTTTTCCCCACCTTCGAAGGAGACCGTCACGCCCGGCTCGAGATCGACCGTCCGCCCGTCTTCGAACTCAAGGGTGCCTTTGCCGGTGAGAACCAGGAAAGATTCGCTCACCTCGGTGTCGGTAACCGTGCCGGGGGTGCACCGCCAGAGGCCGCTCTCGCTGCCCTCTTTGGTTTCGACCAGGGTCAGGGCCGAGGTTCTCGGATTCCCGAAAATGATCTGTTCAAGATCGAGCGGTTCTTCTTCAAGCTGGTCGGTGACCGGATGAAATTTCGTCAAAATGAACTCTTTCGGTAGCGGGCGATGTCTTCCCGGGGTGGGGCCAGGGCCATCGAATCGATGTTTTCGCGATCGATCAGTCTGGCAAATATACGGCTGCATTCCACGATCTGGGTCAGGTCGATCTGCTCCTCCGGGGTATGGGCGGTCTCAAACGACCCGGGGCCGAAGACCATCGCTTCCGAGCCGCCGAAATCGACGAAGTTGTGGGCATCGGTCCAGGCGGGCACCCCAACCGGATCCGGGCACACTCCAGATACGTCTCCGACACAGGCTGATATCCGCTCCAGGAGTGGTGAATCAGCAGGCAGTTCGAACGGTTCCGTACCTTCGACCATCTGCAGAGTGGCGTTGAACTGCCTCGCGTAATCCTCCACCTGACGGATCGTTCCGAACAGATCCTGACCGGGAACCAGCCGTATACCGAGACTCATTGTGCAGCTGTCCGGAATCACGTTCATGCCTTCGCCTGAACGAATCTCGTTCACATGGGCAACCGATTCCCCCAGGACGGGGTGATCGAAGGCGGAGAGGCCCAGGGATGGCAGCCCGGCAATGAAGGCTGCGGCCGAGTGGACCGCATTGTCGCCCAGGTCGGTGAGCGAACCGTGAGCGGATTTGCCATGGACATGGACCAGGGCATCGATGTCGCCACATTCGACCGTGCCAGGACGGAGCTCCGAGCCTTCGAGCGCGATCATGAAACGCGGGGTGAGGTCAATCGCCAACGACCTGGATCCGGCACCGCCGGTTTCTTCATCCACGGAGAACGCGAAAACGACACGGGAATTGTCGAGGTTGCCGCCTGCCCAGCGGAAGAGACGTGCGGCAAGCATGCAGGCTGTCACTCCACCTTTGTCATCGACAGCGCCGAGCCCGTGGACGATGTTGCCATCGTTTCTCGGAACGGTTGGGTCCGCCCAGAGGGCGGTAACCGTGTCGACGTGGGCGACGATCGCCAGGACCGGGTTGCGGCAGGCACCCAGGACCAGGCTCTCCCGACCATTTTCGGCGGGTACCCGTCTCGAGCTGAAGCCTTCGTCAGCGGCCCAGCGTTCGAGATGGTCGATGATCAATCCTTCGCTTCCGGAAGGCGACGGGATCGAAATCAGGTCCGACAGGATCTCCCGCGCCTCGTTCAGCTCGGATTCGAGGATCGGCTGGACCGGCATCGTTTGCCTCAGGCTCCGGCGGGACGCCTGAGCAGTTTGCGAACCTTGCCGGCGGCGCCAGCCTTGGTGTCGCGGATCACTTCACGGGCACAGTTGCGGCCATTAGCTCCGGTGACCCCGCCGCCGGGGTGGGTGCCAGCCCCGCACAGGTAAAGGCCGGGGACCGGGGTCCGGTAATCGGACCAGCCGCGGACCGGACGAAGGGTGAAGAGCTGGTCGAAAGCCATGTCGCCATGAAGCGCATGGCCGCCGGTGATCCCGAGCAGGCGCTCAAGGTCGAGTGGACTGAGGACCTGGCGGTGCAGGATGGACGCGGTCAGACCCGGAAAATAGGTCTCCAGTTTGGCGATGGCTTTGTCAGCAACGTCGTCCTTGATGTCATCCCACTCGGCATCAACGAGGTTGTACGGCTGCGAGTTCACGTCGATAGTCAGCACGTGATGGCCGGCGGGCGCGAGCGAGGGATCATGGACGGTCGGGATGCACATCTCCACATGCGGATCCTCGCCGGACCGGCCGGCCCGGGCTTCGGCCTGGGCTCGATCCATGTCCCTGAGTGGCTGGTTGACTTCCATGATTCCGAGGTGGTAAGGCTGGACTCCTTCACCGGGCATGTTGGTGGCCGCCGGCAATTCGTTTACCGCCAGGTTGATCTTCATGCTGGTGCCGTCACAGCGGTACGAACGGACGGACGCTGTGAACTCGGGGGGAAGTTCCGTTTCATCAACCAGTCCGAGGAAGGTCTTCTTGGGGTCGGCGTTGGAAAGCACGGTCCGGGAGCGGATCTCGCTGCCATCGGACAGCTTCAGTCCCCTGGCCTGGCCTCCCTCGATCATCACCCGGTCAACTTCGGCTTCGGTGCGGATTTCGGCGCCAGCTTCGCGGGCCGCATCAGCCATTGCTTCAGTCACCTTGCCAATTCCGCCACGGACGAACCCCCAGGACCGGGCGCCGCCTTCGATGTCTTCACCGGCATGATCGTGAAGCAGGATGTAAGCGGTGCCGGGAGTGGAGGGACCGGAAATGGAGTCGTTGATCGCATGCCAGCCGATCGCGGCTTTCACATATTCGTTCTCGAAACGTTCGTCGAGGAACTGGGTCACCGAAGTGGTGAACAGAAAAAGCGCTTCGTTGATCAGCCTGCGTTGACGGGCAGCCATGCCACCGACCTTCAGCAGTGAAACGAGGTCAGCAGCGCTTCGTGGTGCCGTATCGGGCGGGGTGGTGTCGATCAGGGGGGTGACCAGTCCGGCAAGTTCAGCGAGGTCATCTTCGAACTTCGGCAGGGCCTCGGCGTCCTTCTCGGAGAACTCGCGCACGGCCGTCTGTGCGGTCGCCGTGTCGTCGGAAAGCTCCAGCCGGGTTCCATCGGCAAAAAGGTGGAGCGAAGGCCCGGCCGGATCAACCACGATTCCGCGTCCGAGCAGGTCCATGTCCTGCCAGATCGGTTCGCGCAGCATGCTCAGTACGTAAGCACCAGTGGAAGCCTTGAAGCCCGGGGCAAACTCTTCCGTGACGCAACAGCCACCGACGATGTCACGACGCTCGCAGACAACCGTTTTCAGGCCGGCCTTCGCCAGGTAGTAGGCGGCGACCAGTCCGTTGTGTCCACCACCGATGATCGCGGCGTCGTATTCGGCGCCCGTGGCAGTCACTTGTGGCGGTGTCATTTAGCTCCCTGTTTGATTCGTGAAAGTTGATAGGCGACTAATGAGAAGAGCGCGGCCGCGATCAGCATCAGGAAACTCATCGCCGCTCCGGCATTGAGATTCCCGCTCTCGAGGACAAGGTCACTGACCACGTTGCCGAGCATGTAGCCGGTGGTGCCACCGACCAGGGTCGGTGCGGCGAAGTCAGTGAACAGCGGAACGTAGACGAGCAGCAGGGCGATGAAGATGCCGGGGGCGATCAGCGGCAGCAGGACCCTTCTGAAAGTCGTGAACCATCCGGCTCCCATGTCGCGGGCCGCTTCGAACAGGCCTGCGTCGACTGCTTTCATCGAAGCGTAGATCGGGATCACCGTATAGGTCAGGTAGCTGGTCGACAGGACCACGATCACCGAAAACTTGTTGAAAAGCAGGGCGTCGATCGGCACATCGATCAGGCCGATCGACATCAGGGCTTCGTTGATCAGGCCTTCACGCCCAAGCAGCATGCGCCAGGCGTAAATGCGCACCATCGGATTGAGTTCGTCGGCGAGGACCAGGGCCAGCAGGAGCGGCAGCTCGAACTTCCCGGCTTTGAACGCAAGCACGTAGGCGAGAGGCAGGCCGACGATGAGCTGGGCGATCATCGCGATCGTCGCGATCTGGAACGTAGTCCAGGCGATCTCGCGATACAGCGAGTCGGTCAGGATGTCAGTGAAATTCGAAGTCGTGAAGCCGGACTGTCCGGTCAGATCCCCGTACTGGAAGCTGAAGTAGGCGAGGATTCCCATCGGCAGCAGGAACAGCAGGACCAGCACTGCGGTCGGCAGTGACATGAACGCCAGGGGCTTGAGCATCCGGCGGAACGGGCCCGGCCTTTCGCCGACAACAACGGGAACCGGAGAAGCCGGTGGGGAGGATGCTTCCATTTTCTACTTCACCCCGCCGGTCATCATCTTGGCCATGTCCTGATCGGAACCGCCGCGACGTTTGTTCATTAGTTTCATGCCGTACCAGAGCGCGAAAACCAGGAGCACCTGGGCGACCGCGATGACGGTCGAAGCCGCGTTGACCACTGGCAGGTTGGAGGAATGGCGGAGCACGCCAAACACCCAGACCGGGAATGTCTGCTCGAAGCCACCGGTGAAGAAACTGATTTCGAAGTTATTGAAAGACCAGGCGAAAGCGAAGATCGCGGCGGCGGCCAGGGATGGGGCGATCTGGGGCAGCACCACGTACCGCATCATCTGGAACTGGTTTGCCCCCATGTCGATCGCTGC
The DNA here is from genome assembly GCA_049593795.1 of Solirubrobacterales bacterium. GTDB lineage: Bacteria > Actinomycetota > Thermoleophilia > Solirubrobacterales > 70-9 > 67-14. The sequence continues at coordinate 12,160 of JBAWHK010000294.1, forward strand.
CTCCTCGATCGAACGGTCGAACCTGATCAGGCCGGCGGCAACCACGGCGACCACCAGCGGGAAGGTGACGACGATATGCATGAGCATGATCGTCTGGAGGGAAAGCGCGTAGTTGAGCTGGCTGAAATAGATCAGGCCGGCAACGCCGATGATCAGCCATGGCACCACCAGCACCGCACCATGGATTCCTGCAACCAGGGGGCGCCCGCGGAAATTTATGCGGGTAAGCCCCCAGGCTGCAAGGGTGCCGAGGACCAGTGAGACCACCATCACGATGCTGGCCACCAGCACGGAGTTGCCGATCGCTGTCACTGCGCCGTTGTCGTTGATCGCTGCCGTGTACCACTTGGTGGTGAATCCCTCCCAGGGCAGGGAGATCACGGTTGAGTCGTTGAACGAGAACAGCGCGAGCAGCAGGACCGGCCCGAACAGAATCAGCATCACCAGTACGACCAGCGTGGTGCTGAGAAAGTTCGGGAAGGCCCGTGCTATGCGACGCTGGATCGGCAAGGGATCAGCCGGTCCGGACTTCCTGCCAGGCGCGACGGTACGCCTCGACTTCTTCCGGTTCGGTCAGCGGAATCGAGCCTTCAATGCTGGCCGGGTCCGACGTTTCCTTGTACTTGGGCGGAACCAGTGGCTCCGCGTCAGGGTTGGTTATGACGAAGCCGTTGGCGGCCGAAATCGCCTGGGCTTCAGGGCCGGCGTAGAAATTGAGCAGCTTGTAGGCCGCATCCGTGTTCTGCGCCTTGGAAGTCAGGCCAAGCCCGCAGATCCAGGACCAGGTCCCTTCTTCGGGGGCGACCCATTCCACCGGCACGCCGTCATCCTTCATGTCCTGCGCGGTGCCCCGTCCTGCGTTGGCAACCACGACCTCACCGGACTTGAAGAGGTTGACCATGTCCGAATCGGAGTCCGGGTAGCTCCTGATGTTGTCCTGGTTGTCGATCAGGAACTGCTTTGCCTGATCGAGCTCTTCGGTGGTCATGTCGAACGGCTTCTCGAAACCGAGAGCGAATGCTGCGACCGCGAGCGGGGTGACCGGATTGCCACCTTCGACGGCCATCTTGCCACTGAACTCGTCGCTGAACATCTGTTCGTAAGAAGTGACTCCTTCAGGGACTTCTTCGGTGTTGTAGATGATTCCGTAGGGCCCGGCTGAAAGCGGCGCCATGATTACGTCTCCGTTCTGGCGCACATCCGGTTCGTCCCTGAACTCAAGCTTGTCCCAGTCGGCGATTCCCGATGTGTCCAGGGGGCGCAGCTGGTTTCGGGCCAGCAGGGGCTCGGCTTCATCGAGGCAGACTTCAACCACGTCGGCTTCGAACCCGCCGGCCAGCTTGGCGGCCGCCTCTTCGTTCGAGTTGAAGGTCGCGATTTTCAGGTCAACGTCAGGGTTGGCCTTGCGGAACGGATCGAGCTGCTCGTCGGTAACGGTGTCGTCGTAGGCGAACAATCGAAGGGTGCCGGTGGCCGGCTCCTTGGCTGCCGTTTCACTCGGGGCGGTGGCTTCGCTCGTATCCGAGCTGTCCGATCCGCAAGCAGCCACTGCCAAGCTGCCGACGAGTATGAAAAGGCCCGCAAAGACCCACTTCTTGATCTGATTCATCGCTTCCTCACTGTTGTGATTTGCATGTCGTGAACTCTCAGCCAGCGGTCTGGAAATCCTGGAAGATCCGGATCCATTGGTCATGCAGCGGTGGCTTGGAATAAGGAATGACGTTCTCGAGGCTTGACGGATCAGCGGTCAGAACGTCGTCTTCGTCAACCAGCGGCATCGCTTCCGGGTTGGTCACCACGTAGCCGTTGCCACCGCGGATCGCCTGGGCCTCGGCGGATGCCTGCCAGTTGATCAGCCGGTAGGCCGCCTGCAGGTTTTTCGCCTTTGAGGAGATGCTGAACCCGCAGACCCAGGAGAGCGTTCCCTCTTCGGCCGCCACCCATTTGACCGGAACTCCGGCTTCCTGGATGCGCTTGGCCTGACCGCTGTTTCCGTCCGAGATCGCAATCTCGCCCGACTTGTAGAGGTTGACCAGGTCCGAATCGGAACGCCACAGCGCCCGGAACTGATCACGGTTTTCGTCGAGGTAGTCACCGACCTGATCAAGTTCTTCCTGGCTCAGGTCCATCGGGTCTTCCATCCCCATGGCCAGTGCCGCGACGGCGATTGGCGTCAGCGAAAAATCAGCTCCGAGCGCCGACCTGCCGGCAAATTCCGGGTCGAATACGTCCTTGAAGGAATCGATCTCCTGATCGATCTGTGTCGGGTCGTAGATGACTCCGTGGGGCCCCGCGGACAGCGGCACCATGATTACTTCTCCGTCCTGGCGAACCTCGGGTTCGTCACGGAAAGCGAGCTCATCCCAGTCGGTGACCGCAGCTGTGTCGATCGGCCTGAGCTGCTTGCGCTGCAGAAGCGGATCCGCTTCGTCGAGGCATATTTCGATCACGTCGGCTTCGAAGCCGCCAGCCAGTTTGGCTGCTGCTTCAGCGTTGGAGTCAAAGGTCGCGGTCTTGATGTTCAGATCGGGGTTCTGTTCCTCGAAGGGCTTCATCATTTCCGGGGTGACTGAATCTTCATAAGCGAACACGCGCAGCTCGCCGGTAGATGGCTGATTCAGGTCATCGGGGGCGGCTGCCACTTCGGTGGTGCCGCTGGAGCCGCCGCAGGCGGCCAGAACCACCGTCAGGCAAAGTGCGGCGGTGAGATTCAGAATCTTCATGCTGTGTCGTCCCTTTCGTGGTTTGCGGTCCCCGGAGCGGGGGTTTCGCTTTCAGCCTCGATCACAAAACTGTGCGCCGTGTCCCAGCCGAGGATGACCTCGGACCCGGGGGCAATCGGCTCCCGACCGGCTTCGTCGTTCAGCTGGTGGACGATCAGCCGCTCGCCGGTCTGGATCCGGACGATCAGCTGGGTCATCGAGCCGAGGTAGACGTTCTCCACGACCTCGCCTCGGACCCTCGAGCCTTCACCGTCCTGGCTGTCAACCAGCTTGATCTTCTCGGGGCGGACCGTGATCGTGACCTCGGCAGAATCGCTGCCGTTATCGGTGCATGTGAGCCTCATACCTTCGCCCAGCGAAGCTGAAGCAACTCCGCCATTGCGGCTGTCAATCGGCATGGTGAGCAGGTTCGAGGTGCCGATGAAGCCGGCGACGAAGGATGTTCGTGGCTCTTCGTAAAGCTGTCGCGGTTCAGCAACCTGTTCGACGTTGCCGCCGTTCATGACGGCGACCCGATCGGACATGGTGAGCGCCTCTTCCTGGTCATGTGTCACGTAGACGAAGGTCGTCCCGGTACGCTGCTGAATCGATTTGAGTTCGAGCTGCATCTCCTTGCGCAGCTTCATGTCGAGCGCGCCGAGCGGTTCGTCCAGAAGCAAAGCTGCCGGCTCGTTCACCAGGGCGCGGGCCAGGGCAACCCGTTGACGCTGGCCACCGGAGAGCTGGGCCGGCAGTCGGTCCTCGAAACCTTCAAGCTGGACCGCGGCCACCATTTCGGCGATCCGCGGTTTCGCTTCGTTGGCCTTGACCTTCTTGATTTTGAGACCGAATTCGACGTTTTCCCGGACAGTCATGTGCGGAAAGAGCGCGTAATCCTGAAATACCATGTTGACTTTGCGCTTGCGCGGGGAGTCCCAGGTCACGTCTTCATTGGCCAGGAGAATCCGGCCGGAGGTCGCTTCCTCGAAACCGGCAATCATGCGCAAAGTCGTGGTTTTGCCGCATCCGCTGGGGCCGAGCATCGAGAAGAACTCACCGTTTTCGATCTCGAGGTTTATCCCGTTGACGGCAGTCGCACCACCGAAGATCTTGGTCAGGTTCTGGAGTTGGATCATCGGCATGGTTTCGTTGTCTCAGCTTTCGGTTCCGCCGATTACGGCGACGAAGAGGTCGTTGACATTGGTTCCGGTCGCCCCCGTGATGATCAGGTCACCGAGGCGTTCGAAGGGTTCTTTGGTGGCATGCCTCATCAGGTCACGGCGCAGATCGAGGTTGACCTCGGCGGCCCTTCCGGCGGTGCGACCGTCTGCGATCGCGCCGGCGGCGTCAGTGCCGCCGTCGGAGCCGTCGGTATCCATGAAGAGGGTCACGATCCGGGCGCCGTCAAGTTCGAGGGCCGCCGCCAGGGCGGCTTCCTGGCCGGGCCCGCCATCTCCGAAGGCCCCTTTGCCGGCGATCGCCACGGCGTTTTCGCTGCCGCATCCGACCAGGACGGTGCCGGGCTTGAAGGGATACGAAGACTTTGCGCTGGAGAGGGCCATGTCAGCGATGAACCTGCCCATTTCCCTGGCTTCACCTTCGAGGGTGGTGGTCAGGATCACCGGTGAGTAACCAAGTTTGCGGGCCTCTTCGACCATCGCTTCGCAGACACCGAAACCGGTGACCAGGAGTTCGGTCGTGATGTCGACGCCGTCCAGGTCGGGGGATTCGGCAAGCGGGGTACGCAGGAAGCTTGTGATCGAAGCGGGAAGCTGGTCCCAGAGGTCGTAATCCTCGAGGACCGAGATCGCGTCGGCGACCGTGGAGGTATCGGGAACCGTGGGGTCGGTAATTACGTCGAGGACGTCACCGGCCACATCGGAAACGGTGAGGTTGACGATGCGGGCCGGGGCGATCCGTTCGGCAAGGCGGCCGCCCTTGATCGTCGACACATGCTTGCGGACCGAGTTGACTTCGGCTATCGGCATGCCGGATCCGAGCAGGACCTTGTGGAGCAGTCGTTTGTCTTCGAAGGTGATTCCGGCGGGGGGCAGGGAAGCGAGGGCGGAACTGCCACCGGTGAAACAGGCCAGGACCAGGTCATCGGGACCCACCTGGCCGGCCAGCGCTTCGAGCCTCAGCGCGCCGGCGACGCTTTCTTTGGTCGGCAGGGGATGGTCGGCGATGTAAACCTCGAGATGCTTGAGATCGGCAACTTCACCACGCCGGAGGATCACCGCCCCGGCATCGATCCGGCTTCCGAGCACCTCTTCGAGAGCTTCGGCGATCGGCAGGGTAGCTTTGCCGGCTCCGAGGATCACGACCCGGGCTTCGGGCTTCAACTCGAATTCGCGTTCACCGATGGTGATGCCCCCGTCGGTAAGCGAAACCGCGTCAACTGTGGCCCGAAAGCCATCGCAGGCGGTCAGGCCGACCTGGGCGATGCCCAGGGCGTCACTGCGAAGGTCCTTCAGTCCGTGGGAGCAGAGTTCGTCCAGGTTTCCGACCCGCAATCCCTGATGGCTGTGCGAGGTCGGTTCCATCAGGTCTTTTCGGTGGCTTCGTCGGCGCGGGAGTTATGGAGGCCGACCAGCTTGTCGACGGCTTCATCGAGGTGCTGGCGGAACAGTTTTTCGGCCAGTTCCGAATCGCCGGAGGTGATCGGAGCGAGGAGCTCTTCGTGCTCGGCTGCGACTTCCGCGGGCTTGTCGTATGCCGGCTCGAGCTGCGCCAGACAAAGGGTGATTTCCGACTGCAGGCCGAGGTAGGCGCGTTGTAGGCGGGGGCTGCCGGCTGCTTCGATTATCGCCTGGTGGAAACGCTGGTCGGGCCAGACGACCTCGCGCCATGGCGCATCTTCGGCCAGGTTCGACATTTCTGTGACCGCGCGCTGGGCGGCAGCCGGAACAATTCCGGCTTTGCCGACGAGGCGCACTGCTTCTATCTCCAGTGCCGCGCGCAGCGTGAAGATGTCAGCGACGTCGCCAGCGGACAGCACCGGCACTTCGACGCCGCGATGGGGTTCCCGCTTGAGCAGTCCTTCGCCGATGAGGATCTGGGTGGCGGCACGGAATGAGTGACGGGCAATCCCCAGTCGCTCTGCGTATTCATGCTCACGGAGGCGGGCGCCGGGGGGCAGTTTGCCGTCGAGAATCAGTTCGCGCAGGGCATTGGCGGCGGCTTCAACCGTGGAAACCGGGGATACACGGACTCCTATGTCAGGGATTTCGTTAGTCATAGTGTTGGATTCTTCCACAATCAATCAATCCCATGTTGAAGCCGCCGCTGCCTTTCCTACTTGGAGAAAACGTCGCCGGGGTACGTGGCGGTGGCTCCGAGTTCTTCCTCGATGCGGAGGAGACGGTTGTATTTCGCGGTTCGCTCGCCGCGGACCGGGGCGCCGGTCTTTATCTGGCCGGCGCCAAGGGCAACCGTGAAGTCAGCGATGATCGGGTCCTCGGTTTCGCCGGAGCGTTCAGAGACAACAACCGTGTAGCCGGCCTTGTGGGCCATTTCTGCGGCATCGAGCGCTTCGGAAAGCGTGCCGATCTGGTTGAACTTCCAGAGCAGCGAGTTCGCCGCACCGATTTCAAGTCCTCTAGCGAGGCGCTTCGGGTTGGTGGTGAAAAGGTCATCACCGACGATCTGGATGTCGACTTCAGCGGTGAGCTTCGCGTAACCCTCGAAATCCTCTTCATCGAGCGGATCTTCGATCGTGACGATGTCGTACTTCTCGATCAGTTCCTTGTAGAGCGCGATCATGCCGTCCCGGTCACGTTCGACCCCGTTTACCAGGTAGGTGCCCTTGTCTTTGTCGTAGTAGTGAGTCGAAGCGGCATCGAGCCCGTAGCGGAAACGACCTTCGTAGCCGGCGGCAGCAACTGCTTCGTGAAGCAGTCCGAGTGCTTCGTGGGGATCGCTGATCGGCGGCGCAAAGCCACCTTCGTCACCGGTGTTGAGGGCGACCTTGCCGTACCGCTCGAGCAGGATGTCGGCGAGGAAGAGGTTCACTTCGGATGAGATCTGAAGGGCTTCGAGCATCGATTCGGCGCCGACCGGCAGGATGATGAACTCCTGGAAGTCGAGGTCGTTCGAGGCGTGCTTGCCACCATTGATCAGGTTGACCAGCGGCACGGGGAGGATGTGCGCGTTGGAACTGATCGAACGGTAGAGCGGTACGCCGTAGTACTCGGCGGACGCCCGCGCGGCGGCGAGGGAGACGCCCAGAATGGCGTTGGCGCCGAGTCGGCTCTTGTCATCGGTGCCATCGAGTTCGATCAGCAGGGCGTCGAGCGAGCGCTGGTCGGTGAGGGCGGTGCCAAGAAGCGCATCGGCGATTTCACCGGTGACGTTGCCGGCCGCCTTGAGCACGCCGAATCCACCGAAGCGGGTTCCACCATCACGCATTTCAAAGGCTTCGTTGGCGCCGGTGGAGCGTCCCGTGGGGACGTCGGCGGTGCCGGTCACGGCTTCGTCGAGGGTGAGGTCGACCTGAAGGGTCGGCAGGCCCCGGCAGTCGAGTACTTCTCGTGCTGCGAGTCCGGTGATTACGGGGGGTGCGAGGGTCATCGCGGTTATCTCCTTGGTTGAACCTGTGGCTTATCTCTTTGTTGGATCATTCCACAAAACATCAGAATACGGCTAGCCTGTCAAGTAGTGACCATGGAAAAAACTCAGGAGAAAGCCAGCAAATGACCGCATCATCAGGATTTGCCGAGATCAAGGACACCACCGTCGAGAACCTGATGAAACGGGAACTTGACACTTTCGAAGCGAACCATTCCCGTTCGAAAGAGATTCATGACGGCGCGGATGAAGCCCTTTTGTCCGGTGTGCCGATGAACTGGATGACCCGCTGGCCCGGCGCACATCCTGTCTTCTTCGACAGCGCCAACGGCAACTCGCTCAAAGACGTTGACGGCAATTCACTGATCGATTTCTGCCTTGGTGATACCGGTGCGATGACCGGCCATTCGCCGCCGGCAACCGTGGCCGCCGCCACCGCCCGGATACAGAAAGGCATCACCACGATGTTGCCGAGCGAAGACGCCCTGCCACTCGGCCAGGAAATGGTGCGCCGGTTCGGTCTGGCCCACTGGCAGTTCTCTCTGTCTGCCTCGGACGCCAACCGCTTCTCGATCCGGCTTTGCCGCGAAGTCACCGGGCGTGACAAGGTGATTGTGTTCAACCATTGCTACCACGGCTCAGTTGACGAGACCGTCGCGATGCTGGTCGATGGGCAGCCTTCGTTCCGGGTCGGCAACATCGGTCCGCCAGTACCAATCGAACAGACAACCCGGGTGGTCGAATTCAACGACCTGGAAGGCCTTAGAGAGGCCCTCAGCCATGGTGACGTTGCCTGCGTGCTTGCCGAACCGGCCCTGACCAACATCGGCATCGTGCTGCCCGATCCCGGATTCCTCGATCAACTGCGCAAACTCACCCGTGATGCCGGAACCATCCTGATCATCGATGAAACCCACACTTTCTGTTGCGGGCCGGGCGGATATACGAAGGCCCACGGCCTGGAGCCCGACATGATCACGATCGGCAAGCCGATCGCCGGCGGCATCCCGACCGGTGCTTACGGCATGACCGACGAGATGGCGGAAAGGGTACTCAGTCATACCGTCTGGGAAGCAGCAGACGTCGGTGGGGTGGGAGGGACTCTGGCCGGCAACGCGCTTTCGATGGCTGCGGCCCGTGCGACTCTCGAGGAGGTGCTGACCGAAGAGAACTTCGAGCAGATGATCAGCATGGGTGAACGTTTCGAAAAGGGCGTACAGGACGTGATCGACGATCACAACCTTGCCTGGACCGTGACCCGGCTCGGTTGCCGGGCGGAATACATGCTGGGCAGCGAACGTCCCCGGTCAGGCGCCGAAGCCGCAGCGGCATTTGATGTTCCGCTTGATGCGCTGCTTCACCTCTACATGCTGAACCGCGGGATCCTGATGACGCCGTTTCACATGATGGCGCTGATGTGCCCGACCACGAGTGAGGCTGACGTCGATGCGCACACGAAGGTGCTGGCTGAAGCAGCCGGGGAACTTACCGCTGGGTGAGGCACGGATTCAGATCGGGCACGGATTTCCTTGACAGGGAATCCGTGTTCGATGTTCCGAAGGCCTGGCCCGAACTGCCGGTGGTAAGGCCTGCGGGCTCCGGTGTCGCTGGAGGCTAGGGGCTTTGTCGTTTTTCCAGCTGCCCGGCTGTAGCTACCGACCAGAGGATCGACAACCAGAGCAATGTCGCGAGGGCAACATGCACCCAGACGATCGCGGCCGGCAGGTGCAGCACCCACTGGGTGATGCCCACGGCGATCTGGAGGATGATCATGCCGAACGCAACCTTGAGGGGCACTACCGCCCGGTTGTCGCCACCCTGACGTTTCAGGATGAAGATCACGGCGATGACGCAGAGGGCAAAAATGATCGCCGACGCAGCGTGCCGCTGGGCGATCCACTCAAGGGTTTCGGAGCCCTTGAAATCGAAACGGCTGACCAGTTCCTTGTCGTGGTCACCGGGGTGCGGCCCGGATGCGGTGGTGATGGTCCCGAGGAAGATCACGAGTTGCCCGACCGGGATCAGAAGCCGCACCGCCCAGACTCCCAGGCGATCGGTCGAGAAGCGTCTCTCGCCAACTTCATAGCGGGCACACCAGAACAGGGCAAAAGCTGCATCGATCAGGATCATCGAAAGGATGAAGTGGAAGATCACCAGTTCGGGGGGCAGGTGCTGCTTGACGACGATCGCGCCAAGTACCGCCTGGCCGATGACGCCGAGCGGCAGCAGGCCGCCAAAAACCGCCAGATGCCAGCGGAATGGTCGCCGGAAGAAAGCAAGCAGCGAAGCGGCGATCACCGCGATGCCGACGAAACCGGTCAGCAGTCGGTTGCCGTATTCGATCCAGGCGTTGATTTCGGCCGGGGCGACGTAGCCGCCGTAACATTTAGGCCAGTCCGGGCAGCCAAGCCCCGAAGCGGTGAGCCGCACGGCCGATCCGGTAAATACGATCAGGACCAGCGCAGCGAGGGCCACCATCGTGACCTGGGCGTAACGTTCGGGTGATATCTGGATGCGTTTCAGCATGAATTCCTTGGCATCCCTTTGCCCGCCACTGGGGCGTCTAGCTGAATCAGATCAGGACTGGGCGTCGGCAGCGGCCGACGACATCAGGAACTGGATGAGCTGATCAAGCTGGTCCGGGGGAATGGTGCTAAACCGGTCGGGCATGACGGCGTTCTCGTAACCCGGGGTCTTCTTGGCGTTCGGGTCAACGATCGATTCTTTGATCTGTTCCTTGCTCATGCCGGGGATGACCTCATCGAGGTCGGGTCCGACAACACCGGATGACTCCGCAGCGGCGAGGATATGGCAGCTTCCGCAACCATTGTTGGCGTAAACCTGGGCGCCGGGGCCCTCTCCGGGAGCGATCGGCGGCTTGGCACCGGGAACGCCGGCGTAACGGGCGATGTAGGCCGCTACGTCTTCGAGGTCATTGCCGGTAACGATGTCTGCCGGCATCGAAACACCGGGGAAGTTGTCTTCGGAAGGCCTCGGGTGCAGGACCTGAGCCTTGACCACACCGTTGATGGTGTCGTCATCCATGCCGATCTCGCGGGCGGAAGCAAAGGCGGTGTCGAGGTTCGGACCCTGCTGTCCGACGCTGGCCGCGGCGGCCATGACGTGGCAGGTTCCACATTTCGCGTTGAAGAGCTGGCGGCCACGGTCCTGGAAGTCACCGTTGATCGGCGCGGACTCCGAGGTGCAGCCCGAAAGTACGATCAGGCTGAGGGCCGAGGCGGCGAGAATGAGTGAAAACTTCTGCTTGAGAGTGGCTGCGTTCATAGGAGTTGGTGAAGCTCCGCCATTCTATATATCGGGGCGGGTGTCATGGCTTGACCTTGGCCGTAGAAGCTGGTAATTATTGTCACAAGCC
>JBAWHK010000295.1:0-7474 GCA_049593795.1 Solirubrobacterales bacterium
GCGAAGATCGTCGGTCGCTGCGGCACCCAGGCGATCTGTCGACGCCAGTCGGTCGGGTTTGCCGCTGCAAGATCAACCCCGTCACAGCTGACGGTGCCGGCCTCCGGGTCGGCGAGCCGGAGCAGCAGTGAAACCAGGGTTGTTTTACCGCCACCGCTGGGGCCGGTCACGGCGACGGTTTCTCCGGGTTCGAGCTTCAGGTCGAGTCTCTGGAGCACCGGTGCCCGCCCCGGGTAGGCGAATGAAACCGCGTCGAACACGATCGCCCCGCGGCAGGGATCGGGGGCCGGTGCAGGCTCGCTGGGGATCCTGACCGGCGATGGCTGGTCGAGCACTTCGAAGATCCGTTCGGCCGCAGCCATCCCGTCGGTGCTGGCGTGGAATTGCGCTCCGAGCTGCCGCAACGGCATGTAGAGCTCCGGGGCGAGCAGGAGGACGGTCAGGCCTGCGGCTAGGGTGATGTGTCCGCCGACCAGCTGGATTCCGATCGCTGTTGCCACCATCGCAACGCCGAGCATTGCCAGCAGTTCGAGCACCAGCGCCGATAGGAATCCGATGCGCAGGGCCCCCATGGTCTCCCGTCGGTAGTCGTCCCCGACTTTGGCGATCGAGTCGGCCTGGGCTCCTGCCCGGCCGTTTGCCCGGAGCGTTTCGAGTCCACCTACGAGGTCCATGAAGTGGGCGCTCAGCCGTGACATGTGCTGCCAGCGTTTACGGGTCCTGCTTTCGGTCAGGAATCCGATCAGGACCATGAAAAGGATGATCAGTGGCGCAGTGACGGCCAGGATCGCAGCCGCTTCCCAGTCGTATTGCACGACCCAGGCGAGGATCGCGATCGGAACCATCGCAGCCAGGACGGCTTGCGGCAGGTATTTGGCGAAGTAGTTCTCGAGTGCTTCCACCCCGCCGACCGCCGAGTTCACCAGTTCCCCTGACTGTTCGGCCTGAAGTGCGCCCGGCCGTTTGAGCAGCAGGTGTCGGGCTAGTCGCCCGCGCAGTTCGGACATCACTTTGGCTGCGCCGAGGCGTCCGGATGATTCGAATCCGGCTGCGGCCAGGCCGCGGCCGACCGATATCGCGGCCAGCCAGGCCAGTTGCGGCAGGACTTCGGTGAATGATTCGCCGTCCATGAATACCCCGGCGATCACGCTGGCGAGCAGGGTGGCCTGGGCGATGATCAGGATAGTGGTGACCAGCCCGATCGCGACGGTGGTGATCAGGTGTTTTTTTGCTGTCCGGCTGGTGCGCGCCAATCGGCGCTGGGTTTCACGAGCCCGTTGGCTTGCGCCCGGTGCCCGTGTCTGAGCTGGTGCCATCGTCGCCTTCCTTCTTCCTGGCGTCGATCAGGTCCAGGGGTGTTTTGATGTCACCAAAATCCTCGGATGAAAGCCGCGCGCGGAACACCCAGTAGGTCCAGCCCTGGTAGAGCAGGACCAGTGGTATTAGCAGGACCGCGACGACGGTCATTACCACCAGGGTGTAGTTCGAGGAACTGGAGAAGTTGAGGGTCATGTCGTATGCCGAGTTGAGGCTGGAGATCATCGTGTTCGGGAACAGATCGATGAATTGCGTGGTGAAGTAGAGCGCGATTCCGGCTGCGGTTCCGGCGAAGGCCCGGGCCGGTTTGCTCCGGGCGTAGGCGCTTGCGAGCAGGAAGCATCCGGTTGCTGCGAGCGCCGTGATCAGGGTGAGCACGTTCAGGGTGTCCTGCCGGGCCAGGGTCCAGATCAGGAATCCGCCCGCGAGGATCGTGGCGACCGGCATTGCCCTGACCGCGACCGCCTGGGCCCTTGTGCGGATCTCCCCTTCTGTCTTCAGTTCGAGGAACAGTGCCCCGTGGGCGAAGAAGATCGACAGTGAGGCCAGACCGGCGAACAGTGCGTATGGGGAGAGCAGGTCGAAGAAATTGCCGATGAATTCGGCGTCGCTGTCGATCGGTGTGCCTCCGATTATGTTGGCCCACGCCACGCCCCACAGCAGGGCGGGAACAGCGCTGCCGATGGCTATGCACCATTCCCAGCCGTTGCGCCATCTGGAGGTTGTGCCTTTGCCCCAGAATTCGAATCCGACGTTCCGCACGATCAGGGCGACGAGGATCACGAAGAGGGCCAGGTAGAAGCCGGAGAACAGGGTCGCGTACCACTCCGGGAAAGCCGCGAAGGTGGCTCCGCCGGCGACGATCAGCCAGACTTCGTTGCCGTCCCAGAGCGGGCCGATGGAATGGAGGATCGCCCTCTTCTCGGCCTCGTTTCGCCCGAGCAGCTTCATCAGTATCCCGACCCCGAAATCGAATCCTTCGAGGATGAAGTACCCGATCCAGAGGACCGAGATCAGGACGAACCAGAGAACCTGAAGTGTTGTGAAATCTTCCATGTCAGTAGGCCATTCCGAGGTGGGGTTTGTCGGGGTCTTCGTCGCCTGCTTTGGCGGGACCCTTGCCGGCGTACTTGAAGAAGACCTTGCCGGCGATCACGGCCAGCACCCCGTAGAGCAGGGTGAAACCGACCAGGCTGATCAGGACTTCGTAGGTCGGCACGTTCGGCGAGACCCCGAACTCGGTCTTGAGCAGTCCGAACACGACCCAGGGCTGACGGCCCATCTCGGTGAAGATCCAGCCAGCGGAACTGGCAATGAAGGGAAGTACGGAGGCGGCGATCGCCAGTTTGAGGAAGAGCTGCGAGTTTTCCAGCCTCGATTTGCGCATCAGCCACCAGCCGACCAGGCCGAACAGGGCCAGCAACATGCCGCAGCCGATCATTATCCGCCAGGACCAGTATGCGACCCAGACCACGGGGGCATATTCGCCCGGGCCGAATCGTTCCTGGTATTCAGCGTTGAGGTTGTTGATGCCTTCGACTTCGGACATCGGTTTGCCGGTCATGATGAAAGACAGCAGGTTGGGAACTTCGACGTTCCGGTTGAGGCCCTGAGGGTTGCTTTCCATGTCGCCGGTCGCGAAGAGCGAAAGGCCGGCACCTTCGGTGGTTTCGAAGACGGCGTCAGCGGCGGCCATCTTCATTGGCTGCTGTTCGGTCATGAGGACCCCGTTGAAGTGACCCACACCGATGGTCAGGACCGCTGATGCGGCCAGGGCCGGCAGGACGATCTTCATCGACGAGCTGAAAACCGCCACTTCGTTTTTGCGGAGCAGGTGCCAGGCGGAGATGCCGGCGATGACCATGCCGCCGGTCAGGAGCGCGGCAAGGATGGTGTGGGCGAAAGCGTAGATCGCCGTGTTGTTGCTCAGTACCGCCCAGATCGATGTCAGCTGGGCTTTGCCGTCGACCATTTTGTATCCGACCGGGTGCTGCATCCAGGAGTTCGCGGCGAGGATGAAGTAGGCCGACAGGATGGTCGAGATCGAAACCATCCAGATCGTGAACAGGTGGACTTTCTTCGACAGTCTGCCCCAGCCGAATATCCAGAGACCGAGGAAGGTCGATTCGACGAAGAATGCGGCGAGGCCTTCCATGGCGAGGGGTGCGCCGAAGATGTCGCCGACGAACCGTGAGTAGTCGGACCAGTTCATTCCGAATTGGAATTCCTGGACGATTCCGGTCGCTACGCCCATCGCGAAAGAAACCAGCATCAGTTTGCCCCAGAAGCGGGTGGCGCGCATCCATTTTTCGTCTCCGGTGCGGTACCACATGGTCTGGAACCAGGCGGTGAAGAACACGAGTCCGATGGTCAGCGGCACGAAAATGAAGTGATAGAGCGTCGTGATGCCGAACTGCCAGCGGGCGAGTTCAAGGGAAGTCATTGCGATGCTCATTCTGGACGGGACCTCATGGGGTCATGCTACGAATCCGCTGGGCCTGATTTTTCCGGTCAATCCGCCTATTCGTTTCGGGAAACTACGGATGCGGACGACCCTGTTCCGGCCATGAAAAAGGCCGGTCCGTATTCCGGACCGGCCTCTTGTTCGGATCTGTTCTGCTCAGTCGGCGCTGACCGATGCGGCGGGGTCGAGCCCACCGGTCGGACCGAGGTCAGGACCGAGATCAGCGGGCGGGGTGATGCCGCCGCTGAAGGGCTTGGCTCCGTTCTTCGAACGGAACGCATCACCGTAGGTGTGGACCGGCATTCCGATCTGGGTGATGTTGTAAACCCGTGGCTGGTCGGCGATGAAGGTCCTCAGGCAGCCATGGCTGGCCGGGTAGTTCGGCACCGACTTGTAACCGTGGGTTGCGTACCCGCGGATGAAGTAGGAGGAGTAGTACATGCCGAGCTCGTTGTAGCCAGCATCCTTGCGGTAGAAGCTCCAGGTGCCGAGAATCGTCGGGGTGGCCGGGGCGCCCGAAGCGGTCGGGAAGATCGCGTACGGCTTTTTGCCCCTGGAGAAGACGATCACCTGTTTGGAGAGCGGGGCCTCCATGTGGTCACCCAGTTCGGGCTTGCGGACCCGGTAACCACCGACCCGGTTGAAGACACGCTTGACGATCGTTTTCGAGGCCTGCGAGTTGCGGGTCAGGTCGTTCAGTTTGCGGTAGGCGAGGACGGCTCGATCCATCTTTCCATCGAAGCATTTGCTGTTGCCCGGAACCATGGCGAGATCGTTCAGTGCCTGCCGGAAGCCCTGGACTACCTTTGAGCATTCACCGTGGGAGAGTGAAACGAAAGAAACCTTCCAGGATTTGCGGACCGTGCTGTTTCGCCCGACCGGATCCTTTCCGCCTTTGCCGAAGTACTTGGCCTGGACCGCGTACTTGCCGCCTTCTTTGGTGATGATGCTTGACCGGAAGGTGCCGTAGTTGCCTTTGCCTTTTTTGACTTTGACGCTGCGGTTGACGTATTTCTTGCCGTTGTGGAAGAACCAGACCCGAACCCGCTGGTTCTTGCGGTAGGGGCTTATGTTGCCGCCGGCGGTGATCGTGCTCATGATCCTGGCGCGGCCTTTGTTCAGCCCGAAAGGCTTGACTTTCACTTTCGCGGGCTTGACTTCCGTTTTGGCCGGCTTGGTGGTGGCCGCGGTTGCGGGAACGGCGGTCAGGGCGAGTGCTCCGATTACGGCAGCGATCACCGAAATGAAGGTCAGCCGCAGACGGCTTGGCGATTCGGAAAGTGAAGTGGAACGCACGAAAGTTCTCCTTGGCTGATTGGCCCTGAACTGGGGCAGCACCAAAGGATAGCCGGATCGAGGGTCGGATATGAAGGGTCAGGTGACTGGCGCCGCACCGGATGCGGTTGCTGAGACAAGCTCGGTTTCTTCATCCATCGATTCACCGTGGTCCCGGATGAGCAGGAAGGCGATCAGGATCCCGATTACGGCGACCCCGACCGAGAGCACCATGGCGTGGCTGAGGCCGTATACGAACGCTTCGTGCCCGGTCTGGACGAGCTGGGCGGCCTGGCTGGCCGGCACCCCGTCGAGCTGGGGGGTTCCACCGGTGAGCTGGTGGGCGAAGTCGGATTTCTGCGCGGCCGAGAGCCCGGAGTTGGCGAGCTCCTGGTCGATCTTGACCTGGGCCTGGTTCTGGAACAGCGCCCCGAGCGCGGCCACGCCGAAGGTGCCGCCGACCATGCGGAACATGGAGAGCACCCCGGAGGCCACACCGGCTTTGGCTTTGTTGACGGCGTTCATGGCCGCGGTTGACATTGGCGACATGGTCAGGCCGATGCCGGCGCCGAGCAGAATGAAGCTGGGCAGCAGGCCGGAGAAGGTGGTTCCGACTTCGATCGTCGAGAACAGGTAGAGCGAAAGTGCGATCAGGGCCATACCGGTCACGATCGGCCAGCGTGGGCCGATCTTGTCGGAGAGCCTTCCCGACAGTGGTGAGAGCACCATTATCACCAGGGTTGTCGGCAGGAACCTGACTCCGGCTTCGAGGGCCGAGTAGCCGAGGATGTTCTGCATGTAGAGCGCGAGGAAGAAGAAGACCCCCATCATCGCGAAGGAGATGATGAACGCGACGATCACCGATCCGATGAAGTTGCGGCTTTTGAAAAGCGAGAATTCGATGATCGGGGCTTTGACCCTGAGTTCGGCGGCGACGAATGCGGCCAGCATGACGATGGAGAGTGCGACCAGGCCGATTACTGCCGGTGAGTCCCAGCCCCAGCTGTTGCCTTCGATCAGGGCGAGTACGAGAGCGGTCAGGCCGACTGTGAGGATGCCGACGCCAAGGACGTCTACCTGACGGCCGACGGTGGTGTCGCGGGATTCACGAACCACGAAGAGCGCTGCCAGCACGGCGAGGATGCCGACCGGAAGATTGATGTAGAAGATCGCCCGCCAGGAGACCTGTTCGGTGAGGAATCCACCGAGAACCGGTCCGACCGCGAGGGCCAGGGCGGAAACGCCGGCCCAGGTGCCGATCGCTTTGCCGCGTTCGTGGGCCGGGAAGGCGTCGGTGATTATCGAGAGGGTGCCGGGCATCATGAACGCGGCGCCGATTCCCTGAATCACGCGGCTGACGACCAGGGCGGTGTCGGTCGGGGCGAATCCGGCGGTGGTTGAAGCGAAGGTGAAGATGATCACGCCGACGACGAACATCTTGCGCCGGCCGAAGATGTCGCCCATGCGTCCACCGACGGCGAGCAGCACGGCGAAGGAGAGCGTGTAACCGTTGACTATCCATTCGAGTCCGGAAATCGAGGTTCCGAGGTCACGCTGGATCGATGGCAGGGCCACGTTGACGACGGTGTTGTCGAGCATGACCATGAACAGGGCCAGGCACATCGCGCCGAGGGTCCACCATTTGCGGTTCTCGTCGGTGATCAGGTGCTGGTATCGGCTCATTTGCGGGTGACTCCCTGTTCGAACTGTTCGTAGATCGGGGCGATGTCTTCTCGGTCGAGCAGCAGGCCGATTGCGGAGTCGAGGGCGCTGCGTTGCTTTTCGTTGAGGCTGTTCGCGAACTGGATGACGCTTGAAGCGCGGCTCTGGAAGAACCGGCTGGAGATCTCGCTTCCGGCTTCGGTGAGTTTGATGCGGCGGCGGCGGCGGTCGTCTGGATCTTCGGCCCGGGTTACGAGGTCCTTGCGGACCAGACCGTCGACCGCACGGCTGAGCGATGGCATTGAGACGCCGAGGCGTTCCGAGAGTTCCTGGAGGTAGGGCGGTTCGTCCGGGTTGGCGACTGACAGGTTCATCAGGGTTTTGAACTGGACGAAGGTGAGGCCGCGCTCGTCGATGTCACGCAGGGCCCGGCCACCGTCGCTGTAGGAGAGCAGGTGCCGGAATAGCACTCCTACTCTCACTGCCGTTTCGCGAACCTCTGCGGGTACGTCGAGGTCGGCGAGCGGGTCGTTGGTGCTGTTGTCGCGGAGAGCCATCCCGAGATACTTCCATTTTCGCAACTGTTTTACAAGAGGAACCTTTCCTTAAGTGACGTATGTCACCCGGTACCTCATGCCTGGCCCGCAAAGCGGACCGCAGGAAAGATTCTGTGACGGATCCGCAACCGATCCGTAGTAGAGATATGAACGTGATGCTCGAATCCTCGAAAGCCGACACCTCCCCCGGGGTCCAGAC
>JBAWHK010000296.1:0-3239 GCA_049593795.1 Solirubrobacterales bacterium
CGCTTGGTAACCAGATTGAAGACGTTCTGCGACCAGTTCTGGACAGTCGTGTATCGAACCTTGGCGCTGGGCTTGGCAACGATCTCGACCACGGCGGAGTGGAGGGAGTCCGAGGAGTAGACCGGGGCGGTGCAGCCCTCGATTTAATGAACCTCGGAGCCTTCTTCGGCGATGATCAGGGTGCGTTCGAACTGACCCATGTTCTCGGTGTTGATCCGGAAATAGGCCTGGAGCGGCATTTCAACCTTGACGCCCTTGGGCACGTAAACGAAGGATCCGCCGGACCACACGGCCGAGTTCAGGGCGGCCAGTTTGTTGTCGCCGGGCGGGATGATCGTTGCCCAGTATTCCCGCAGCAGGTCTTCGTGCTCACGCAGCGCTGTGTCCATGTCGGTGAAGATCACACCCTGGGCTTCGAGCTTCTCGTTGACCTGGTGGTAAACGACTTCGGATTCGTACTGAGCACCGACGCCAGCCAGGAACTTGCGCTCGGCTTCGGGGATTCCGAGACGATCAAAGGTGTTCTTGATGTCATCGGGAACTTCGGACCAGTCACGGCTGTTCTTCTCGGACGCCCGGACGAAGTAATGGATGTCGTTGAAGTCGATCTGGTCGAGGTCAGCTCCCCACTGCGGGGTCGGTTTGCTCTCGAAAGTCTCGTAGGCCTTCAGGCGGAACTCGCGCATCCAGGCGGGCTCGTTCTTGTAGTCGGAAATCGATTCGACGATTTCGCGGTTCAGTCCCTTCGGGGCCTTGTACGCATAGCCCGCTTCAGAGTCACTGAAGCCGAATTTCTCTTTGTAGTCGGAGTTGATCCCTTCGACTGCTTTTTTCTCGGCTAGTGCTTCAGCTGATGCCATGCTCAAACCTCCAATGTGATGGTCTCGTCGGTGATCCCGACTGGAAAAGTGCGGACCGGCTCAAATGCCGGAAGGGTCTTCGGCTTGCCGGTGCGAAGATCGAAAAGCGAACCGTGTCTCGGGCATTCGACGGTGCAGTCGGCCGGGTACCACTCACCTTCGGCCAGCGGACCGTCGTCATGCGAGCAGCGGTCTTCGATCGCGAAATACTCTCCGGCGGCGTTGAATACGGCGATTGGTTCACCATCGTGTTCGATGATGATCTTCTCGCCGGGCGCCAATTCGGAGACCGGGCAGACGGAAATTGTTGTTGTCTCTTCAGTGCTCATAATTAGTGACACTCGCTACTTAAGCCGAGTTTGCTGCTAGGAATTAGATTCTAGCCGTTTGGCCGCCCGGGCCCTCGTGTTTAGGGCTCCCTAACGCGGAAAACCGGGCCATGCTGCGGAAAACTACGGATACTGCCGCAACGACTAGATCTCGTCGGCCCGGGAGGGGTCGCCGTCCGCGCCTTCATCGTCCCAGTCGGCGGTTTTGCCGAGCCCGGCGCCCTTCACCACTTTCAGTCCGAGCAGGGCACATTTCATCCTGGTCGCCGAGATGTCGATGCCGAGCAGTTCGAGCACGAACTCCTTCGGCAGCATGATCAGTTCGTCCTGGGACTTGCCGATCAGTTCGTCGGTGAGCATCGAGGTCGCGGCGGTCGAGATCGCGCAGCCGGAGCCGTCAAACATGATCTCTGAAACCTTGCCGTCGTCATCGAGCTTGATCGTGACGTGCTGCTCGTCGCCGCAGAAAGGATTCGTATCTTCGAACTCGAGATCCGGGTCTTCCAGGGCACCAAAGTTCTGGGGCCGTTTGTAGTGTTCGAGGATCTGTTCGCGGTATAGCTCTTCCATCTCTGCGCAGCGTAGCTGAACGGTTTTCCCGGCAACTTGCCATGCTTGTCGCGCATGAGAGAGAACCGACAGCAACCGGCCACGCCGTACGTGCCATTCGAGACCTTTGACCAGGCTTCGATCTCTAACTACGAATCGAAGCTGTCGGTTGCCCGCAGTCTGGCTTCCCAGGCCAAATCCGGGCAGACGATCGGCGCCGGTTCGGGCAGCACTTCTTTTCTGGCGATCCACGCGATTGCCGACCGGGTTGCCGCCGGGGAGATCGACGGGATAACCCTGATCCCGACCTCGATCGAGGTTCAGTTGACGATCGCGAACCTCGGACTGCGTGTCGGCGACCTGGTTTCCGGGCCGCCGGACTGGCTGTTCGACGGAGCGGATGAAGTCGACCCTGACGGAAGCCTGATCAAAGGGCGGGGCGGGGCACTGTTTCGCGAAAAGATGCTTTTCTGCTCGGCGCCCGACCGACGGGTAATCGTCGATGAATCGAAACGGGTCGAAAAGCTGGGTTCGAACTTCCCGGTGCCAATCGAGGTGGTTCCGCTGGCTTTGCCCGTGGTGCTGCCGGCGCTGCGGGGCCTGTCACCGGCGGAAGTCGGGATTCGCAAAGCGACCGGCAAGGACGGGCCGGTAATCACCGAGATGGGCAACGTGATCGTTGACTGCCGTTTCGAAGGGATCGAAGGGGATTTCGAAGAACGGATCAAGTCGATCACCGGCGTTGTTGAATCAGGACTTTTCCAGGGTTACGAACCGACCCTCATCGGGGACTGATGTTTTCCCGTTCGACAGCCCTGGCCGGAATTGCCACTGCCGTGCTGGTAATGGCCGGGTGCGGTTCGATGACCCAGGAAGAGAACGCGGATGAGTTCAGGAGCGACCTCGCAAAGACGGGTGTCGTCTTCCGGATGGAACCGAAAGACGAAACCCGGCCCGGACTGGTCGTAGGCAGGGCAGCTACCAGGAACGGCACCGCCCTTGACTTCGTTTTCGATTTCGGTCCGGCCCCGGAAAAAACTTTGCCCGAACCAGCCAGACAGAACCGGGCGGTCTGGTTCAACCATGGCGACGAAGTCTTCTACTGGGTTGCGGACTACCCCAAGGGTCTGTCCGGCGAGGAAGAGGACAGGGCGCTCAACATGAAGTTCAAGATCGGAGACGTTGCCTGCCAGGTGGTCGCCGATCGCAACTGCGACTTCTGAACGGACAGGCCGGGGACGCTGGTCGAGTGAGCTAGAGCCCGAAGATCCGACGGGCGTCGTGAAGCGCCTCGATCAGACGGTCGGTTTCTTCATTCGTGTTGTAAACCGCGAAACTGGCCCTGGTGGTGGCTGGAACCCCAAGGCTTTTCATCAGGATCTGGGCGCAATGATGGCCCGCCCGCACCGCGACACCGTGGCGATCGAGGATCTCCGAGATGTCATGGGGGTGGACGCCTTCAAGTTCGAATGACAGGATCGCTTCGCGGTCAACCAGGTTC
>JBAWHK010000297.1:0-2948 GCA_049593795.1 Solirubrobacterales bacterium
GGCGATCGGGGTGCACCAGATCGGCAGCAACGGTTTGACGTACAGATCGACGATCTGCGCCCGGTATTCCGAGATCTCCTCGGAGTACCACCAGGCTTCGAAATCCTTCTTGTCGTTCCAGACAGAGATCTGTCGAAAGACCAGAGGATCCTCAACCGACCGGTAGATCTGCCAGCTTTCGGCACCGTAGTCGGTCGCTTTTTCTGCGGCCGGCTCCCACAGATCGATCCAGCGCTGCGCCCGAAAGGGGGTCACGTGCCAGGAAATCTCGGAAATGTGTGCCACTTGCTGCTGCTCCTAACCGGGCTCTAAGCGCCGACTTCGGCCCGGATTGCCCCGGAACCTTCGATTTCGCGTCCTTCGTCTTCTGACTTGGCGCCGACCAGAATGGCGATCTTGCCAAGGTGCTGGTTCTCATGCATCATCTGGTGGGCGTCTGCCACACCGTCATATTCCATGGTCTTCCAGAGCACCGGACTTACTTTACCTTCGGCCATGAGCTGATTGGCCTTCATGCATTCATAGGCGTTGGCGAAATGCGAACCGATGATCTGCTTCTGGCGCATCCAGAGGTAACGCACGTCGAAGTCGAGGTTGTAACCCGAGGTCGCGCCGCAGATGACGACCTTGCCGAACGGCTTGACCATGAAAACGGAGGTCGGGAACGTTGCCTGGCCCACGTGTTCGAAAACCACGTCGGGGGCGTCACCGAGGATTTCCTTCGCCCGTTTGGCGAAAGCCCGCGAAACCTTGAAGCGTGCCTTCTCTTCTTCAGGGGTTTCGTTACCGGTCCTCATCATGCCCTTGAAATCATTGCGGTTGATGTAATCGACCGCGCCGAGTTCCTTGACCAGTTCACCCTTCTCGTCGGAAGAGACAACACCGACAGCGTTGGCACCGGCAGCCTTGCAGAGCTGGACGGCGAAAACGCCGAGTCCACCGGCGGCGCCCCAGATCAGCACGTTGTGTCCGGGCTGGATCTTGGCCTGGTCCATCAGCATGCGGTAGGCGGTGAAGTAGGTCAGCCCGTAAGAGCTGGCTTCAGCCCACGAAAGGTTCTTCGGCTTCGGCAGGAGCTGCTGGGCCTGGACCTTGGTGTACTGGGCGAAAGAACCCCAGGTGGTTTCGTATCCCCAGATCCTCTGGCTTGGTGCGGCCATCGGGTCAAGTCCGTGGACTTCGACATCTTCGTATGAGGCCTGGTTGCAGTGAACGACAACCTCATCGCCCGGCTTCCAGCGGGTAACACCCTCGCCGACCTTCCAGACGATGCCGGAAGCGTCGGAGCCACCGATGTGATGGCCGTATTCGGGATGGTCGCCGTAGCCAAATACTGAAACGGGCTGGCCAAGCGCTGCCCAGACATTGTTGAAGTTGACACCGGCCGCCATGACGCGGACGATTACTTCGAAAGCGCCGGGCTCCGGGGTCTCGATTTCTTCGAGTTTGAAGGCGTCCTTGGGTTCACCCATGGTCTCCTCCCGGATGACCCATGCGGACATCGTTTCGGGAAGTTCTCCGGGTTCAACGTCAAGCTTCGTCACATCAGCGAGGTCTAGTGGCACGTCGCTCCTCTCAAGTTCGTAAACGGTCTGTCGCGCATCCTACCTTTGGAGGCTTTCCCAAGGCGTCAGGCGCGAGGGACGGTCTACGGAGTGAGGACGTCGCTGGCCGACGAGACCCGGCTGGGGCCGACCGCGAAACGTTTGGTCGCCGTACTGGCGGGAGAGCTGAGCCGGTAAATGCCGGTCGGCAGCGCCCGTTGGAAAGAACCGGATCCGCGGGCGGTGAGAGTCTCGACATAGTCGACCGGTCCTTCGAGCACCAGTCGGGTATCGCGATTTGTCAGGTTCGAGATCGCAACGGCAACTACTGCCGGGGCATCAGGGTCAGCCTGGTTGATCGGCGTGTTTTCGTTCTGGTTGATGTTGACCGGGATTTCGCCGGGCCTGCCGACGATCTCCGGGGTGACCAGGATTTCATCCTCGGCGACGGACACGCTGACCACCGTCGGGACGGGAGGGCGAGGCTCATTCGGGTGCGTTTCAGTACCGCAAGCCGAGAGCAAAGCTCCCGCGGCAAATATCGCTGTGGCGCAAAGCAGTGATCCCCTCACGGGAAGCAATGTATCCCAAAGGACGGGCGTCAGCCCGGCCACACCCTTCACGGGCGCTGCTTCAGCCCATCCAGACTGATTTGCGGTCACCGACCATATCGTCCAGCTGATGCTGGATCTGGGCCCTGATCGTTTCCGAAATGTTCTGGATTTCCGCCGGATCGCTGGCTGTTTCGACGGGGTACCGGGACATGTCGATCGGTTCCATGAACCGGATCTTGAACTTCGCCGGCATGTAAAGAAGCGGTGCGGCGAGCCCGAAATGCGGGAAAGAAGGGGTGAGCGGGAAATAGATGAGGCCGCTCAATTTCTGCAGGGTTTTCATGTGGGCGAAAATCGGCATCGCTTCCTCGGCACCGACAACGGCGATCGGCACGATCGGCACCTGGGCCCTGATCGCGGTGCGCACGAATCCACCTCGACCGAAACGCCGCAGGCGGTAACGCTGCCAGTAGACCTTGCGTGACCCCTTCTGGCCTTCGGGGAAAACGATGGCCAGGCGGTTTTCGTCATGGAGCAGCCTCTGGGCGTTGTCGCGATGGGCTGGGACCAGCCCCATCTTGTTCACGATCATCGAGATTCCCGGATATCCCTTGAACCAGTGTTCGCCCAGCATGTAAAGCGGACGCGGTGAACTGTGTTCGTTGCGGATCGCCTGCATGATCATTGGCGCGTCGGGCGGCAGCGCACCGGAATGGTTGGCGACCAGCAGGGCGCCACGGTCGGCCGGGATGTTCTCTATGCCTTCGGTTTCAACCCTGAACCAGTACCGGTAGTAAAAGTTGAGGATCGGCTCCATGGCCGCGATCATCGTTTCGGAACGACCCCAGTC
>JBAWHK010000298.1:0-2158 GCA_049593795.1 Solirubrobacterales bacterium
AGAATCCGAACTGCCCGTCTTTGCCGCCACGGAAGTCATCCCAGTTCTGATCGATCTGGGCGCTGATCCGGCCGATCGGCACCCCATCCCGTTCAGCGATCCACATCTCGACTTCAGCGTGGTCGAAGTAGGGATTCTTGTCGCGGTTCAGGAACTGCATGCGGTCCATGATCAGCGGCGGAACCCACTCGGCGTGGTTTTTGTGGACGGTGAAGGGAACTTTTACGAACTTCTTGAGGTCCCGCTTGTTCTCAACCTTGCGTACAACCAGATCTGACATTCAAAGCAACCTAGCACCGGGGTTCCGGCAACTTCGGACCGGGGTCACGCAGCGGCCGGTACCTCCACGAAATCGCGGATCATCTGCGCCAGCTGGCCGGGGTTGTCTTCCATCGAGAAAGCATAGGAATCGTCCACGTATTCGAGGCGGGAGTCGGGCAGGTTCGCGGCCAGCGATTCCGCATCGGATTTGGGAAAGACCCGGTCTTCGCCCGACCAGGCGATCAATGCCGGCTTTCTGAACTCCCCGAGGTGGTCCGCTGCGGCGTTGGTGATCGACTTGTCGGATTTCCGGATGAAGTTGCGCATGTCCCGCCGGACTTCCGGGTCCTGGCTGGCAGGCAGGGTGTAGGAATCCTCGGCATCCCGGTCGATCCGGCGCTTGGTGAGCCATCCGAGCGCGATCGGGGTCTGCCTGAGCAGCGGGACCCGCAGCGTCTGGGCCACCAGCCAAATTGAACCGGGCACGGTGCCGAGCAGTTTGAAATAGGAGAAAAGCCTCGGCGGGAAAGTGTCGCGGTAGTCGCATGATGCGAGCACCAGTCGCCCGATCCGTTCCGGTCTGCTGGTCACGACTACCTGGCTGATCGCTCCCCCGCTGTCGCTGCCGACCAGGGTGACGTCCTGAAGGTCGAGTGTTTCGACCGTGTCGGCCACCATTGCCGCTACCTCGAGCGGGCCGGCGTCGGCCGTGGCGGCCAGCGGCAGCCGGTGGGCGCCGAGGGGCAGGTCGAGCACGATGCAGCGGAAGTCGGGAGCGAGCCTGGATACGAGTTTGCGCCAGAGGTTCGCGTTCATGAGGACTCCGTGTACGAACACGATCACCGGCCCTGTGCCGACGTCGAAGTAGTTGATGCGCCCGCCGGGCAGGTCGATCGATTTCTTTTCTCCGAGTACCGGGTCACGCCAGTACGCGGCCGCTGTCTTGTCGGGCATATCGGCTCCTGTGTTGGTGGTCATCCCGGCAGAAAGGTAACATACATACTGTATGTATGTAAAGCCACACGGTAGTCTCATCCACCTCATGGCCGAACGTGTCGGAAAAGTCGAGCAGGGAGAAGCGACCCGCTCATTGCTCGTGGCAACGGCCAGGAAACTCTTCGTCGAGCGCGGCTACGGGGGCACTTCAACCGAAGAAATCGTCCGGCAGGCCGGAGTAACCAGGGGCGCCCTTTACCACCATTTCAGAGACAAGAAGGATCTCTTCCGGGCCGTCCACGAGCAAGTCGAAGCGGAAGTGACCGCCTCGATCGGCGAGACCATGGCCTCCGGAAAAGACCCGATCGACATGCTGAGGATCGGTGTTTTCGCTTTCCTCGATGCCAGCACCGATGTGGACATAGCCCGGATCGCCCTGGTCGACGCCCCTTCGGTCCTCGGCTGGCAGGAGTGGCGGGAAATCGACCTCAGATACGGACTCGGCCTGCTGGTCGCCGGACTGCAGGGCGGCATGGACCTGGGCGTTCTGCGCCCCCAACCGGCCCTGCCGCTCGCCCACCTGATGCTCGGCGCAATGTCGGAAGCCGGAATGCTCGTCGCCAACGCCGATGATCCGGTGAAAGCCCGGGCCGAAGTCGAACCACCACTGCTCGGCCTGGTCGAAGGCCTGCGCGCCTAGCCGGAGATCTCGGCCTTGCGCAGTCCGCGGATCGACCAGACCGCCATCACGGCGATCAGTCCGAGGGCAATCCCATAGGCGAGCAGGATGCCGGTCGGCTCGCCGGCCATCAGGCTGCGGGCCGCGTTCAGCGAAGCGGTGACCGGATTAACCGATGCCGCCGGTTCGATCCAGCCCGAGAGCAGGTCCTGCGGCACGTATACCGGGGCGAGGAACAGGATGATGAAAACCGGCATCTGCATCAGTGGCCCGGCCTGAAGC